>CAYJDW010000121.1:0-7007 GCA_964368985.1 uncultured Myxococcales bacterium | reverse complement strand
CTCGTTGTATATCTAAACACATGTGGCTAGAAACGGGCGCCGATGAGGATTGGCCGAGATATTCCTTGGCTACCAAAGAAGCTGATTAAAAAAGCAGCTGGGAAAGCCCTAGTAATATGGCCAAAGCTCTCCTATCCTTAGGATATATTATTATGGAGAAATAACATGTCTGATGGATTTTCGAGTAGCGAGATAATTTTTGCTGTATTAGCGGTGGTGGTAATTATTTTCATCGCCCGCTCTGCACGCGCGGTGCCGCAGGGCTATCAGTATACGGTAGAACGGTTTGGGCGCTATATCAGGACTTTGTCTCCCGGTTTTCACCTCATTATTCCTGCTGTGGACCGCATTGGCGCGAAAGTGAGTCTCATGGAAACAGTAATGGATGTTCCTTCCCAGGACGTTATCACCAAGGATAATGCCGCGGTGACTGTGGACGGCATTGTGTTTTACCAAATCCTCGATGCGGCTAAATCCGCCTATGAAGTTGCTAATTTGCGCAACGCCATTCTTAATATCACCATGACGAATATTCGTACCGTCATGGGCTCTATGGACTTGGACGAGTTATTGTCCCATCGCGAAACCATCAATGCTCGATTGTTGGCCGTGGTCGACGAGGCTACCAGCCCCTGGGGCACCAAGGTGACGCGTATCGAAATTAAAGACATTCGGCCGCCGCGGGAACTGATTGATTCCATGAATCGCCAGATGAAAGCTGAACGTGAAAAAAGAGCACTTATTTTGGAGGCCGAGGGCGAACGACAGGCAGCTATTTTGGGTGCCGAGGGCGATAAACAAGCCCGCATTCTGAAGGCTGAGGGAGTGAAGCAATCCATGGTGCTTGAAGCCGAAGGTCGGCAGGAATCCGCCGAGCGAGATGCTGAGGCGCGAGAACGTTTGGCTCGTGCTGAAGCATGCGCCGTGACGGATGTCTCGAACGCCATTCAAGCCGGCTCGGGCAAAGCGGTAAATTATTTCGTCGCTCAAAAATATGTTGAGGCCTTTGGGCAATTTGCTCATGCTCCCAATCAAAAGCTCATCATGATGCCCATGGAAACCAGCGCTTTGCTCGGTTCGCTCGCGGGTATCAGTGAACTCGCCAAGGATGCTTTTGCCGGCGAGGCATCGCCCAAAATACCAGTTGCCGCGAGCCCCCGGAAAACCACTCCTAAAGCGGGGGCCTAAGAATGGAAAATATATTTTCTCTTGGTCTTTATTGGCATTGGATTATTGCAGGATTGGTCCTGATCGGCATTGAACTCATCATATTGCCAGGAGCTTTTTTCCTGTGGGTGGGACTGGCAGCTCTCATCGTGGGGGCACTCGCTTGGTTGACTCCCCTCTCTTTGGTGACTCAACTTTTGGTGTTCTCCCCTTTGGCTTTGCTGATAACCTGGGCCGGAAAATCAATCACCAGAAAGAATATTCAATCTGACGCGCCGCTCTTAAATAAGCGCCAAGAACAATTGGTAGGCAGAGTTATTATTTTGAGTAGTCCAATCGTTGCGGGCCAGGCCCAAGTGACGCTGGGAGATTCGGTGTGGAGTGTTAGGGGGCCGGATCTGCCGGCGGGGCGTAAAGTGGTGGTTGTTGCTGTGGAAGGGAATGCCTTGATTGTCGTTGAGCAAACCTAAATCGCCATGACGGTTTTTACTTCTTTAGCAAATGCACCAATGTCTCCACATGAGTAGTGCCCGGAAACATATCGTAAGGTTGGCAATGGGTCAGTTGGTAAGTATCACTTAAAAAGGTCAAGTCGCGAGCAAGTGTGGCGGGCATGCAGGAAATATAGAAAATATTCTTAGGAGCAAAGTCCAAAAGAGCCCTTTTAACGGCGTCACTAAGGCCCGTTCGAGGAGGATTAACCACGACACAATCCGGCCCAAATTCCTTGATAATTTTTGGAGTGAGCTCGTCGACATCGCCTAAATGCCACAGCGTACCGCTCAAGCCATTCGCGGCCTCATTTTTATCGGCTAAATTAATGGATTCGGGGTTTGCTTCGATGGCCAACACTTCCATCCCTTCGCGCTTAAGCAGCAACGAAGTAGCGCCCATGCCGCAATAAAGATCAAGCACGCGCTTCGATGAGGCTTTTTTAACCAGTTCCCTAAGCTTTAAATAAAGTGCGGCACTTTGCTCGGGGTGGGCCTGAACAAAGACTTTGGGGTTATGGGTTAAATTTAGGCCATCAAGATTAAACTTAATATTGCAGTCGCCGATGTCTTTATATGTGCCATTGGCGCGCCACATTATGCCTTTAATTTCGGTATTATTTACCAACGCATCTTGAAAAATTCTTTGGCTGTGAACAACCGGACCTGAAAAATCAAAGAACAATACAAATAATCCCTCTTCTGCTTTATAAAGAGATATTTCAGCGGAGCTCTTTAGATTTAGGGAACTACATAAATGACGTATTTTTTGGAAAATCTCAGGCCTTTCATCAAAGATCAGGCATTCTTTTATTTCCACCAAGCCCTGCAGATCTTGGCGCACAAAACCCAAACGACCATTTTGCCAATGCAATCGTATATGCCGGCGATACTGCCATTTGATTTCAGCGCCGCGAACGTCTTCCACGTGACACTCAAGTTTTCCGATACGATTAAGTGCATCCATAACGAAGGTCTTTTTTACGGACAATTGTTTGTCATAGTTTAAGTGTTGCAGCTGGCAGCCCCCGCATTGGCCAAAATATTGGCAAGGTGGAGCGACACGGTCTGGCGATTCGGTGATTAGGTTTGTGATTTTTCCGCGGGCAAATGATTTTTTATTAAGCGTAATTTGAGCATTCATCTCATCGCCTGGGGCGGCAAATGGTATAAAAACCACTTGGCCCTGGTGGCGAATAATGCCATCGCCACCAAAAGCTATAGATTGAACCTGACCTTGAATTATTTTTTTTGTGCTGACTGCCATGGTCGCAGTCTAGATGGCACACGCTCAAGGTCAATAACTAGGGTACTTTCTTCAAGAACAGGTTGTTCATGACGAAATCCGCCACTTTTCGGCCCTGTTTGATGCCCTCAGTTTTATCAAAGGCCCAATGGATGCCAAGATAAATGCGGCTCTGCCCATTTTCTTCTTCTGCCTGGGAAAAGGAGGAAAAAGTACGTGGTTTTAAGGGACGAATATTGCCCTGGTTGTCGCGGGTAATCCCATTATATTCGTCTGAAACGAAAGTAAAAATAATATCGTCGCGACCATAAAATTTACGCAAAGTTTGAAACAAGGCCCCACCAAAAGTGGCATGTCCGGACGGATAAGCGGGAAAAGGTGGCGTAAAATTAGGACCATGCAAATTACTGGCAGGTGCTCCCAAGGGGGCAAAGGTGGGGTCGGCCAAAGTTAATGGATTAGCATCACCAAGATGGGTTGGTCCCATGCCTGGATCCGCTTCTCTGATGCCGGTGATGGGGCGCCAAACGCTATAAAAATACTTGGATTCCCAGCTGGTAATTCCGGCTTCCGACATGGCCACGTTCACAAGCACAAGTAAGCGCGCCAAGTCCATGAAATCGGTATTTTCTTGTTGCGCTATTTGCACGGCAATCTGATTATAAAGTCTTGGCGGCGCGCACAAGCTAGGGGTTCCATCATAGGCCCAGAAAATTCCTGCTTCAGTTTGATCAGGAGTGCGTTCGGTTGGAGTTATAATTCCATCACCGCCCAGCCGCTTTGCTTCATTAAAGGCGGTTGCATAAGCGCCACTTCCCAGCGCAGGAGGTGGGGGCAGCCGAAATTGTGATGCGCTATGAAGTATAAATGGCCTTACATTTTTCCAATAAGCCCCCATGGCCAGAGGAACCAAACTTATGGGGTCCTGACGCCATTTGCCTGGTAAATTACTGGTAATATAATCAATGCCCACTCTAGGTTCTGTATGTTGAGAACCGTCATTGGAGCATTTGAGTAAAATAGCGGCGGCTGAACGCTTTCCTAAATCTATCCCTCTTTTCTTGACCATGCCACTTGGAATGGTGTGGAGTTCCTCAGCTAAAGCCGCGTCAAAAATCGGTGTTTGAGAAGGAAAAAGACTGGCGAGAGCATCGCGGGCTGCCTGCGCAATAGCGGCTCTCAGTGATGTTTCCATGCCGTGAGGAACAGGCACGATGCCGGTATAGCTTTCATAGGCATTTTCGATGGCATTTATCGCCTCAAATACTGCTATTTGAACCATGGCAATAGCGCGTGCCGCCCGCACTGGTCCAAGTTGTTCCCCAAAAACTCGAATCTCACCTGGAGACAATGGGGTATGATCAAGCCCACTCGCATCAATAGCAATGCGATTCCAATGAATAATCCAACTGTTCGGCGTGGTTCTTGCCGTATCACTGGGAATATGCGGGATAAAAGGCTGAAGCTTTGAGCTTAATGGCGCACTCCAACTAAATTGTCCTCCCCAAACTAGGCCGATGCCATCACCATAATTTCCCTGAAAGCCACTGACAGAAAAACTCCAAAGCAAAGCCATGACCGCCTTTATATAAAAAAACCAGTGATTTTTATAAACCATATAAAAAGCTCTCCCGGGCAATAGTTTGGCAGAAAAAAAAACCAGCCAATTTTCAACTCCCCCGTTCTAGCACTCTCATTTGGCGAACCATTTTTAATTATATAAATTATGCAAACAACTCGATAAATATTAACTAATTTAAAAAAACTTACATTTGGGTTAATTTAACATGCCTACATAGCGACCACTTGTTAAAACCCACCCATGTAAAAACGCATGATTGCTTAAAGGCTTATGATTTAACAATAAAAGTCAACATCCCTTCTGGCAACCATACATTAAGTTGGAGACTCATATGAAATATATTTTGCTTGCTTTGACCCTGAGCTTTTTAGCTGCAGGTTATACTCTTGCTGAAGAGCCATCAGATGTTAACCAAGAAGATACACTAAACCTTGAAGAAGGTGGCAGTTCTGATTATTGGTTAAACTGGGGTACTTATAGCCGCTATGGCCTAGGTGGTGGCTATGGTTATGGCGCTAATTATGGTGCAGATAACGGTGGTTGTGAAACTTGCGTAAGACCTATTTTTATCCCTGGCCTCAGAAGCTTCGGTCTCAATTTTGGTCTCTATAACCCGTTCTACCTCTGGCGTTCAGCTCCTGCAGTTTATCCGCTCGATCAACTTGCTAATCCATTTGGTGCTGGTGCTGGAGGCGTGTGGCCTACTAATGCACCACTAGGACAAGGTAATTATAACCTTCAAGGACTAGGACAAGGTGGGCAAACCCAACCTGCTAATTCCGGCGCCACTAACTAAAAAAATATTTAGTTGGCTTTTGAGATCTAAAACGGGCTTTTATACGAGAGCCCGTTTTTCTTGTAATTTCTCCAAAACCAGCCATTTTTTTGCCATACGTTTCAATGATTCATTATGGCCTATGAGATCCGCCAAATCAGTAATCGCCACCCACATTAAGCCGTGAGATTCATCAGAAACCAAGTAGTCCTTGTGCGGCGCCTGAAGAGCAAAACGGACATCATAGTGAAAATGCTCGGGCACCCCTTTATGCTCATCGATCTTATGTACTTCCACATCAAAAATATCCGACGAATAGGGTCTTATTCCTAGAATCCCCGACTCTTCCTCAGCTTCTTTGAGGGCGGCTGCTAGAACATCAGAATCCCCATCGGCATGCCCACCAAGCTGCAGCCAAAGGCCAATCTTTTTATGATGGGTCAAAAGTACCTCATCCCGTTTTGGGCTCAACAGCCAACAAGAAGCGGTAATATGTCCTGCTAAATTGGACCTTAAAAAACAATCTTCATTGTTGCTCACGAAAGATTTTATTAACTCCTTCGAGCAAAGTTCATCGTCGCTATTCGGGTGATAATTTTCAAGAAGTCTGAGCAATGATTGTCGATGTGGCACGTTTTTGTTCCTTTGGATTTAATCGCATGCTAGCAAAGGAACAAAAACTGCCAAGGCGTATGAGGACCTGATTTCCCCTCCTTGCGCCAATTTCAGAGAAGTTGCTTCTCAATAATGTATATTTATCAAGGTATTAATCGCAAAAAAATCAATAGTTACCGCTTGGCTACTACATCTTGACAGCAAAATATCAGACCATAACATCATCAAATGCAATGTCTTAATATATGGATTAATAATGAAATTAATACACACACTACTATTTACCTTACTCCACGCCTCAATATGTTTTTCTTCTGCGGTTGATGAGGACCTATTAAGTATTTCTAAGAGTGAATTTAGTGCAAACAAAAAAACCGATTTTGATTTCCTTTTTTTAGATGATCCAAAAGGTTATCAAAATACGGTATTGATAAGATTTAAAGATCTTGAGGCTGCTCACATAGAAAATACTTTCATTAAGTTTTTGGAAGAATTAGAACATGGCGATTTGCTTCTAATGCATAGATATAATGATTTTGAAGAGATTGGCTTTGATGCCATAGCTGCAGCAAAAGCTAGAAAAATATTTCGTGAAATGATGGAGAAAAAAGAAATTCTAGAACTAGCTCGTACAATAGGCATCTTTCATTATGACCTTTCATCTGCAGACTGGAAGAGACTCTTATTTTTAGGAAACGGCATTAACAAAGAAGGTTTTACTGAAGAAGTTATTGATAACTTAACCCCAATTGTTCTAAACTTAAGATACGAATCTATTTCTAATGTTGAAGGTATTACTGGATTTTGTAAAAATTTTTCAGCAAGCATAAAAAAAATATTACAAACAAAATCCTGCAACAATGAAGAATCTTGTGAAAACAAAAAAGCCAATTATATTAAGATGATTTATATAATCGACCACTTGATAATGAAAGAAATAGCCACATCATTTCTACCCTTTATTAAGTCTGATTTTACCTCATCTTACCACAAAGATAACTTAAAAAGCCTTATCTATAATAACGACGGATTTGAAGATGATACAAAATACCCAAAGCATGTTAAAATCAAGAAAGGTTCCGCTCTCAATGATGTAAAAAACACTGTCGGTTATGTAATTTTTTTCCCACA
>CAYJDW010000120.1:0-7014 GCA_964368985.1 uncultured Myxococcales bacterium | reverse complement strand
GCTATGAGGTCTATGGCGCGCTTGAAGACTGCCCGCCTGGGCATAAGCGCTATCATTTAAAAAAGGTGTTATAAATATTAAAGTTATATCACATGCCATTCCATGAGAAATTCATCGAGATAAACACTGTCTTTCAGCAGATTCTCTCTAAGCAGACCAATTTTTATGAAACCCATCTTCTCATAAAGCCTGATTGCCGCTGGCTGAGTTGCGGTTACCTGCAAAGAAATCTTTCGTAGCCCCAGACTTGGTGCGATATTTTGCAGGTTTTGTAGCAAGCTTTTTGCAACACCGTGGCCTCTGAATTCCGGTTTCACCCACAGCGAAATGATAGAGCCACAATGAATGCTCGCCAGATTCTCTCTCCTCAGCAAACCAATAAGCCCAGCAATCTGGCCATCGATAACAGCGAACCGCATGACACTGATTCGATTGCGCCAATCAGTTTCAGGAAGATTGATTTCTTCTTCATAGGAGGAGCCGAATGCATGAGGATCGCTTTGAAGCGCTAACAGGCGTATGTCGCGATATTTTTGCCAATCATCAGGAGAAAACTGGATAATAGCTACGGTTGTTCCTGGCATTTCTAAAACTCCTATGGGCCATAGCCATGCTTGTGCTCAATGCCGCATATGATAAAAATTGGCAATGATAACACCCGTTCCAATAAAGAATCCTATGTTGATAACAAAATCTCTTGAGGGATATAGCGGACTGGTCTTGACGATCGCCCATCCGCTTCCTCCTGAAAACGCTCTCCTAAAAGACGCATGTCTTGCTGTTGTTGCGGGTCTCGATCAATACAACTTGGAAAAAACTGGCCCGCTCCCTAAGCGAAACATATTCTACGCTGAAACCCAAAATTCAAAGATTCTGGTAGGCAACATTTGCCATTATTCGTTCAGTATCGATAATCATATTGACCCGGATACTTTAGAAAACATTGCCTCATCTAAACCAGAGTTTTTAACTAATCTTGAGGCAACAGCCTATGAATACGGAGCAAGGCGTGCCTTTGCTTGGGGTTACAAACACTCAAAACTCGCGGAAATTTTCCTAGAGGCTGGCTTTTTTCTATGTGGGGAATTTCCCGATTTAGAAAATAATCATGTGGTTCAGCGCTTTTACAAAGATCTTGATTATGGCGTCGATCTCAATGAACAAAGCCGTAGTACTATCACCATTTCCAAGGATTCCACCTATGATTCTTATCAAGAATTAAATCCTTATCATTCAGATCTTTCTCCCAATAAAAATTCCTTTGGGATCTTCATTCACGATACAGAGAACCAAATTTTGAAGGGTGGTGTATTTGGTAAAATCCTGAAAGCCAAAGAAAAAGGGATTTCTCATGGGCTTATTGATTGCCTGTGGGTGCACTCTACCTATCGAGCTAAGAAATTCGGAACAGTGCTTATGAGAGAGGCTGAGAATCTTTTTAGACAACAAGGGGCACAATATATTCAGCTCGCAACAAATGGTTTTCAAGCTCCGGAATTTTATCGAAAAATGGGTTTTGAGCTCTCCCGTTCTGCACCGGGCTATTACGCTCTGAGCGATGGTTATTATGATATATTTGACTGCACCAAGAAGTTATAAATGTCCGGTTAGACACATTCATGAGGCTGGCTTAAACAGTGGTTGTAAGACCTGTAAATTCCAGGCAACCATAAAAAAATGAGAACCGAGCCCAGAAAAGTTGATCCCATAATTTTAACAGAAGCAGCCAAAACCCTTGAAAAGCGCTTCAGCACTAAGATATCTATTGGCTCAGCCCGCTTTTTGAGCCTACCAGATCGCCGCAATGCCTTGATAAGGATAAGCCTCGACTCGCCCTCAGATGTATCGCCAAAAAGTGTCATCATCAAACAATCTCTGCCGGAAAAATCCGATACCGACGGCAAAGAAGCCCTAAGCCGCTTCGTTGGAGATTGGGCAGGCCTTGAGTTTTTAAGCGATCTAGCAAGTAAAACGCATTGCACGCCACACTTCTATGGTGGCCACCAAGAACATCGTTTTATCCTGCTAGAAGATCTGGGCGATATTCACTTGAGTTTGGTAGATGCGTTGACCGGAGCTGATAAAACCTATGTTGAGGCATCGCTCAAACGGTATGCGACATCGATCGGTGCGCTGCATGGCATGGCTTATCGACATATTAGTGACTATCAAACAATCTTGAAAAAGCTGAATCCAAATGCATCGATATGGCAAGATGATCTTAAAGATTTGCTATCCAAAATTTCTGCTATTCTTGGGAAGTTTGATATGTCGCTTTCTTCTGCTCTAAGACAAGAGATCAATGATATCTGGAAGATTGTGAAAGAGCCGGGGCCTTTTACCACCTTGATACATGGCGATATATGTCCAGATAACGTATTTGACGACCCGGCTAATGATCAAATGCACATTATCGACTTTGAATGGAGTTTCGTTGGCAATGCCTTGTTAGATGGGGTTTATTTGCGGATGTGTATGCCAACGTGCTGGTGCTCAAAAGCCTTTCCAGAGGATGTCATCGGTAAATGCGAGCTGATTTACAGAAAAGAACTTATCAAAAATATTCCTGCTGCGAAGAATGATAAAGAATATTTTAAATCTTATACGGCTGCTTGTGCTTATTGGGTGTTGATTCACCTTGGTTATGTCACCGATATATGGGAAAATGACAGCGATTTATCCGATCCAAAATATCTAAATCTTCATCCCAATTGGCGGCCAGAAGATAATTTACGCAGGCCGCGGGTTTTATATCGCATTGAGGCCTTTATTGAGATAGCCAAAAAGCACGATGCATGGCCGCAGCTTCGCACGATGGCAAGCCGAGTTTTAATAGAATTAAATTCACTCTGGCCAGAAGTAAAAATGCTTGAGCTTTATCCAGTTTTTAATTGAAGAGAATTTTATGAAAGACAAGCATCATAGCTTAAAAAAGCATTGTCTGACACGTGTTCATCTTTTGAATCAAAGCCAGGCAGGCAAATGACGCAAAGGCGATTTTCTTCTGATGCAGCCATTACCCTATGATGGATTCCAGGTGCAATTACCATGAGCTCATTTGCCTCAAGCAGGCATTCGCTGAATTTGTCGAGCTTTGGATCGTACAAGCCAAGGCTAATATTGCCATCAAGGACAAAATAGATTTCTTCAAAGCTCATATGGTAATGGGGCTTTGTAGGTTTGATATTAAGCACTATGGCAATATCAACCAGTGGATGCTCATTGCTGCTCAAGATCTCAATGATTTCACCACAAACTGGTGACATTTTTACTCTATGATTATCTCGCTTTCTTAACATGAGCACATTCCTCAGTTTTCCCGATCAACATACATCAGTGAGAATCTCGTTAATAATGCGATGAGCAATCGCTGTAAGTCCTGGATTGGTGATTTGGTAGTAAGGAATAATAATGAGGGCAATAGAGAGAGCCCATCCACGACCGCGCATCCACATTGCATCATCCGCAGCCAGTACTGAGCGAAAGAGCTTTCTGCTATCTCTTGATAAAGTGCTCCAGGCTACGATCAAGTCGCAGGCAGGATCGCCGACCCCCATGAGGTCAAAATCGATGATGGCGCTGAGCTGACCTTTTTGTACCAATAAATTAGTGGGGAGGAGATCTCCGTGTGTCCATACCGGAGGCTTATTCCATACTGGCGCCTTTAAACACTCATCCCATATCGCTGTTATGACCTCCGTATCGATCACTCCCTGCAAAGATCTGATGGCAGCGCGAGCCTCACTATTCTGGGTTATTAAAGGACCGGCACGATAAGAAAGTGGTCCCCCTACCGGGTTGATTTTTTTAAGTGCAATCAAAAACTGTGCGAGTTTTATAGCTGCATGTTCCAGATCGACGATTGGCTCGATGGCTGCATTATCACCTTCGAGCCACCGACCAACTGACCAGTGCCATGGATAGATGTCATTGGGTTCCCCTCTTTCAAGTGGAACAGGAATAGGCAGTGAAAGATTCATAGCAAGCTTTGGCAGCCACTCATGTTCTTTTTCAATGTTCTTGGCCGCATTCTCGATACGCGGCATGCGCACGCACATAAAAGAGCCAAGCCGAAAAATGGCATTATCGGTTCCGGCCGATTCAATAGGCCTAATGCTAAGATTTGCCCACCGTGGAAATTGCTGGTCAAGCAATCTTTTAACGAGTGCGGCATCGATATCTATCTCATCGTCATGCATTTTTAATTTGGGCATTGAGTGAAAATCCTTGGGATTTTTTAAGTTCATCTAGACGTTTTGCCGTAACTGGTCTGCATACAACTAGCAAAAAAACCATGAACAAGCATCATACAAAGAAAAACTAAACCCAAGCGATAAAAGATCTTAAGCCAAGTAACATGCTCAACGCTTGATATAGCCATTATCACTTCCTTTTTGGCCACAAATTCTTCATGAGCCTTTGTGCTCACATCCCAAGCAGGATTGAGGTGATTTTTCAAAAACCACTCATTCTTAAAAACCTTCGACTCAGGATCATCATAACGCTGCTTTAGCTCATGGTATCTGGTTCGCTCTTTGTCGGCTTTTTCGCCTAAGAAAGTGAGCTCCGGATTGGCTTGTACGGCACTTGCCTGTATTTGGCTTTCATTGTGGATAGTCCCCGATATCATCAAATACCCTTCATAGGCCCCAGCATAAATACAAAAGAACAACGCGAGCCATGAACGCGTGATCGAATGGTAGGCTGCAAAGCCAATAATCATTAATATGCCGCCAGCAGCTGAGTAGATTGCGTTGGTAAAGCCTGCACTTTCATAGAGGGCAAGGGATTGTTGCCAGAGGAAAAATGAAACCAAGGCTGCAGCAGCAAACCAAGCCAACAGTTTTGGCGCGGTTCTTACAAAGTGTTCGCCGTTTATGGTGGCAAAGGCTCGCAGAACACCATCCGCAAAGTTCTCGATCTTAGGCTGAGGGCTTGGCGCTTTTTCGGGGATGACGGTATGCATGCTGACTCCTATTTCTGGCACAAGGATTGCTGGAACTTTTTCTTCTGTGATGACGCTTTTGGTGACGACAGATCTGGGGATTTGGATTTTTGGCCTGGACACTACCGCTGCTCCAGATTTTAAAATCGGGGATTTGGGATTCCGTCTGCGATCATAAACACGTTGGCGCAGCCTCTTGAGAATAGCCCGCTCTTCCTCTGTATAGCGTTCAGCCTTAAGCAGCGGTTTAATCAGCTCGATTATACTTCCCAGATCTGGAAAACTTTTTACAACTGCCAGCCGCTTCTCCAGATAGTTTTCCAGATCTGGAAAGTCCAAATTAATCAGATTTTGGCCTATTTCAAATTCAAAAAGTTTAGCTCCAGACATTTTTTTCTCCTCATCGATTTGGATCGAAGAGTTCCAAATCGGCTATTTATAATTTACTCGTAACGAGGAAAATAATGCAAGTTATTTATATAGATAATTCTTCTCGAAACGAGTAGAATCAGGCAGCGAGTGAGCAACATGGGGGAGGGTTCGGGTGGAGAAGGAAAGAAACAAAGCAGGTCGACCGATCACGATGTCGGCACCATGGGGTGAACTTTTTAAATTGGCAGGCGGCCAGAAAAAACTTGCGGAAAGGCTTGGGGTATCGAAGTCAACCGTGGGGAAGTGGGCTACTGATGTGCATCGAGTACCTGTGCTCGCGATGAAAGAGCTGCTGCATTTGTGTGAGCAGTATGGGATTAAGGAAGGGATCAGTAGGCTTCAATCAATGCCGGTGGGCAAAATTAATGTCCTTTGAGTTTTTGTTTTTTCTTCTCTTGTTGTATGCGAAATCTTTCACGTTCCTCAGCTACTTTTTCTATTTTGCTTGCGGTCTTTTTGAGTTTTTTATTTTTCTCGAGCTCAAGTCGCAAAATATCCTGGGCCATAGTAGTGCTCGGAAGCTGAGACTTGAGCTTGGCCATCTCTTTTCTTACTTCTCGTTGAACACGCTGAGGGTTTTTTCGTTTGATGATGAGTTTTATTTCTTGCGGATCCGTAAATTTGAGCTCTTCAAAATTGGTTAAGACAAATTCATAAAGCTCGGGATCCGTCGGCTCTTTACCGAAAATATGTTTGGCTATGGCCAATCCATCTGAATCGGCTCGCTCAAAAATACCTACCCAAAAAGGGCCATTTAAGCACACTGTGACTTTAATGGTGGTCTTCATGATGAGCACTCCTATTATTGAACGGCCAAAATAGAGATAAAAATCAACCAGCCTTTGCCTGTCTACTAAGTTGTTTGTTGTCAGCGAACTGCAAGGAGCGAGCTAGCTAAAAAAAGGTGTCAGTAAATACTAAGAGCTCGAAAAAAGCCGGAAGTTGGCAGTTGTCAGCAGGACATGGGAGCCGAAAAAATTAAGCTGTCAGTTGTCAGTAAAAATAAAGAGATTCATTTGGCAATTTCTTGCGCTGTCGAGACAGTTTTTACCGAAATAGCTCTTGGTGTGCCAAAGAAAATAGGCAAGCAACTCAAGCCGATGGGAATTATAAACAACGTTAAGGTTGCCTCCAGGCTGATAAATTTTTCTGTGAGCAAGCAAGTGCTAGTGCCAAGTAGCGTAGCGGCTTTGATAATAATGGACCGAGAAGCTAAGATGGACGAGAGAAAATCCGGATAAAATTGCTTAGCTCTTAGTTGAACCTTGGTCCTTGCTACGGCCATAGTTAGAACTATTAATCCGTCACAAATCCCAAGTAAGAATGAGCTTTGTGGGAATGATTGAACCTTAATAGTCGCATAAAGAGCCATCGCGGAGATGAGGGCACAGGCGGTTAGTTTTGCTGCTGGATCGATCTTTGCGGCCATTCGCGTAGCACCTATAAGAGCTCCGACCGTTGTAAAGAGCGCTACAATGGTAAGATGATACGAATAATCAACCTTGGTCCAGCCGAAATCTCTTTGTGCCAGCACCAGGAAGGTCGCATTAAAAGCCCCAAATCCAATCATTTGAATGGCGTCATAGGAAACGTATTTTTTTATTTCATTTTCTTGGGCAATGATGTTAAAGCCTTTT
>CAYJDW010000119.1:0-7109 GCA_964368985.1 uncultured Myxococcales bacterium | reverse complement strand
AGGTGAGAAATTGATTGAATGTCTAGAATTCAAAAAGAAGTTCCTGGCTTTAATAGAGGTCAATATTTTCTTAATAAGCGGGTGGGGAATAGGCGTAATTTCAGCGTATCTCGCATATGCGCTACTTCACCCACACCCAGATAGAAAACTTGGTAGCGTCCAATTTTTGCGATTGCATCATTGCTGGCTCTTCCGTATGAATTAATGCCACTTTTAAGTGAATGGATATTTATAACAAGACCCCATGAGGCCGGATTTACAATCACCACAAGAATTTTTAGAGCCTCAGGGATTTACAATTAGCTCTTTACAGTCTCGTATGTAGTAAACCTAGGCATATTATTATATTTTCACAAATAATGTTGTTTAACTGTATCCAGTTAAGTGTGTGTAATCTCATGGTCATACATAGTTTATCGCAAATAATTCTGTTATGGCGCTCTGTAAAATTAAATATTTTATTTCCTATCTTTTTTGAGGTTTATTTATTACATATGAATTGCAATCTAAAAACTAAAACAAAAATATTGCCCAGTACTCTTTTGTTTGCTGCTTTTTGCTTAACTGCAAATGTAGCGGCAGCTTCTTCTTTAGCGTCAAATGGTGAACAAATATTGTCTTATCGGATGCAACAATTAACTGAATTTCCAGAAAATATTTGCTGCCATCAATATGTAGAAACAATGGATTTTGCGCACAATGACATTAGTTCTATTTCTTTTGATTTTAGTAGAACACCACGTTTGAAATCGTTGGACTTGGAGGGAAATAAAAACCTCAAACGATTACCTGCCTCTATACTTAGGTGCAAGAAATTAACGCACTTAAATTTGAAACAATGTCCTGCATTGTTGGATACAGACGCTTATGATTGGGATGGCTCGCTGGTAGAAGTAGGATATTTTACTTTAAAGAAGAAATTACTCGATGCAACAATCTTAGATCTTGAGCCGAATTCAAGGGTTTTGCGATTAGCACCTAATAATTACAATGAATATTGGCATTTTCACAGAGTTCTATCTGTGGCTGAGAGGTACAGAGCCTGCAACTTTTATTCTCTGAATGCAGGCTGCTTGAGTAGTTCTGATTTTTTTCATCCTCGGGGGATCGATTGGGAAAGTCTAACTGATTTGAATCAGCTTCAAACTTTATTGGTTGCACTAGAAGTGCACTTAAAAGTCGAGGCTAAGCTCACTTTGGAAAAGTATGTATTAACTTTACTCGACAAAGCCATTGATTTTTCCAAGCCACACAGTCGTATTTCTATCCCTGATATTCCTAAAGATAGCCTGCCAGCGCTTCGTTACGGTTTATATTGTTTCTTAAAATATCTGTCCATCCAAGCCAATGTGCCCCCTGATGAGGAAAAACAGAAAATAATTTTTGATTTTTTTACTACTGTTAAAACTAAAGGTGCGATCGATCAAATGATGTTTTACATGTTGAACGCTTTGGATTTTTTCGATTTATATCATAGCAATTTACCTTTATCTACAAGCTATATGTTTGCTCGATTGAAACATGAATTGGTAGGTAATTTGCTCAGTCAGATTTCTGAGCAAAAAATGCAGCCTGCTTTTATTCACTATTTTAGTAAATTATTTGGGTTAGATTACAAAGAAATGTTTCATTTTCATCCACCGTTTCCACGTAAAGAATTACTATATAAATGCTACACTGATTTGTGTCAGCAATTTAATCCTTTGAATTTAGCTCGTTGTTTACAAAAAAATATGCAAGACTATAAAGATAGCTTGGATTATGCAAAAATGTCGGATTTTGATAAAAAGCAGGCTATTAGAGAACAGTTTGTGAAAACAATACCATTTGAGATGTTGAGAAATTTTATTTTACAATATCAAAGCCATTGTCCTGATCCGAGGTTTGATTGGTCTTTATTATTTTTTCCCGAGACCGCTAAATACATAAATAATGTAAAGACTGGCAGGCTGAATGACCTTCTCTACGCACAGCTTTCCGAGGACGGCGCCTTAGATGTCCTTAGGATGTTAGGCTATGTTTCAGCTCCAGATTTGTGTGGATATATGCGTAGGGCTGATGCTTCTTCTAATCCTTCGTTGGTGGAAACTTTCGGTGAAGAAGGTGCAAAACAGTTTTTAGATGATTTGAAAAAAAACCAATAAGAAATTGTTATTGCTTGTGTTGTTCTTATCTCATCTTAGGGATTCTAATGAATTAAAAATAAGGACAATACACGCTTAAAGATAAGCCCTCCCATTTTCATCGTAAGGGAAAGCACAAGCTGCCAGCATTTATTTTATTTGTGGGGAGCAGATAGCAAGGACCGGTCAGTTAATAACACAGAGGTCAATTGCTCGAGATAATGGAGATAACCAACCAAGGGATAAAGGATAATTCTCAACATGGAATATGACACGCGATTCATCGCTAGCCCTCAAGTTTATGACAGTAACATAACATTCGAACACGTATTGTTTTTTTTGCGTATCACAGAAAGATTCTATTGCTGCACAAAGAGCCATCAAGATATCAGAGTAACTTTGATTTTTTGACCATTCAGAACCTATTGGAAGCTCTAATTTGTGCTGGTTTTTTTCTGCAAAATCTCTATTAAAATTTGCAATCATTTCTTCTTCGTTCTTCCTCTTAGATTCCTTCCCAAATAAAAATACAAGCTTATCATAGTAGCTCATATCATGGCCTTGATACCTCCTATCCAATTCAAGGGCAACTTCCTTGAAAGCAGACTTCATATTTTCTTTCAAATCTAGCAGTGAAATTGTTCCCTCTTCATAGAGTTTCCATTGATCTTCAAAATTAAAATTGATTAATCTAACCAAATTAAATATTTCGTCAGAGTCAATTTTATATGCGCAGTACTGCTGTTGGGCTTGAACTTTCATACAACTAAGGCCCATTACAATCGAAAATATAAATCCTACTTTTTTTACAAATAACACAACAGCTCCTTCTCTCTCATTTTTTTACTGAGGAGGGTATAACCAGGACAAAGGTCCGCATCTAGGTCGGATAAAGCCCTTTTCTTCAACAGCCACTTCTAATCTCACGCCGATATCCTCTTGAAAACCTAGCTCTCTGACTGAGGCCTAAAGCAAAAAAAATGTGTCAGCGCCCTTTAAAAGCTTCATGGATAAAAGCGGCGATAAGTCAGGAACCCTAATAGCCTTGATGAGACCTTTGCCATGCAGCACGGCATGATTTGGGTGGGGCAGGATCAGCTTGGCAGTATTTATACCAAAGATGGTTTAGGCATCAACGAATCAGGCTCATGGATCGGCCTGATGGCCACATCAAATCCTGATAAATCTAAGCTGATATATGAAGGCGATAAAAAAACAGCGATTATTTTTGGCAAACGTATAGCAAATATTGCAAATCGTTTAGCAACCCGTTCTGGAGTACTCTGATGACGCTTTGTTTGCGAATTTTGACCTAAAAATCCTATTCCACCGCGGTCCATAATCACGCCTTTTTCATCAAGGTTGGCGATGCGGGCTTCGCGCTTATCAATAAATGGGCTCAAGCGCCGATGTTGATTGGAGTATGGGTGAGTTTTTCGTGCTCGCCAAGTTTTAAGCTTCAGGTATTGGTCAAACCATCGCTGAAGAGATTTTCAATCGCTTCCGTGGCACCTGGTAAGTAGCCACCATTCCTGAAAATACGGGCGCGCTAAAAGCCGAGCCTTGGTAATACTTTGCCCAAAATCCTGATTTTGGAGCCAATTGAGCCCCCAAAATGACTTTGGCCCAGGTTCTATTCGCGCAGCCGGACCCATAATAACGCTTATGTCAACCCTTGAGCAACCGACGGCTGTTTTGGCTCCAAATTATAGGCCTTGGGTAGATGGGTAAAATGAAAAAAAGCGGTTTATGTTACTTATCCTCCCAAGGACCGGTGTGTGCTGGATGAGAAACTTAATGAGCAAGGGTATTAAATGAGATTGGTCGCTTATAGCATGAGAATTTGTGCTGCAATATTAATAGGTTGCCTAGGTTTATTTGCCTGTACCAGCAAGGCTCGGAGCGTGGGTAACATAAACGCCTTTTTTCAAAGAATCCCATCTACCGAGGCCTATAATTTGGAGCCAAAACAGCATTTCGCTGCTGCTTCATAAGTAAAACAACAGCCCAATAAATAGATATAATCACTGGTCAGCTTTCTAGCCAGCGTGTGTAACGTACAATAACTGCTGGTCTTGATGTCCGTCATTAACGATGTACTTGTGGGCGACGGAGTTTTCTCGATGAGGTTGATCATGAATCGATGGGCAGGTTTATTCTCTATTTTTTGCTGGGCACACCTTTCTTACGGAGCACATATAGCGAAAAACCTCGATCCGTGTGGGTTTTTGCCCAATGAAATTATAATCCACATAATGTCGTATGGCAGCATTGAAGATTTATTTCATTTTGGCCAGGTTTCGAAGAGGTGGAAAGCACTCGCAGATTCGGACGACCTATGGCAAAAATGGTGGCAACAAGTTAGGCGCCCTCAAGATAAAATCAATGAGGGAATGAGTTTGAAGCAACTATATAGAGCGTTTAATCAAAGATCGATTACAATATGTCATAATCATGCGTTAAATGAAAATCAGAACGAGCAACCAATGGAAAATGAATTTTGCAGATCCAATATGCAAATAATTACAAATAAAATTGCCAATAATCTTACTACAAATGAATTTTTAGAGCTGTTTGAAAAACAGCTTGCGGATTTTGCTGATTTTCCTGAAGTAATTCTCAGCGACTACTCTTTGCTTAATGCCAATGAAAATAATGACATAAAATCTTTTACATCCATTCTTCAAATTGCAGCAGAACATGATATTTTACTGGTTTTTCCCGCTGGCAATCAAGGATTAAATATATCAAACGACGAACTTAAAGATTTTAATAGCACCTATCAAAATGTATGTATTGTTGGTTATGCTGATAAAAATAACCAGATTAGTCCATTCTCTTGCTATGGTTATCCCGTAAACCTTGCTGTCCACGGAATATTAAATAATGCTAGTGGAACTGCTGCTTCAGCCTTTTTAGCAGCACGAGTATTTTTTTTAATGCGCTCAGAACGTCCGGATTTAAAAGCCGCAGATATTATTAAAATAGTGCTCGATACAGCGAACCGGAATGAAGAGACAAAGATAAAAATTCCAAATGGCGGCATATTAAATTGTGAGAATGCATTTTCAGCTTTAAAGAATTACCGCCGTTGAAGGGGGATGTTTTTGTGGTTGCTTAATTCCTCCATCATCAAGGCCCATGATTGGTAGGAAAATAATTTTTATTGTGAGCCGAATGCTCTTGCTCCCCGGCCCTAGATGGCGAACAGTGGCACCTTAGTCGTTTTAACGGTACCCCTTGAAATCATGATTTTTGCCAACTACGACAAGGACGGGCCTATACTTAATAAAAATTATTATTTTCTTCCGGCTCCTATCTTCGCGGTATTGGACTCCATAATAGTTTATTAATAACTGAATCAGGAATCCCTGGTGGCATTATTCGTCAATCATTTTTTACCAAGGAAGACTATCGTATAAAGCGCGGCCAAGCCGAAAAGAATCTTATTGGGGTGAATAAAAAGTACTGCGTAGAGAACAAAGCAAGCTTACGATGTTAACCCTTGAGCAACCGACGGCTGTTTTGGCTCCAAATTATAGGCCTTGGGTAGATGGGTAAAATGAAAAAAAGCGGTTTATGTTACTTATCCTCGTATAGCAATTGAAGGAGGCTGGCGCGGAGAAATTTTATTAAAGAATAACCGAAGCACAAAGGCGGATGACGAAAAAACTCAGGTTGATTTTTTCTTCCTTCACGAAATACCCTTGGCGATTCATTTTCAGGTCATTCTATAAAGCGTCTGAAAAACTGGTATTGCATTCTCGTCGCCACTATTTAAAATAAATTAATCAGACATCATTGTGATTTTTTAATATCATAGGGAGTTTTTTAATGAAGAAGGTGTTATTTACCCTGTTTATTTTAGTGCTGAAAAATGCATTTTCTGCTGAAGTTGACCTTCATTCTCTGCCTGTTGAAAGAGAGCATTATTGGCCTGAGGAAATGCTTCAAGATGTTTTGGCAAATCCAAGATATATTTCAAAACTTTTGCAAGGCAGCGCCGCAATGGTGGGGGCAATTGATTATACAACGGAAACAGAAGTTAAGAAGTGGCTTAGAATAGGCAGCTACAGTGGAATCATTAGTTATATAAAAAAATCTAGCCAAGAAAATCGTCCTATCGTAACTAATGATGGGGGCGTATTGGGGTTTTACTTTTGTAAAGCTTACGAGCTTAGAGGCAAAAATACTGACAAAGATTGCCGAGCTCTATGACCAAACAGGCATTCGCCCTGAAATTCTCGATCTTGGTTGTGGTCATGCTTGGATGGCACCCCTCATACTTGCGGCAGGCGGCAAATATAGAGGTGTTGAGCATGTCAGGGATGTCGCCAATGAGGCCAACCAAAATATTTGGTCTACAAGAGCCCTATGGACGCTTCCCAATGAAAAATCGACTGATTTATTTAAAATAAGCCCGGTAAATATGCTTGAAAGCGCAACCTGGATGAAGGAAGGCTATTTTGACCTTATAATTTGCAAAAATGTTCTCCATTTTTATTCCCCTGCCTCGGTCAAGGAGATTATCGGTCGGATGAATACTTGGCTCAAGGTGGGTGGACAGGTTTTCGTCACGGCAGATAGCTTCTTCAAAGAAAAATATTTAGCGGATTTTTATCAAAAAAATCAGGGGAGAGAATTCCCAGGTTATTGCATCAAGAATGAGGCCCAGAGTTTATATGTCTATAATTTTAACGGCGTGCTTTCACGCTCTGATTTTAAATTTGATCCTCCCCCAAGTTTCGATGGGCCACTCATTTTGGATATTGCCGAAAATGTATTTATGGAGCCAGCTAGGCCTCATAAAGGATATTTAATGGCCAATGGTTTTGTGGACACTGAACAAATGTCGGCCGTGGTTAATGTCTTCAAAAAGGGAAATACTTCCCAAGTGGCCAAGGCACAGAGGATAACCAGTTGGTCTCATATCCGCTCCTAAAAACCTGATCAAATCTAATCAAATCTTCCTAGATCTATAGGTTT
>CAYJDW010000118.1:0-7349 GCA_964368985.1 uncultured Myxococcales bacterium | reverse complement strand
ATAAAGCGGTGGCAGAACAATATTTTAGCTTTCTGGAAGCTGGAAACATTGAAGGAGTATAAGTAGAATAAAGCCCTTTTTTTAAAAGGGCCTGTCTACCAATGTCTAGGATGTGGAGCCAAAATAACAGTCATGTGCTGAAAAACTTAACATAAGCGTTATTATGGGTTCGGCTTCGCGAGTAAAACCAGGACCAAAGTCGTTTTAATGGCACATTAGCTCAGAAATCATGATTTTTGGCGAATTACCGCCAAGGACCGCGTGAAGTATAAACGGCCTAAGTCCTCTATTATTGCATATCGTCCATGAATAGATCAGCCTCTTCCTCATAGCACACTGTATATTCATCCGGCTTAAATACCTGCGGCGGGGCTGTTGTCATTTTTAGTGACTTCAAGATGCTCGTTATCACCCTTGCTTCCTTTATGAAGGAAATTATCTGCATGCGGGAAAAGCACCGAGGGCAGCTCAACACGTCAATATCAAACACGCGCCACATCAGATCGGCGAACTTAGGTCTACATATCTTGCTCTTTAAGTCGTCGCTACTTTTTTCTGTGTGGGACAGCAATTCACCTCTTAGTTCTGCGTTCGGGCCAAGAAACCCGTGATATCTTATTTGATTTTTTCGTGGTGCTGGAATTAGTGCCACCAACCTTTCAAGTAAATCAAAAGGCGAAAGCAAAATACTCGACGTTCCGTCTCGCCACGTCGTTTTTAATTGCAGAATCAAATTCTTCCCATCGGGTGCCAATTGTAGTCGATGAGAAGATAATGGAGGACGACCCATGTAGCGTAAAATACGCTCAAGTCCTCGGCGGTCATGAGCCTCGGTTGCCGGCGAAGCATGAAGGTTAAAGCCGAGCACAGTTCCCTCTTCATAAATATCTGTTTTAATGAGCTCAGGGGATATTAATCTTAGAAGTGGCTTACCTGAATTTATGCCGAGCGCGCTTAAATATCGAATCGATGCTGCATAGCACTTGGCCAGCATAGGTTGTTTATCCAATAGACTGTCACATTCCAGGTCGTGCATGCGCGCTTCAAGGTAACGATGCACACGGTTGGCAATCTTTATGGTTATGCGCCTTATCTCGGCGGGTCTAGGACTAGGGACACGAATAAATTCTATTTCGTCTTTACCATGTTTTACATAGGCACCATCACTCACTTGACTATGGAAATGAACGTTTAGATTCAAGGCCGATCCAAAGCGTTGAATGAAAGTCACAGCACCAGGATAATAGGCTTGAGCATCAAGTGCCTCTCCCCCGTTCCTTTTGGCCTTCTTTCGCAAATAAGAAAACAACGAGCCGGTGAATGCGCGTACCGCGAAGTTTAGAGCCTCATTGTCATAAGCGATCAGATACCGAAGCGGAGCTGGTACGCTCAAAACCCATTGTCTGGTCGGAATCTCGGGTATGATTGAATCTCTGATACGTGCCGCCGTCTCGCTCATGCGACGAGCAAGGCATGATCCACAAAAGCCCCGCTTCTTGCATGAAAATGCCACGAGCCTGTCGTAGCGACACTCCTGGCAATAAATCCGAGCAAAGCCGTAAGCTAAAACTCCACACCGTAAATATGCTGCAAACTCCTTTTTGATAAAAGCTGGTATTGGATGATTGTCGGCTTCGCATTTTGCAATAAAGGATGGCCAGCTTTGTTCGATGGTGCGATACAAAAGACCCTTTTCTGGGCAATGGCGCTCGTAATTTACCTTTGGTGTTTTGGCACAGGCATTTACAACACTCATGGTAATTCGAGTCGGTCATGAAAAATTTTTGTTAAGGATCCTTTTTTTAAGCACATCAACAATTAGTACCATCCGATCGCTTGCTGAAACAATCGGAAGGTAAACCTAAATAAATCTAACCCGCCTGAGTGAACCCTCTCTTTAAGTAAATCGGGCAATTTTGAGCTAACCAGCTAACAAAAAAGCATTCTGTCTATTCGGTGTTTTTACATATGGCTTTTTTAGTGGTGTTTGTTGTAATAGGCTTGTAGGAGATGAAAAACATGAGACACGCAGTAGCTCAAGTCGAAACATATGATTTGCCACTTAGTGTAGCCAGAGCTTCAATGCATACCTTGGCTCAAGAGCTTCAAGATGTGCTGACGCAAAGGCTAGCAGCTTATATTGTTGGGCTTTCGGATGGACGCGATATTGGTCGTTACGCCAGAAAAGAGAGAAAACCTCATCCTGGGACTGACGCTAAAATTCGGGAGTTATCTATTCTGGTTTCGATTATGAAAAAAAAAGAAACTCCTAAAACTATTCAAATCTGGTTTCAGGGTAGAAATCCTGACTTAGGAGATCGATCACCAGCCAGCCTATTGCATGAAGACTTTGATAACTACCGGCTAGTAAAAAATGCAGTTGAAAAATTTCTGGCTACAGGTGAATAAATTGCAAATTGCACGCATCCAGAATCAGTTTTTCGAGTGGGGCAAGGAGACCCTTGGCGTGGCCCAATACGATTCCCATAATAAGAAGATCGCCAAACAACACAGAGCTGCTTTGAGGAGCTCCTGCGGCATCATCAGGTCTTCGATGTGCGTCATAACGCATCGAATTCATGTCGACGCTAATAGGTGGAGAGAGCAAGTTGAGAGAAAACTCGACTTTATGATTGCTTGCGTTGCCGCCTTGATCTATCGCCCAGACGCTTAGGCAATAGTTTCCGGTATGTTTAAAATTACCAATGATGGGAATTTCGTAAGTACTGTCTTTACCTACCGATTGTTGATTCGCCTGCTCGAGCAAAGCACATTGTTCGCCAAAAGCGTATTTTATTTCGGAAATGCCAATATCATCGCTAACATGCACCGTATAGCTCGGAGCAGTTTCTATATCATCAACCCGACTTAACCACCTCGATATAGTAGGGGCCTTTTGCCAATCAATTGAGGTGGAACTTCCAACTGGCTCAACCTTATAACTAGGAGCCTGCTCATCCTCTACAAAATTAACTTTATAAGCTGTTGTCTCCTGCAAATAGAATTTTTGTGGCACGCCATCAACAGCACCTCGAATTACTGGAGGCTTATCTATTAGCTTTGGTTTCTCTATTTCAGGAAATAGCTTTGGTTGCGTTTCATTTGCGACAGATTCTATCAATGAGCCAGGTTTTTCAAGTTCAGTTTTACTATCTGATTTAAGTTTATCTTGTCGTTGCAGATGTTGAGAATAAGCACAAATAGCCTCAGACAAATTCCTCCTCATCGTATAGCTATCGAGCCTAATGTGATGATTATTTCCTACATAGACCGATGCAGCCGCAGCATTTCGACCATCAAAAATTCTGTCCGATAAATCTTCACTCAGAGCTACCACTAAATCCATAACACTAATTACAACGCCTTTTTGCGCAAGACGAGCGCTGAATTCTTTGGAGATTTGAGCTAAACCTCCGTGAGCCAAATGCATCGTTGATCGTGGGGCATCTACTTCGAGGTGTCTTTCTCAATATCAAAAAATTCTTGGCGTCGAACGTCTAAAAACTTGGTCGATTTGCCCGTCAAAAAATAAGAAATATGCGCAAAATCGACGTTAATGCGATCAATTTCTTTCAACTGAATAATGCTCTTATCCCAAAATCCTCGATCAGCCATCACGCGCGCAACGGCCATAGTAGTCCAGGCGTTAATATTGGTCTTCTCGGGCATTTTAATATGCGTAATCGCAGAGCGGAGTTCTTGAGAAGGTTTAATAGCAACCATCTCACCGGTGGCAAGATCTCGATAAAGGCCACCGCTGGTAGTAAGCAATAGCGGGCCCTCATATTCAGTCTTAAGCTTTAGAAGGAAGGTGCCATCTCGATTACTAATGGTCTCTCCGATTTTATCGCCCTTCTTGAGAACTTATGAGCAGCAATGGTTGCGCCTGATATCGGAGTGCCAAGCCTTACAAAAGCCTTTGGCTTTGTATAATCAATGGCCTTATCGCTGCGCTGATGAGACGCTGACTGAGTCATTATTTAAAATTGAACTGGCAGATTTTCCGATTTTTTGGGAGCAGTTCCTGAAGCATTTGCCTTCCTTGAAGAAAGTCATGCGCACCGATTCTCTAAATGCAATGCGCGAGCTTTCCGAGGAGAATGCCCCAGCCACAGGCGCGCCAACAAAGAATTTCCGGTTTCTCCAATAAGCATCGTAGCTCTCGTATGCCGGCAACAATGCCAGCTACGATATCTTAGGCCACATTTTTCATAGGCGTCCGTCAACTTTCGGGTTGATGAGGATTTGTCGATACCCTCAAAGAGTAATTATCATATCCAATGTTGTATCTTTACTAGTATATTTCCCAACTATTTGTTTTCCATAAGTCATTGTAGGATCTGGTTTAATTCCATGCATATAGGTGGCTGTATAATTTTTCAGCTCTTCAAGCTTCATATATTGACTTCGTTCTTGCACCCATCTTGGGTCACCATAACCATCAATCTCTTTCTGACATACTATTTTTATATCATTTCCATTATTACCTACAGAGCAGAGCTCTGTGTATTTTTCTCCATTAATATTTTAATATTAAACTGAGTAATAAGACTTTTTCAAATTTGTATAGAGGCTACAATATTTAAAAAACATCGAATCATTGCAACGATCGTGACTGTAAGTGACATAGCCGCCCTTAGGTAATGATAAATTAGAGATTTTTTTCTAGAACCAAATAGGGCTCAAAATTATATTTCTCGAGGCAAATTTGGAGAGCTCCTGAAAAAACAATCCCTTCACTTTCTAGCAAATCTTTTTGCAATGAAACCATTTCCGAAAAACGCTCAGCTATTTGACCTTGGGAATTAATCACTCGATACCAAGGCAAATCATGTTTTTCGCTCATGGAATGAAGAATGCGCACCACTTGACGGGCCCCTCGTGGCTGCCCGCACGCACGAGCTATTTGGCCATAGGTCATGACCTTTCCGTGAGGGATAGATTTAATCACCAAAAGAGCTTTTTCTGTAAAATTTGCCATGCTCTCTGCCTAGCTGATGAGGGCCTGTAGTCAAGCACGATGGGCCTTAATCAAGGTGCCACCCACATGGTCTTTATAAAAAAATTAATGTGAATATGTTGAAAACTATTCGGGAGGATTTATATGAATTATTCTTTTCAACAAGTTGATGTTTTTTCTTCTAAGGCCTGTCTTGGTAATCCTGTTTGTGTATTTCTGGAATCCGAAGGACTGAGCACCGAACAAATGCAGAAAATTGCGCGGTGGACCAATCTCTCCGAAACGACCTTTGTGAGTTCTTCTTCTCGAGCTGACTATCGCGTGCGAATTTTTACTCCCGGTGAAGAACTCCCCTTTGCGGGCCATCCTACTTTAGGCACAGCGTGGGCTCTGAGGCAGGCCGGCATTATCAGTCTTGAGCATTGCATTCAGGAATGCGACTTCGGTCTGGTCGCCATTCATTATCAAAACTCCCAAGTCTATTTTGAGCTCCCTCATTATTCGGTAGAAGAGATTAATTCCGATTACGAGACTGCAGCGGCAGTGGGTTTGCCCGTTCGCGACAGTCTTAAAATCACCACAGGTCCCCGCTGGATTGTGGCCGAGTTGCCTCAAGGGAGTCTCGGTGATGCAAAGATCGACCATGCAATTTTCTCTAAACTCATGAAAAGCAAGCAAAGCACAGGCGTTACGCTCTATAGCATTGAAGGACCAAATCACGTCAATGTCCGTACATTTTTTGAGTCCTTCACGACTATTGTCGAGGATCCCGTGTGTGGCTCGGGCAATGCAGCAGTGGCCGCGCATATTTTGGCCACCAAAAAATCTCATTTAGTGGGAAAAAGCTATCAAGCCTATCAGGGTTCTTTCGTGGGGCGGGATGGGAGAATATCAGTGATTCTTGGTGATAAAATCCAAATAGGCGGAGCATGCTCTACGGTATTTGAGGGTGTGGCGAGAATTTGAGGATTAGTGAGCGTTCATAGGAAGATAATCATGCAAACATCATTGGTCCTCTTCTGCGCTTTGCCCTTGGAAGCAGAGGGGATAATCAGGCTCCTTGATATGAAAGAAGTGGCCGGTTATTTTGATAGCCGATTGGGTTTAAAGTTATTTTTGTCAAATATATATCCAGGAGTCTGTTTAGTATTATTTGGCCAATGCAAATACAGCGGGTCTCAAAGGATTGGTACTCAAATAGCGAGCTTGGCGTGCTGGGAGAGCATTAGAATGCTAAATCCGAGTATGGTGGGAAGCGTTGGCACAGCAGGAGGCTTCAAACGAAAGGGAGCTTCAATTGGCGATGTATTTTTGAGCAATAAATATATATATTTTCACGGACGCCATATACCTGTTCCAGGCTACAAAATGTTTGAACTGGGCCAATATCCCGTGATGCAGTTGCCGGTGCTCCCCGGCTTAGACTTGGGGATCATCTCCAGTAGCGACTCTGTTCCAGCATCAAAAATAGATATGGAAAGAATGGAGCAAATAGGTACCGATGCAAAAGATATGGAAGCAGCCGCTATTGCTGAGACAGCCTGCATGGCAAATGTCCCCATGTTCGCCATTAAGGCAATAACTGATTTTGTAGATTCAGAAGAGCCAACCTATGAACAGTTTGCTAAGAATTATGCTTTGGCTATTGAAAGTTTAACTTCGGCGGTGGGGAATTTACTGCCCCGCCTAATCCAAGAGCAGAGCCCGCTGACAACCTTTAGTATCAATCGATAACTCCAAAAATTCTTCATGGCTCACGCCTAAAAGGGCGATTCATGAGCCATAAAAAATGCCACCAAGAGTATAGGTAAAACAAAGGCCTGTTTTTGAAAATGCCTATCTACCCGCATCTAGTATTTGCCAGAAAAACGACAATCGGTTGGTCAAGAGTTTACATAAGCCCTATTATCGGCTCGGCTGATCAAATAAAAAGAGGGCCCAAGTTATTTTTAGGGTGGTATGGCTTCCGAAAATCATGATGTAAGGCAAATTCCTACTAGGACCGGTCATTAGTTTCCTGAGAAAGCCACGAATAGGGTAAATCCGAATGGTGAAGGCTTCCAGGCGCAACGACAAAGCCGCCCTCGGCACGCACATCAACGCCAGGCAAAATACCAACCCTGCTCTTGACTTGATGCCCAAGCGCCGCAAAAAAAAGATGAAAACCGCCGCCTGTTTTAGAAATAAGACCCGTCTGAGCAGAATGCTGTTTTTCCCAATTACGAAAAGCTTCTACTCCACCATGGCGTTCATCTAAATCAATAACGATGAGATTAGAAGCATTCCCCGTCGCGATACCAATATTTGCTTTTGGCCAATTATGCCACCAACTTTTTTCGCGGCTCAAGTTTCTATTGCTGCTGATTTTGCCATTGCTGAAACGTGGACT
>CAYJDW010000117.1:0-7373 GCA_964368985.1 uncultured Myxococcales bacterium | reverse complement strand
TAGCGCTCTTATAGATCTATTAAATGATCCACGTATGCAAAAAACGGCCTTAAGCATACTAGGTAAAAATATTATAAAAGATCCAGAACACCATCTGATAATTGCTCGTTTCTTTACCCATGAAGATAATGATCTTTACACACAAGCTTTGTGGATCATAATGAATAATGAAATAGAGAACGAAAAAATTATCAATGATATTGTTGAATTACTTAAACATGAAAATATGTTCAGACGCCGATGGGCGGTGCAGGCATTGGGTAATCTTAAGCCAAGTGATCCAGAGATACATCTGAGCATGGCTCGACTTTTACTATCAAGTCGGCAAATAAGACCAGTAATTCTAAGAGCGCTTGCTAAGGTTAAGGTACAAAACCCTAAAGTTCATGAACTTATTCGTAAGCTTTCACAAGATACGAATAAAGAAGTCAAGGAAGCCGCTTTGGCAGCTATGGCTAGCTTGGGAATACCTAATTAGAGAGCTCCTTAATGGAGTAGCGAAAGGGAAGTATTGAATCTATTTTTAGTAGCAGGCTCATAATCAATTATTGGGTGTAAAATTAAGCAATTTTCTGTGTTTATCTTTTAAAGCTCATTGGAGTCATCATTAATGATTCAATTTCTCAGTTTCAATTGAATAAGACAATCCACTGCCTTATACGCTGACGGATAAGCAGAAAGGCAGGGGTCCGGGCTGTCAATCTTAGTTGCTAAGTCGTCGATAGTCGTACCCGAAACAATTGCATTACCAACAGCGATATCGTTTAAGGCAAAGTGGGTAAAACAGCTCTTAATGTGAGACATTATATAATCATAATGATCACTATTGGTGGTAAGCACCAGGCCTAAAGCTATATAAGCATCAAAAGGATTTTTCGTGGCATAGGTGCTAATCACGAAAGGAATTTCATAGCTTCCTGCCTCCAAAATCTCCACCGCATAATCGTAGGGAGATTTTTTGATGAGCTCCAGACAGTAATTAAGTTGCCGGGATGAAATTTCTTTATGAACATTTGAAGAAATAATAAGTATTTTAGGCATTAACAAAGCCTTTTTTAAACCTAATCAAATAATCAACAGCATTGAAGGCTTCTTTAGATCTTTCTCCGCTCTTAACGCGAGAAATCAAAAGATCCATGTTTGGCGCGGAAATGATCCCGTTACCGATCATTAATCCATCCATCGCGAATTTAATAAAGCAATCTTTTACATGTTCCCATATGAACTCATAATGATCCGTTCCTCCTTTCAAAAGAAGACTCAATGGAATGTATCCGTCAAAGGGATTATTAAGATGATAATACTGTATAACTGACGGAATTTCATAGCTGCCTGCTTCAACCGTTTCAACTTTGAAATCGTATTCCGACTGTCTTAAAAGCTGCAAACAGCTTTCAAGTTGCTGCTCAGCTAAGCCCTTATGATAATTCGACCACACGACGAGAATTCTTGGTTTTGACATTATTTTCTGCCTCAGCTTTTTATTTTCTCAGATACTTAATTGAAAATCCTCTGCCTAGAGGGGGCACTCCTGCGTATTTTTTAAACAATAAAAAAGCTGCAGTTTAATTTATCCTGTTTGAATGATTTAATGTATATTTAAACTCAACTTTGCAGTCTTTTTTAATGAGGTCATTCATGGGAAGAAAAAAAATAGTTGCATTATTATTGCTTTTAACGGCGTTATCTCACGTAGGTTGCAGTAATACAGATAACCCTAAAGATGCTATTAGCCCCAAAGAGGGCGATATTATTGAAATCTCCCCGGTCAAGGACGATAAAAAAGAGAAGGACAAGCTCAAAGATCCAGAGCTGCTGGATGAGGAAGAAGCGGAATTACTCCCTCCGCTGGCGGGACCTCCTTTAATTGTTGCAGGTTTTCCTGGCCCGGGACAGCCGCTTTTTTATCCATCTTTTGGTGGCGGCGGCGGTGGTGGGGGAGCCAGGGATCAATGCCCAAGCGATTCCCAAAAAAGTCATCCAGGAATTTGTGGTTGCGGCATTCCAGATGATGATGCTGATCATGATGCTGTAATTGATTGCATTGATAATTGCCCCAATGTGGTGAATCCCGGCCAAGAGGACCTTGATGAGGATGGGGTAGGTGGTCTTTGTGACTGCGATGATGAAAACGATCAGATAAACGAAATTACGGGCCAAGCGCGTTATGTAGCACCCTTAGGTAGCGATACGCTTAATAATTGTTTAGACCCTGATTTTCCCTGCCTAACCATTGTTCACGCTATAGCCAGCAGTGATAGTGGCGATACGCTTCTTCTTGCTGTAGGTTCGTTTTTGGAAGAAAACATTTTGGTGGATAAAAATCTTAGCATCTTTGGGCAAGGATCGAGCACCACCATTGTTGATGCCGAACAAAATGGCCGGGTTTTTTTGATAGCCGAAGGTATCGAGGCAAGCATTTGCGGGTTGACCGTCACGGGTGGTTTTATTGAAGGCATTGGAACCGACACTAATCTTGCCCCTGGAGCAGGCGGCGGGATCTTTAATGATGGAACTTTGCTTTTATCAGAGGTTATTGTCGAGGAAAATAGCGCTAATCTTGCTGGCGGTGGAATTTGGAACAATACCGATAGCGAAATGCATATCAGAAACAGCACCATTAGGCTTAATATTGCAGGACAATCGGTGGGAGGTTTTGGTAACTATTATTTGTCCACCATGACCATCGATAATTCCACCATTAGCGACAATAGCTCAGGCGGTGTGGGTGGTGCTGGAGGGAGCGCGGGTAATTCCTTTAGAATCTCCAATAGCATCATTAGCAATAATACCGCTCCATTCTTAGCTGGAGGCCTTATTGTGATCCATGGTTTAATTTCAGTTGGAAGTGTCGAAATTGAAAACACAGAATTTTCTGGAAACTCCTCCGGTTTAGGTGGCGCCATGGTCACTAATGGTATTGGGGCTACTATTGAAAATAGTCGTTTCCTAAATAACACTGCCATTCAAGATGGTGCGGGTGTCGCTGTGGTAGGTCAAGGCGTACTGCAAATAGCCGATTCTACTTTTTCTGGTAATACTGCAGCTCTTAATGGCGGGGGGATCCTGGTGATAGAAGATTCCAGAGCCTTCATTGTCACTTCAACGCTGACCGACAATAGCGCAAGCTTTGGTGGAGGAGTGTCGATTTCCCAAACGTCTGAAGTTTTTATTACGGATTCAACAATCAGCAGCAATAGTGCTACAGCCCAAGGCGGCGGGATTTATGAAAGCGGCTTAAGTACTACAACTGTTAATTTTTCCACCATCGCTTTTAACACCGCCCCTGATGGCGGGGGCGTCTATAAAACCTCTGGTTCAGCGCTCGACACCTATCATTCAATATTTTCTGACAATATTGCTAATGACTGTGAGGCAGACGTAGGTGATGTTTTTAACAATGCGACCTTCAGTCTTTTTAGCGACGCCAGTTGTACCTTTAGCGCAGGTGCTAACAATCAGGCCAGTACCGATCCTTTGCTTGGTCCTTTGCAAGACAACGGCGGGCCTACTGAAACCCATGCTCTGACAGGGGCAAGCCCAGCCATCGATGCAGGTGACACAGACTGTACGATTACCTTTGATCAGCGGGGAGAATTTAGACCCGTCAATATCTTTGGCCTAGACCCCATCGATGCACAAGCACGCTGCGACATCGGATCTTTTGAGGTTCAGCTGCCTTAGTATTTGCATTTGGCACCTAATTGTCATTGCGAGCGTAGCGCGGCAATACAACATTGAGGCACTGCCTCTGGATTGCCACGCTACGCTCACAATGACCTAGCCCGCGTGGCTTATTTAATTCCTCGATGAGAGCCACTTCTCGAAAGCATCAAATTGAAAGGGCCTTCCTAAAAATTGCTCAACCAGCTCGCTCGCATCCTTGGAACCCCCGGGCTCAAGAACAAAGCGGCGATAGCGGGTGGCGATATTTTTATCCATCAAGCCATCTTTAGTAAATGGCGTAAGCATATCTTTTGCAAGGCTTAAAGACCACATGTAGGTATAGTAAATGGCCGAATAATCATCCAGGTGGCCAAAACTATAATTAAAATGTGTGCCTTCCTCATAGGGAATATAGCTATATTTCTCCTGCATTTCTTTTAGGAGGGCTTGAGTATCAAAAGTCTGAGGGTCAAGGTCATAATAGTTTACACTTAAAGCTGCGTAAAACATTTGTTGTCGAGCGGATAGTGCTTTACCAAACTCTTCCGCCGCCCTCATTTTTTGCACGAGTTCAGCAGGGATTGGTTCTTTAGTTTGATAATGGCGAGCAAAAGTAGCGAGAACCTCTGGCGACCAAGCCCATTCTTCCAAAAGCTGCGATGGCGCTTCAACAAAATCCCATTCCGTGGCAACTCCAGAAAAAGCTATCCACTTTTGGCGGCCGGCAAAGACATGGTGGAGGAGGTGGCCAAATTCATGGAAAAAAGTTTGTACCTGTGAATGTTCCATTAACGCGTTGCCATCTCCCTCGTTGGGATTTGGAAAGTTGCATACCAGGGCGCCTTCGGGATATTGGCGATCTGAAAGCCCGCTCCTGATAGGAAATTGTGCAGCATGGCTGAATTTTCCTTCCCGTGGAAACATGTCTAAATAAATCCGTCCGAGTTTTCCGGACTCATCGAATACATCGTAAGTATCCACCGATTCATGCCAAACTTTTGCGTCAGTCACGGGCTCGTAACGTATACCAAAAAGCTCACCAGTGACCTTTAATAACCCGTCACGCACCTGATAATAGGAGAAATAGGGTCGTACATCCTGTGAAGCAAAACCAAAACGCTCCTTTTTATAGGCTTCTTGTAAAAAGCTATTTTCGTGCCCTTCAATTTTCGTGGTTTCAGTATTCGTTCGGCGTTTGTAGTTGAGCAATTCTTCATATTCGCGGTCTGCACCGGGGCGGGCAATGGAAGAAATTCTTTCAATGAAGCTATGAATGGCGTCTGAACTTTTGATCATTTTATCTTGAGCTACATAATCCGCATAGCTCTTATAGTTGAGAAGCTGAGCAAGTTCATGGCGTTTTTCAATCATAGCTTTGAGAACGGGCCCGTTGTTTTGTCCTCGATTAAGATATTTCATTCTGAGTTGTCGACGAGCATCATCATTTTTGGCGTATTCCATGAAAGGGGTAAAATCTGGATAATCGGTACTAATCAGGTATTTTCCCGAAGCTTGTCTATGGCTGTCGATATAATCCTGTGGCAGACCATCTAAATCCGATTTATGGTCCAATTCAATATAAAATTTATCGCTGCGAATATTTTCGCCAAATTGCTGACTGATGAGAACCAGTTCATCCTTTAAAGCTTTAATGCGCGCTCTGGTCTCGTCACTTTGGTCAACTCCTGAACGCTTAAAATCAAGAATAGTGTGCTCCAGCATGCGCTGATCTTCTTTGTCAAATCCTTGCCCATCGGTTTTGGCGATAGCTTGATAGATTTCTTTATCAAGAGAAAGATCAGTAAGAAAAGCAGACGCTTTTTGCTCACAGGATTCAGCATCTTGACGAATTTTCTCGTGTGGATGTACCTCGGCCAGGAGCCCTGCTTCATTGAGGCTTTCGTTAAGAATGATAAGAATTTCATTGTACATGGTGAGAGCTTGATTGCCCTGTTGAGCACTTTTTAACTGCTGCACCTCGATTCTTAAATCGCTGGCCTTTTTTATATTTTCTTCACATCTGAGCAAAATATCATCACCGCCAAGATCCGCGGGCGCTTGATAAGCTGCGTGAGCATTTACCACATAAGCTCCAAATAATAACATTAATGCCGTTCTCCACAAAGACAGCGAAATCCGTGAAGTCATAATCATCCCCCCAAATATCTCTCGGGCAATCCGCGCTCTTGACGGGCCGATCGATGCTCTGAACTTAGGGGCGCTTAGGGGGGAAAAGTGCTTGTTTTAATTCTGATTTCAGCAACGGCGCGCATGGGCGCCTTATCTTTTTTCGGGGCACTAGTTTGCCACGGCTTCTGATAATGGACATTATTAGAAATGAGTATTAAATAGTATTAATACTAAATCATAGTATTAATACTATGATATTGCGCCAAAAAACGACGAAAACTGTCAGCGGGGCATCCGTCAATAGGCGGATGCATTTAGGGCCCGAACTGGAGGAGATTCTTTCTGGATGTGCTTCCGGGCCTTTGAAAAACGTGCCGGGTTGCCCAAGAGAGAAATTTTCATCTGGGGATGGGATATGAAGAAAAAAATAGCTGCGATGAATGTTGTTTTGCTTGGCGCTTTTGGAGCTTTTGGCCTTTGGCAGACCTTTATTGCCAACGATGAAGAAAGAGAGGGGCGGCTGGCCCAGGTTAAAATATCGCCCATAAATAACCGAAGGCAGGCGAGAGATGAGGGGGCAGCAACCGTAGTTTCCTCCAGTTTAAATGACATTAAAAACCTAAACCAAGCAACCAACCAATTGACCGATTTTCAAATCGAGCAACAGATTCTCTCCATCAATAATCGTCTTTTGGATACGAATTTAATCGAACGACTTCATAGAGATGAGGTTCTGCCAAAAGAACGGGAGAATGCAAAGGCGATGTTACAACGCTTGGTTTTGCTAGATAATGAAAGAAGCCAACGAAATCGGGCTGATTTCACCGCTGAGATGGAGCGGGAATTAAACATTCCTCAAGAAAGAGAATTTTTTGCAGGCAGCCTCGGGAAGTGATCCACCCTTAAATTGCGGGATAAGCCACTAACCCTCTTAAATATTAGGACCAAAGTGGTTCAGATATTCATACATCAAATAATTAAAAACAGTGAAAATATAGGGCTTGCTAGTTATATAGTTTTATAAGTCAAATCAAGGATGGGTAATAATATGAAAATAATAATGGGGCTAATAGCAGCAGCACTTTTAATGATGGCTGGAGCTTGTGGCAATGAAAACGAGGTAATTAGTAAAGAAGATTCGACTGTATCAGGAGCAGAGGTTATTTGTCTTAAAATGATGCCACCTAAGTGTTCCGTTGATGGTAAAGAAATCGAAACCAACCCTCTTGGCACCCCTAAAAAAGATGCGGACGGAAATTTTATCCTTAAAAATCAATAAGACGAAGAATCGTGGCTTAAGTCCTTTTAGCATTCATTGCGGCGCCACTTTTTTGGGCTAAGTTGCGACGCCCGCAATGAAAAATGCTAAGGGCCAAGGATAAGGGCTTTAACTAGTCATTGTAATTCGGCAAAAAAGAAAACTCTTCGGCGTAGCCGAGCATCTGTTCGCTGAAGTTATTAGGGTAGTTCACCACGACATTGGTGATTTCGCCTGATTTGCCAAACTCGGCGACCAAATGAGGATTGATGAAACCCGCATAGGGGGCGATTGCTAGCTTTTTATAGCGAGCAAGTAC
>CAYJDW010000116.1:0-7470 GCA_964368985.1 uncultured Myxococcales bacterium | reverse complement strand
GGTCTAGGCAAAAGAGAATTTTCAAAAAAAGGCCTTTATTTTACTTATACTCAATTGAAGGCGAAGCACGACCAGAAAAACCGTTTGTGGAAGAAGAAGAATCGAGCGTTATTATTATCGATATCTAACGCTCAGATCCCCACCATCTAGGTCTCAGTTGGGAAATCCTTTGTATATAATCGCCGGAATAATATAGCCGCTTCGCGCCGCTATTTCCCGCGCTGACTCACCAGCCTTATTTTTCAAATCAGGGTCTGCTCCCCAGACAATTAGGCGTTCCACCACCGATTGCAAATCTTCAGCTTTTTTCGAGAACCACTTCTTATCTAAATTGGCAAAAAGCCTAACCGCCTCATGCAAAGCTGTTTCGCCTTCGTGAATTTGATTAAGCCCAGAACTTATCTTGGTGGGATGATTAATAAATTTTCTCAGATCAAAACCTTGCTTTTGTGCTTGCTCCAAAATTAATTTAGCCTTAGAAATGGGCTCCTCCCCCCCTAACACGCTATGCAAAGGACTGCGATTGTCTCGGTTAAAACTCACCAATGCACCTTTGCTGATTAAATAAGTAAGCGCCTCGGTAGGGATTCCATCATGAAGCATTCTATCAAGTGAACTTTGATTTTTTATATATTTTTTATGCTCAATAATAAATTTTATTGCGCCTAAAAAATCGGAATGTGTATTCAAAGGAGTATCGCCATACAAATCCACTTTGTTAATATCAGCTCCTTTTTGCACTAAAGCTTTAATTTGTTCGAGCTTAAGCATATAGGCAAACAAAGAATTTTCGCCTTTAATGTTCGTCGCATTCGCATTGAAATTTTTATTGTTCACAATGACATTGAAAAGTTCCAAAGCCTTTTTGTCAACACTTCTAATTTCTAAAATGGGTAGGCTGCCCCATTCATTTTTACAGTTAACATCAACCTGGCTATTTTTAATTAATTCACTAGCAGAGCCATAATCTAGTGTTTTTATTAACTCATGTAAGCGCTCACAATTTTTGGCATGATCCTCTTGTTGAGGAGAACTGGCCTCGGACTCTGGCTTATAGTGGCAGGAAGTCATCCAAAATAATACACAAAATAAACTTAAAAATCGCATTATTAAACCTTAAATTTAGACTCTTGTGTTGGATTATGAATTCTATTTATTATTATGCAAGTGAGGCTAAATTTTCGGCATTTATGGATGCCCTTGGGATCCATCAGGCAGGCAAAAGTTTTGTTTTTTAGCTGGTAAGGCCCAGATTGCGGGGGACCTTGATCCCCACAACCTGAGCCGGTCCTTGGTGACAGGATCTTAGTCCTAAGGACCGGCACAGCATACTTGCCTTTACACCTAAGCGCCCTTAAGTGAGTCATGATTAATGACTGATAGATAGATACAAGGACCGGCGTTGCGTCCATATCGTCTGTTTGGTCTAAAGGCTCAGTCGTAGTGTTTTCACTCAAAGATTCGGTACTCTCATCTTCTAAAATGATATTACAGCCTATAGCTTTAAAATGTTTAATTTCCTCAGGATTCATAATAATAGTGCTCTGTTTTTTGTACATATACCGATGAGATCTATTCAACAACAACTGCACTGAACATGAGATATAAAAAAACCCTCTTAAAAAGAGGGCTCTCATAAATTGATTTTTTTAAGGAATACTAATCTTTGAGATCAGTTAATTGCTTAATATATAAATCTTGTTCATTGATTTGGCTCTGGAGATGCTTATTGATTGATTCATAAGTTTTAATTTGTGTTTCTAATTTGCTATTTTCTGCTTCTAAATATCGGATTCTCTGCATCTGTTCAGACACCGGGTAATGGCTAGGCAATCTAGAGGGCTCAGGTGGCTTAGATAGGTTAGATAGCTGATCTTTCATGGTGAGAATAAGAGCTAGCAGAAATTTTTTATCCCACGCAGCAATATCATAAAGTGTGTGCTGAGGGTGGGCTAATAGACCTTGGATATAAGGGATATATGAACGCTGATTATTTCCAGCTTCTGTTTCCGCTTCTGCTTTCAATGTTGCCAATTCTGGAACAAATGGTTGAGGCGCACTGTGTACAACATCTCCAGCAACTCCTACATTAGCTATTAAACCAACTAAAACACACAAAATAAAATTCTTCATTATATATCCTTTTAAGTATGCACTATTGAAATCAATTAATTACCATTCATGATGTGCCAGTCACCATTTATGATATGCTTGTCAATACCCTATCTGAGTCTTGATCTGTGAGTACCGATAATAAATTCTTTACAGCGGATTCCAAAACTCTGTGCCGCCCATAATAATCGGAAAATTACTCACCTTTGTGGGTTGCACCAAGGTGATGGTTTCAAACACTTCTAGAGTACCAAAGCCCGGTCCTTGGTAATACATTGCCGAAAATCATGATCTTGGCGCCAATGTGCTCTTTAAACGACTTGGGTCCGGGTTTTACTCTCGAGGCCGAACCTAAAATAGGCGTTATGTTAAATTTTTTAGCCCAAATGGCTATTTTGCGCTCCAAATACTAGGTCTAGGCAAAAGAGAATTTTCAAAAAAAGGCCTTTATTTTACTTATACTCAGGTCTTCTCGACAAAGACATTGCTCACATTAACGAGGCTAATTTGTCGTTGCGCGATAGAAATCATGCCCGTCTGGTCTCAATGTAACTGCGGTAGGATTAGCCCTTTTGAGAGATTATGGTTACAAAGAAAGTGACGGCGCCTATTCCGTTGTCATAAAAGCCACCGCAGGTTCGCAGGATTAAGACTAATTATTATTTTCTTCAATGCACGATGCTTTGGTTCGCTGGTAGTACGGCTCGGGAACAATGTCTCGCATAGCGTCGAGCTCATCGCACGACTGTTTATGAATAATCCTGTAGACAGCTTTTTCGGCACTTAAAATTGCGTCCCGAGTCAGGTCGATTTCTTCATAGCCAATTATTTCTTCGGGCTCTATTACCAACTGAACGAAAGATTCCGCTTCTTTCGGAAATAGACCAGCATTACACAGCCGCTGGCGAATGGTTGGCTGCTCTCCCACGTACAATCTAAAAATCTCGCTGTCGCGTTTTTCGTAGCTACAGATAGCCGGAGAATCCTTAGCAAAAAAAAGATTGTCGAGCTTAGGAAGAGAAATCTTAAAAAGATATAATTTTTTACTACCAAGCTCTTTCAAGGAGGCTGCAGATGTGGCCACTATCTGAGCGATATAAGGGGCACTTGTTACAGAAAGCAACCGATCAGCTACAGGAGGGTTGGTGGACAGGAAATTTTTCTTCACTCGCTTGAGAACTTCCATAGCAAACGACAAATTATCGAAGGATGAAACCTGGTGCGAACGCAATGCGTCGGAGAGAATACCGCTCCCTTTAATAAGGTTAAATTCATCTGGTGAGAGAATCAGTGCTCGGTATACTTCATCACGGCCAAGAGAATTTGAAAAACGCTCTCGCATGTTCCAGGCGTCCTGATTCTCGGTTCCACTGCGCTGAGCAAAGTTTAGAAATTCATTGAGATTGAGAATAATACCTGGATCCACGACGAGCTGTTTAAAATTTGGTCCCAGACTACGCAGAAGATTTAAAGCCGTAATCCCAAACTCGCCATAGCGTTGCACCACGTAATCCTCAAAATTCTCTAATCGCAACGCCGTTTCTTGCATAACCTGGAGCCGATAAACAGCGTTTTTTGGTGCCGCTGGAAATGGACCTACTCCAGTTAAAAAACCCGTTAACAAGACAAAAAACACAGCAAAAATTAAGCGATGATTATTTTTCAACATTTTAATCCACAACAACAATACTACTTTTACCATATTACTTTACTACCAAACGGACCGCCCGTTCGCAACCTGCAAATCGGCTGCATCAGATTTTAGCAAGCGAGCTTTTTTGGCATAAGGAGACCAGTAACCGTAGACACAATCAAAAAACAGGGTCTTTCTAGATTGACAGCGCGCGTATCTTTATAAGAGTTCAGGAGCGAATTTTTTGGATGCCCGAATTTTACGTTTCAAGAGGAATGAACATGAGTTTTTGTAAACAGTTTAAAGGATGTATCTAGGCAGCACAAACGGCAATTTTCCATTTGAGCATTCTGCCATTGCGGCAAATCTCGGCCGTGAGGCCGGGCTTTCACGTCGTTTACCCATGACGAACTCCCGAAGACGATGGCAGCCCTGAAATATTTGATGGGCTGAAATTTCATCCCGGTCCTTGGTAATACTTTGCCGAAAATCATGATTTTGGCGCCAATGTGCTCTTTAAACGACTTGGGTCCGGGTTTTACTCTCGAGGCCGAGCCTTGGTAATACTTTGCCCAAAATCCTGATTTTGGAGCCAATTGAGCCCCCAAAATGACTTTGGCCCAGGTTCTATTCGCGCAGCCGGACCCATAATGACGCTTATGTTAACCCTTGAGCAAGCGACGGCTGTTTTGGCTCCAAATTATAGGCCTTGGGTAGATGGGTAAAATGAAAAAAAGCGGTTTATGTTACTTATCCTCCCTAACGGCTTCATATTTTTTGTTTTAAGATACCTGAGAAGGGATATCTCGGAATGTCCTCGGGGCAATTTAAAAATGCAGTTAAATTCCCGCGTGCAAGGTCCAAGAGCGGTGCGCATCCTGCTGAGGTACTTACAAAATCCGTGGGATAATATTAACCAACTAACTAACTAATGATTAATTATGAAATTAACAACAATTATTTGTTGTTGCTCAATTTTTTTACCGTGTTTTCCATGGAATATTTCGATTTTTTAGGTAAGAATTTACCTCGAATTGAAATCAAACAAAATGATAGTTTTCGAATCGTATATCAAGGCGAAGCTGCATTTCTCCATGAAAGCTCATCCTACGAGTATCTTATTACGCCTCAACTTTGGCCATAATTTTTTCTTGTAAAGTTCGTGACGATCTATTTTTGGAGCGAAAATATAGGCAAGAATACCGAGGAAACTCTCAAGAACAAGAAGTCAAAAGAGTGCAAGATTATATGATATCATCGGGTTTTAATGCTTCACAAATCAATACGGTATTAACGGTGTCTGAGGATAATACACTCGTTAGAGCTTTTATAAATCATCAGAGCCCAAAAATGGCTTTGGAACCGACTTTCCCTGGTATTTGGCCTTGATTTTTAGCTTGGCAGCAGGTCATGGCCCAAGTTTTTAGTCAGAGAGCCAGGTACCAGGAGAAAATTGGCGAGAGATTAGAGTGACTGTTGAAGAAAAGGGTTTTTATCAGACTCTTGTGTAATTTTGGTTGGTACTTCCCTCAACACTAAATTCCTCAACGAGCTCTTCAAAAGTCAATTCTTTTTTGCTTTTTCTGTGGGATATTATACGTCGGCCTCGTGTCTCGTAGCGATAATGTTTGTTCTGGTTTCCGAAACGCTTGGTTACCGTGAGAGCTCCCGGGGTACTAGAAGATAGCCGAACAATAAATTTACCGATCCCTACCAGGGCGTCAGGATCAGAAAATGGCGAAAACTCTGGTGTATTCCACAATTCGTTTAATAACGCCAATCGATCTTCTTTAACCTTATCGTCGGTATCTTGGTTGTAGCCCAACCATATTTTGATAATTTCAGTCCTGTCACCACCGCTATTGTCAAAACGTCTATGAGTTGCGCCATTAAATAAATCTTCGATTTTTTCATCCATAGAAAAAGCATTGGTACTCAAACTCATTGAGTATGCTAATAAAATTGCTTTTAGTAAAATTTTTTTCATTTGTTACCTCTTCATATTGGCAAATATTACTATACTCTTGGTTTAGTTACGTTTACCAAATTATCAACGGGTGACTGGCTAGGTTCGCTGCGTAGGAGACGGTAAGTGACGAGTCGCTGTAGCAATGATTCCATCCGAAACTACTTCGCTAACAATCTTTGTTTTCCGAAATTTAATAAATATAGAATTCACGCCGACGAGACTGACCCGTGAAGATACATGGTCAGTTCTTTACTAAATGCATCGACGTTATTGTCGCCCACCTTTAAGGGCTCTTATGTGGCCTTTTGGTGGGACCATTGCTTGTTGGTTTGGCTCCAAATTTTCGACGGGGATAGGGTGCAATTTCAATAAAGTGGGCTGGTGCTTCTTATCCCCGACGAAATATTTGCAAACACAAATTTATGGCTCAAAAACCTTAAATAGTATCAATATTAATGTGAGTAAATAATTCTTTTTGACTTAAATAAAGTATGCTTTCCAGGCAAATATGGCAGTATAATTTATCATTTTGTAGTGAATATAACTTTCAGGATTTTGGCGGAATTCATTGCTTTAGCTGCGAAAGCTAAGTGTAGCCTATTTTTAGATAGGGAAGGCGGAGTTTGGGGGACAGATTTTAACTATTACTATCAAATCACTGCCACAGAAGAGCCAATTTTATATTCACCGGTTAAAAAGGTAGTCGAATAAAACTAGCAAATTGAGTCTATGCAAAATCGGCCGATAACAAACGCCTGTGGCTAATGTATCGACGAGTGGCAATGTTTCGCTGTGCCACAGAGCGAAGATGCTTGGCAATAGCATCAGCGCATGCCCTCATAATCCCTGTGGCTTTAATCCCACCAATTTAATCGGCGAGATATTCACAAGAAAAAGTCATGGTGCTCATCACTCCCATCTCATCCGTGGTGCTCATGGTCGCTGTTTTTTCGCAGCGAGGAGCTAGGATGGGCATGCCAAAGCGATCACGGCTGGGTCTGCACATCCCTTCATCAAAACTATCCGCTGCTTCAAAACTTATATGGATGGATTTTCCTTCGGCCTCAATATGAGAACTTAGCATGGTCCCATCGCGCTGCACGCTAACCCTTCGGCCATCTAGAGGAGCTGCAGTTTCCTCGTACCCCATTGGTACAAAGCTATAAGTAGCGGTAGGAACCTGAGTCTGCTGGCTATAATTGATATATAGTCGATCCATATTTTCGCTCTTACAAAAATACATACTTGCTTGGGAGGTGAGGGCAGTAAGCGCAGTTGCTATGGCGATGAGCTTATGAAATTTACACATAGGTTTTCCTAGGTTTTAGGTATCTATGCCGTGTTAGTAAAAGCCTTAAATATTTGGCTCGCAAAACAAATTATTGTTTTTGCCGCAGATGACCACTAGTGGATCAAGCACTTAGAGGGCTTTCCCATTATGTGCCCTTGATTTTTAGCCTAGCAGAAGGTGGATGGGCGAGGTTTTTGGTTGGAGAGCCAGGTATCAGGAGGAAATTGGCGTGAGCTTAGAAGTTGCTTCTCAAGGGAAAGCAGTTTCTTTGACTTGGTCTAATATTTTAGTCATTTCTTCATCAATAAGTATTTTTTCTTGTTCACTTAGTTCACCATTATTAAGGCTTCCTGACTTATAGATAGTTTTATATGCTTGATCAATATTATCCCGAGCCTTGGTAATACTTTGCCCCCAAAATGACTTTGGCCCAGGTTCTATTCGCGCAGCCGGACCCATAATGAC
>CAYJDW010000115.1:0-7728 GCA_964368985.1 uncultured Myxococcales bacterium | reverse complement strand
ATTGATGCTACTGATGGACCTGTTGCGGGTCTGCACAATTTCTATCGCGGCGGGCCGCTTAATACCTATGACGCTGAAACCCGAGCTGCGATCGTAACTCTTGGTTGCTCGATCGATGCCGAAGCCGTGACGACGGTGTGGGATAACGCACTTGCTTCCACGTGGCACGGCCCTCCCGTCTGGGTTCATGGAGATGTCGCCGTCGGGAACTTGTTGGTGGAGCATGGACGGCTTTCTGCGGTTATCGACTTTGGTTGTATGGGCGTTGGCGATCCCGCGTGCGATCTGGTGATTGCTTGGACTTTGTTCAAAGGGGACAGCAGGGAGGCATTTCGTAGAGCCCTTCCGCTCGATAGAGCTACTTGGGCACGTGGTCGTGGTTGGGCATTATGGAAAGCCCTGATCGCATGTGCCGCAGGGACCGGAACCAATCACCTCGAAGTAGAAAAATCCAGGCTAGTTATTGATGAAGTGCTTGCTGACCACATGAACGAGAAATGATGCACATGGTGCTTCAAATATGAGGCTCTTACGAAGCTGTCAGTTGTCAGTAAACTCAAAACCCCAAAATCAAGCTAAAAAGCCGGCAGTAATCACCATAGGTACCCACGGTGAAAAAGCTGTCAGTTGTCAGTAACTCAAAAATTTCAATCTGCTGTTTTGGGCCTAAAGGTCCCAGTTACATGAGTAAGCGCTTTGCCTTTGCCTATAAAAAATGGCAAAAAACTCAACCCAATCGGTATAACAAATAGAACCAAAGTATTTTCCAAGCTCATGAAATCATCAATGAGTAAGCAAGATCCGACCCCAAGCAGGGTTGCAGCTTTAATCACAAGACCTCGAGAAGCAATGATAGACGACATGAAATTTGGGTAATGTTCATTTGCGAATAACTGCACTTTTGATCGCGTGACTGCCATGGTTAGTACGGCTAGTCCATCGCAAATGCCAACAAGAATGGAGCTTAAGGGAAACGACTTGATCTGAAGCGCGCCGAAGAGCACAGCTGAAGAAAGTAAAGCGCAAGTGGTTAATTTGGCCTTTGGTTCAATTTTGGCCATGAAATTGGTTGCGCCTAGAAGCGCGCCAATTACGGTAAACGCAGCGACGATCGACAGGTGATAGGAATAGTAAGCCTTGCTCCAGCCAAAATCTCTTTGGGCCAAGATCAGGAAAGTGGCGTTAAAAGCGCCAAAGCCAATCATTTGGATGGCATCGTAGGCGACATATTTTGACATTTCATCTTGCTGAGCGATCAGTTTAAATCCCTTGAAAAAGTCGCGCTTGGGGCAGGATAAGGCCGGCGTTTTTGCCTTGTCCTTGATAATGCGAGCGAAGACAGCTGCGCAAATAAAAAATGTAAGAGCATCAAAAACAAAGCCGATATTCATCCAATTTAAATAAAGAAAGAAGGAGGCGATGAGTGGCCCAAAAATGGTGCTTCCTTGAATCGAGAGTTCTGAGAGGCTGGTATAGCGTTCTAGCTTTGCGGGTGGAATGCTCTCGGTCCATGCACTGAGCTTAACTGGTCGATGCAAAGAATCTAAAATTGACAGCAAAAAGGACGTTGCATAAATCAAGATGATGGATTTTTGGCTTAGCGCCAAAATCATCAAAAGCACTACAAAACCGCGTCCTATATCGGATGAAACAAGAAGTTTTCGTCTACTCAATTTATCGCCAAGTATACCTCCAACAAAGGTAAAAAATACGTAACCTAGGGTTGTTATTAAATACACTGAGCCAACTTGTGTTGTTGATTTAGTGATATCTAGAAGGCATAGGGCGAGTAGGGCATTGGCAATTTGGTCGCCGAAATCGGATAAAAACTGCAACGCAAGTAAGGTGATACCTTTTCTATTGGAGGGAGGGCTGCTTTCCGTCATCATCGCTTCCGTTGCTTAATCTGTTGGCAACAATAGCAATTTCGAAGCGTAGATTATTCGTTTTTTTGGCGTCTTCTTTGTCCATCTTAATCAAGTTGGCGAGCGCAAAATCAAGAAAACCTAAAAATTTCTTATAGGAATCTTCAGTAATACCTACGTTATGATTTGAGAAAACACTGTCCGGCTTGATGTTGAGGTCCAGACTCTTGAGTAAGAGCTGTTTACGCAAACCAAATACGTCTTCAGTAGGCGATAGAGTTGAATGAGGATGAATTTTTCGAACTTCTTCATTAATGACTTCAATGAGTCCCAAAGATTGAAGCTGCTCGACGACCTCACTTACTTCATTTTTTTCGACATTAAAGAACTTGGCCAGACGAGAGAATGTAGTCTTAAGATCGCGATCGTATGTATACATAAGATACAATCTCAATCTTACATCTTTTTGCATCGCTTGGACTTGATTGGCTGAAAACACATAATCCCTTGAGCGATCATGATCTTTAGCCTCCATGAGAGTTTCGACATTAAAGAACTTTCTACGGTCAACAGCTTCGAGTACGGCGTGACTTTGGGCATCATCAAATTTATCTTTACAATAGGCCATAATAAGGGCTTCTCTATCGATATTCAGAATATCACCCATTATTAACAAAAGGGGCGGCGTTGGTACGCGTCTGCCTGATTCAGCATTGACCCATGTTTGATAATCTACCGAAGGCTTTTTTTCTCGATAAAGTTCCTTTAGTGTTGCATAACCCTGCTGAAAGCGTGCATGAGTGATGAGGCTCGACACATTTAAGTAAAATTTGTCTCGTTCCGTCATTTTATCCCCTCATATCGAAGTAAAAATTGCACAATCACTAAGAATAACCAAGTATCTAGCGGTATAATACCTGATTATAAATTCTTTGCATAAATATAACCAAATTTATTTGCATTAAATTAGGAAGTTGCGTTAGGGTTAGTTTTACGACGAATATTTAAAGCTCATGGAATGAGTTTTAGCAGGAGGGAGTCATGTCTGGTGTAGATCGATACTAAAATACTTGAATGAAAAAAGACAACCCACCACACAGTCGCGCTAACGACTTAGTGTGTGGCAGGTAGCTAGTGTTTTCAACTACTTCTACCATATCTCTTTTTTCACTCAATTGACAAGAATTTTCGCGGTTCATTTTGAGCTGCTTGGGGATCTTGTGCCTCATGCGGCATGGATAAGTTTTACTTTGAGGTGAGATATGGATAATGCAATGACGAATAAAGCCGTCGAATACGGTGATCGTGGCTGGAGGGTTTTTCCTCTGCACACAGCTAGGAACTCGGCATGTTCCTGTGGGAGCCAAAATTGTACGAGTGCTGCAAAGCATCCACGTATTAAGGAATGGCAAAAAGAATGCTCTAACCAAGCGGACAAAATCAATGATTGGTGGGGAAAATGGCCCGATGCCAATATTGGCATAGCCACGGGCAGTGCTTCAGGATTTTTTGTAGTTGATATCGATCCTCGTCATGGAGGCAAGGAATCCTTTCAAGAGCTCGTCAAGCAATACGGGATGTTTTCGAAAACCATGGCGTCAAATACCGGTGGCGGAGGCTTTCATCTTTTTTTCAAAGAGAATGAGCTGAAGATATCGAACCGCACCAATGTATTGCCTGGTATCGATGTTCGAGGAGAAGGAGGCTATATTGTTGCGCCGCCCAGTTATCATCAATCGGGAGCACAATATACCTGGACGAAGAATCTTAAAGACTCCGCTATACAAGAAGCACCGGCATGGCTGCTAGAGCTCCTGAAAAGATCAGTCAAGCCTTATTCACGTTCTGCTGTTCATGCTGGTGAGGCAGTAAGAGAGGGCGGCCGCAATAATTTTCTGACTAAAGAAGCCGGAAAATTGCGCCGCCTAGGTTTAGAGCATGGCCAATTGTTGTTTGAGCTTAGGAAAATCAATAGTTTTTATTGTCAGCCTCCATTAGATGAAAACGAGCTCAGCACTATTTGTGCCAGCGTAGCGAAATACCCGAGCGCCCAAGCTTTTCCCTTGGTAGAAGTCAGTCCTAGTTGGCCCGAAAAACCGCAGGATTTATCGTCAGCCATTGTCGCACCGACCATGTCGTCTGATTTACTGCCTGAATGCTTTAAGCCTTGGATTATGGATATTGCTGATAGAATGCAGGTGAGCCCCGAGTTTGTTGCCGCTCCAGCTTTAGTGAGTTTCTCTTCGGTGGTGGGCAGAAAGCTGGGGATTTACCCAAAGCAACATGACAATTGGCTGGTATTGCCTAATCTGTGGGGCCTGATTGTCGCTCGTCCCGGTTATTTTAAATCTCCTACCATTGCTGAGGCCATGAAGCCGCTAGAAAACTTGAGTCTGGCAGCATTTAAAGAATACGAATCAAGACTGCATCAAGCAAAAGCTAGTCAGATGTTGGCTTTGATGGAGCTTGAGGCGGTAAAAGATCTCGTCAAAAAGGCGGCCAAAGAAGGTAAACGCGATAACTTAGAGGCGCTCAAGATCCAAATGGCGGAACTCGAGCAAGAAGCAGATGCGGCCAGACTGGTAGAGCGTCGTTATAAAACCAATGATGCGACCGTCGAAAAAGTGGCTCGCCTCATGAATGAAAACCCCAATGGCCTGCTTTTGCTCAGAGACGAGCTTAATGGTTGGCTTCAATTGCTCGGTAAAGCAGGCCGAGAAGGTGATCGAGAGTTCTTTTTAGAATCATGGAACGGTTACGGTTCCTACACGGTCGACCGCGTTGGCTCTGGCACTTTGCACGTGCCTGCTTTGTGCCTGTCAGTATTTGGCGGCATTCAGCCGGGTAAATTGCAAACCTATGTGGAGAAAACTCTGCAGGGTCGGGCCGAAGACGATGGTTTGCTGCAGCGCTTTCAAGTCCTAATCTATCCGGAGCATTCTCCTAGTTGGGAAAATGTCGATCGAAGCCCTAATCTGATTGCTCAAGAAAAGGCCATCGAACTCTTTAATAAGATCGATGCGTTGAGACCCGCTGAGCCAGGAACTATTCAGGGCGTCAATTTTTGCTCACTAGCTCAAGAAGTTTTTAACCATTGGCGATTAGAACTGGAGAAAAAATTACGCTCCGAAGAAATCGGTTGTCATGCCTTTGAGTCACATTTGGCTAAATATCGCTCGCTCATGCCGTCACTCGCATTGCTTTTTTGGATCTTGGAAGATCCTGAAAATATCCATGCCCGTGGTGCGGTGTCGTTGCAGGCGACTACTAAAGCCATCGATTGGTGCGCTTTTTTAGAAAAGCACGCTGTAAAAGCCTATGCCATTGGACAAAATGCCCAAGTAATCGCCGCTAAAAAACTGGCTCAGTGTATTGAGCAAGGCCTATTAACCGAGGGTATGGCTGTTCGCAGTATTTATCGCAAGCAATGGGCCCAACTTGCTACGCCGCACTTGGTCGATGCCGCCATAGAAACTCTGGAAGAGCTTGGTTGGTTGCGGGTTGTAAACACTGTGGTTCAGGGCGGCAAAACCAAAAAGATCGAGTTACATCCAAAATTTCGTGAACTTAAACAGGGGAAACAACATGAGTCTCAAATCAAAACCAACGGTAATGGCGCTGCTGAAAATAATTCAAACGCTCATCGAACAGCGTTTTTGGGGGCAAATCATCATCAATTTTAAAGATGGTGAACCAATAATTATCAATAGAAACGAACAGATAAAACTAGAAAAGTAAAAAAGCGCTGAGTAGGGAAAACCACCGCGCGCATATCCGAGGGGAAAAAACGTGGTGGTTAACGAAAACAATAAAACATGCCTAGAGTGTCATGAAAACTTGCCGCTGAGCGCTTTTTATCGCAAAGCTGAATATTGGCACTCACGCTGCAAAGATTGCGTGTTGAAGCATAGAAAAAAATATTATTCACAAAAAATAAAAGATAAACATCCCAGTGTTATGAATATAGTTGTTGATTTTTGTGAGTCTCATTTTAATAGCAATAATAATTTAATGACCATTTTAGAATCATTTTTATTGGAGGAACTAAGCAATGAGCAAAGAATCAGCCGCTAGGGCAGAACTGATCGGATGGGCCTATGTTCGGGTTTCAACACTTGAGCAAAGCAATGTGCTTCATGGTTCCATCGAACAGCAGCAAAATCGCATAAAACGTTGGCAGACCGAACAAAGCCAACGAACAGGTATAAAACATAGGATCACCCGTTTTATCGATGAAGATATCTCTGGTCGCGTTCAAAGTTTGCACAAACGAGATGAGTATCACGAGCTCGCGAGAGCGGTTAAGCAAAAAGCGATCGATTTTGTCGTTATAGAAAAGATCGATCGTTTGCACCGTAACCAGATTGAAATCCGCAAATTTATTGATCTGTGCGATGAGATGGGTATTAAACTTTACCGTCTCGATGGCGGGCTGGTTGATCTAAAAGACCGCAGCAGTCGCACGTCGGTTTTTATTGAATCATGGATGGCCGAAGAATATAGCTTAGATTTAGTCGAAAAACTCACCAAAAAAGGCCGTGAAGCTCGAGTGAACAACGGGAAAGATAACCAAAGCATGCCAGTTCTAGGTTTAGATGAGCATCCCACTGAAGCATGTTTTTATCTAATAAATCCAGCCGAAAAAAAGATTGTAGAAGATATATTTAATCATTTTTGCTCTAGCGAAGATTTGCAAAAAACCGCTCAATACTGCCACAAAAAAGCCTATTGCACCAAGATTCGCTATACGCGGCCCAAGGTTGACAAAGGCCAAAAAATCCCACCCAAGCTAGTTGGCGGTGAGCCTTTTGATTCCCGCACCCTGCGAGCCTTATTGGTGAGCCGCAAAATCGCCGGCTTTGGTTATTTCAAAGACGATTGGGGTCAGTTTCCTAGCCTGCAAGACGACAACGGCATGGTGATGTGGAAATACCGCCATGGCCCAGTGATTGACCAGGAAGTTTTTGAGCGCGCCCAAGATATTTTACGCAAGAATCGTAAGCATAATCATCGTATCTATGAAAACCAAAGAACCTATTTTTTAAGCGGCATCCTTTTTGATGCGGACGGCAATAGATTTAGCGGCCAGTCGGTAAAAAATAAAAAGAACCCTTATTATATAAACCCAAGCAAAAATTATCGGGTCCCCGCTGAGCGCCTCGAAAAAGTTGTCGTTAATTATGTGAGCTCTCTGCTTAAAGAAAATGGTATTCTAGAGCAGGCCATCAAGAATACTTTTTATGGAGAAAATCCCGGTTTGAAAAAGCTAGAAAGCCACATCGCTCATAATGCTAAAGAGACCAAGCAATGTGCCCAGCTCTTGGAAATGCTCGCATCACAGGGAAGAAAACGCATGATCGATAATCCTGATCGCATGGAAGAAATATTGCTTGAAGGCATCGAAGTCAGAAAAGAGACCCAAGGAAGGTTAGACGAGCTACGCGAAGAATCTAATCTCTTGCAAAGCCAATACGAGCAATTCTTGCGATATAAACATAAAGAAAATGTGCGAAACAGTTTGAAAGAGGCGCTGGATCTATTTGAGAGTTCTTATTCGCCGCGCAAAAAGCAGATCATTCAAAGCATAGTGCCCAAGCTTATTCTTGATGAAAGAACGAATCGATTTCATCTATTTATCAATCCATTTTTAGAAAAATTGGGGCCGATTGTTGCAGAAGAATTTATAAATTTTCCTTCGCTTATGCCCAAAAAACAGAAAAGCCCTGATTCGGGCTTACCTGAGGAACTCTCTGAACTACCTATGCAAATTCTGTCACAAAGCGAAAAAAAAGTTTGCATAGCTACTGACTGGCGGGGCAGTGGGGAGCTATGCAAACTAATTTTTATCCAACCAGTATATCAA
>CAYJDW010000114.1:0-7835 GCA_964368985.1 uncultured Myxococcales bacterium | reverse complement strand
TGCCGATTGAAGAGTTTTCTGGGCAAATATCATCCCAAAAAACCGTCGCGGGAGGATCTTCTGCCATCCTCTCGTCGGCAAAACACGTTTTTAAAGAAATGGGAATGCTTAAAGGTACTCAAACTCTGCTGAGAGTTAATCAGAAAGATGGCTTTGACTGCCAGGGCTGTGCGTGGCCCGATCCAGAAGAACGCTCTGCGACAGAGTTTTGTGAAAATGGGGCCAAGGCTATTTCCGAAGAAGCAACGAATAAAAAAGTCACGCCTCAATTTTTTGCCGACCATTCTATCAGTGAACTGGCTCTTAAAAGCGATTTTTGGCTCGGAAAGCAGGGCCGTCTCACCTCACCCATGTTGCTCAAAGAAAATTCCACGCATTACGAAGCTATTTCTTGGGAAAAAGCATTTCAGTTAATTGCATCGGAGTTGAACAAGCTGTCCACTCCCGATGAGGCCACTTTTTATACCTCAGGTCGCACTAGTAATGAAGCTGCCTTTTTGTTCCAACTTTTGGTCAGGTATTTTGGCACCAACAACCTGCCCGACTGCTCTAATATGTGCCATGAATCAAGCGGCGTGGGGCTCACTCAATCTTTAGGAATTGGCAAAGGCTCCGTGAGTCTCAATGACTTTGCTCATGCTGATTGTATTTTAGTTATCGGTCAAAATCCTGGCACTAACCATCCGCGCATGCTCACGTCTTTGCAACAAGCAGCGAAGAGAGGGTGCGAAATTATGAGCATCAATCCCCTCAAAGAAGCCGGATTAAATCGCTTCCAGCATCCTCAAGAAATCCTTGATCTTCTCGGCCAAGGTACTGCTCTTGCCTCTCATTTTGTGCAAGTCAAAATCAACGGCGATTTGGCTCTTCTTAAGGGAATCATGAAGGAGCTTTTGGCCGCCGAAAGAAAAGATCCTGGCACTGTTTTTGACCATAATTTTATTAAAAATTTCACCCTTGGCTTTGAGGAATTCCTAATCGATCTCGACGCCACACCGTGGGATCTCATTTTTGATAGTAGTGGAATAAGTCGCAAGCAAATCCAAGATGTTGCTGGAATTATTCAAAAGTCCAAACGCATGATCATCTGCTGGGCTATGGGAGTGACACAGCACAAAAATGCTGTGGCCAATATTCAGGCTATCGTTAACTTACTCCTCCTCGGAGGACATGTGGGCCGCTTAGGTGCGGGCGCCTGCCCCGTGCGAGGACACAGCAATGTTCAAGGCGACCGCACCATGGGTATTTTTGAAAAAATGCCGGATGATTTCCTCGATCGCCTTGAAAACGAATTTAACTTTAAAGCCCCTCGCAAACATGGCCTCGACACAGTGGATTCCATTAAAGCCATGCACGCGGGCACCATCAAAGTCTTTTTTGCCATGGGCGGCAATTTTCTCTCCGCCTCACCCGACAGCGAATTTGTCGCTGAAGCTCTGAAAAAGTGCCGCCTAACGGTGCAAGTTTCCACGAAATTGAACCGAGGCCACCTCGTGACTGGCAAAAGATCGTTGATCTTGCCTTGTCTCGGCAGAACTGAAATCGACCTTCAAAAAAGCGGCAAGCAATTTGTCAGCGTAGAAAATTCCATGGGCATCGTCAGTTCTTCGGAAGGAAAATTAAAGCCCACTTCAGCTCACCTAAAAAGCGAAGTGGGAATCATTTGCGGATTGGCTAAGGCACTCTTTAAGGACCGCTCAAGCCGGCTAGACTGGGATGGCATGGCTGCCAATTACGACCTTATTCGCGAATCAATTTCCCGAGTGTGCTTGGGCTTCGAAGATTTCAACCAAAAAATCCGCGTGCCAGGCGGATTTTGCCTTCCCCATCCGGTCAGAGATCGATTGGAATTTAGAACCCCCAGCAAAAAAGCCCACTTTGCCGTCCACCCCCTCGCTAAAAATGAGATCCCCGACGGCCATTACCTCATGATGACCATTCGAAGCCACGATCAATTCAACACCACTATTTACGGACTCGACGATCGCTATCGCGGAATAAGCCAAGGCAGACGCGTAATCTTCATGAACGAGGAAGATATCAAGGAAGCAAATTTTTTTTCGGGAATGTCCGTAGATATCACCAGTCATTTTTTGGGAGTGAGTCGCAGCATTGAAAAATTTACGATTGTTCCCTATTCGATTCCGCGAAAATGTGTCGCGACCTATTTCCCCGAAACTAACCCGCTCGTGCCCATCGATAGCACGGCGGATCAGAGCAATACGCCTACTTATAAATCGATTGTTGTGAGTTTGAAAGCAAAGGGTGCTTAACCTACCACTCAATCTCAAAAGGCAGCCGCGCCTGTGGCTGGCCATTGAGCCGATAGGCATCGATCGCTTTGATATAGGGGTGCGCGAAGGTGCTCATTGATTTCAACTCGCCAATTCCACTCGAGCGACTAAATAGCGACATCAAACGCGGCGTCAAACTGAATGTTTCATTCGCACCTGGCACAATAATTTCTAGCACTAAATCTTCTTTATCGGAGCTTTCGGCCAATAAACGAACCGAATCGATGGCCTCACAAAAGCCGCCCAATTCGTGGACCAGTTTTTTCTCGAAGGCTTCATGACCTAGCCATACCCGGCCCTCCGCATTAGTGCTCACTATTTTTTCATCAAGATCGAGGCTCGTGGCGACGGTGGTGATGAAATTTTGATAATACCAATCGACAATTTTTTGGGTTTGTTCACGCTCTTTGGCACTAAAGGGACGAAAATAAGTTGGGCCTGGATTTTTTATGGGAGCAAGCTCAATGGCATTCACGCCAGCTTTTTTGGCGAGCGCTTCTGCAGAAAAATAAAGGGAAAATACGCCGATCGAGCCGGTGACAGTATTAGGCTCAGCAATAATATGGTGAGCCCCCGTTGCTATCATGTAAGCGGCAGAGGCAGCCACATCACCCATCGACGCGACTATCGGAATTTTTTCTCGAGCTTTTTTTAAGACCCGATGGATCTTGTCTCCGGCAATAGCGTCGCCACCGGGGGAGTTTAAGCGCACAATAATGCCGGCCACCTGCGGATCGCTTGCTGCGGCTTCAATAATATCAATGACATCAGTGGCACCGGTTTTCAGGCCAAAAATTGATAATAGCGATGGCAGCACACGGCCATCCACAATCTCCCCCGCAATGGGAATGACCACAATTTTTTTCGGCGGACTCCAGGAATTATTTTTGATCGTGCGATCTTGGTAGCTTGCCCACATGGGCAGGCCTTTATTTTCGGAGCCGGTGATAGACTTCATGAGCTCATCTTTAAAAATGGCATCATCGATCAGGCCCAGCTCTTTGGCCGCTTGCGCCGTAATCTCACCGCCATCAAGAATTTCTTTGAGCTTTGCTTCATCAATATTTCTGGCTTTAGAGACGAGGCCGAGAAAAGACTTATAAAAGCTATTCAGAATATTTGAATAAACCTCGATTTCTTCCTTTTGTGCTCGTGAATGTGTCCACATTCTTGGGGCTGTTTTATAAGAACCTGCAGCAATGGCCTCGGCCTTGACCCCTACTTTTTCCAATAAGTCAGCTAAATACGTCAAGGTCGCCTGAAAGCGATGAAGCGAAAGGCTGCTATGGCGATTCATAAAAATTTTATTGGCGGCGCTGGCGATGTAATAATCCCGCTCCGATGGACTATCAAGATAAACAAAGACTTGCTTATTTGCTTGTCGCAGAGCAAGCAGCGCGTCGCGCCACTCCTGTGCGCGTCCATCGCCAATAGCGAAACCGTTAAGGTGAATTATTATCCCTGCGATAGCCGAATCATTTTTGATACGTCTCAATAAATTCAGCACCGATAAGGGACTTTGTTCTTTTTCGAGCAAGGCCGCTAAAACACTGGTTTTACGCTCAATGTTGCCCCCGCTATCAAGATTCAATTCCACCCATAATCCTGAGGGCCTATCGATAGAACGCCATTCCTCGGTTGAGCTTCTGAAATAGCCTCCGGCACTGTAATTTTTCTGCGCAGGATGAATGTGGCTATTAATATTTATGCCCAAATGAGCAAAATTTATTTCAATGCCGGCAAAAAAGATGGGATTAGTCCAGCCCTCTTTAATACCGGGGATTTCAGCCGAGAACGCCGCTCCAAATCCACCCGTATAAACTTTCAAACCAAGAATCGGATCAACCCGAAACCCACTTCCCCAATCATTTTTTTTCGGATGAAAGCGGGTGTCGATGTTCAGGGTCAAATTATCCCCAAAGGGCCTCAATGCAATGCCGGCAATAAGGTTAGGCGCATTAAAATACCCATCATGAATTTCCTGATAAAGACCCCCTATGGCCAAATATGAAGTTGGTCGTGCTTGAAAACCCAAACTCACCATGGTGTCTTTCTGAGCATCGTGGAAATAATGAGATTTTAGAAATGAAATACCAAAGGCCGCCTTATCGCTGAGCTTGAGAGAAGTGGCAAAAACGCCGCTCAGATCGCTGCCAAGATTTGAACTTCTAGTGACACGCGAATTGATACCACCGCCTAAGGAAATTATATCGAGTAAATTGACGGCGAAACTCGAACCAACATGATGACGCCTGCCCTCCTCATGCCATTCATAAAGATAGCCCGCGGCCGCTTCAGAGCCGCCCATAAACGACAAGCCCGCAGGATTATACCACAGGGAAAGCACACCATCGAGACTCGCCACGCTATTAACATCGCCGACAAAACGCTCAGAAATTGACGCAACAAGTGAGGCTGACATTAAAAACAATGCTCCCAGATATTTCAGGAAGCGAGTCGAATACTTCATGTGCAGATCCAGTGGCTAGAAGAGACGCTCACTCTAACAACTCGGGGGCAGCAATGATTTCATATAAAAAGGCGATGCCACGACGAACAATGCCTACCGATTGAAGCAATTAATTGAGCTTTTTTTGCCCTTTTGTCATCCACCCGAAGGTCCTTTGAAATGGCAAGGGAAAGAGATCCTCGGGTCAAGCCGCAAGATGACAATTTAATTGCCGGGGCTAGAGCATCAACTACACCCAGAAGTCGAACCACAGTTAGCACAACGATAGCAGGAGCCATTTCTCGCCATGATGCTGCCGCAATATTGGCAGGGAGGCGCATCTGGTTGCATGGTGTAGCTCGATCTTGAGCTTGCGGTTTTTTCTTCGTCGCTAAATAGTTCCGCTTGAGCAACTTGCAACCATTCTGGGCGCTCATTCTTTTTCAGAAATTTGAGCCCCATCCAGCGAAAAATATAATCACAAACGCTGCTCGCCATGGGAATTTCAGTATTCTTGGTAAATCCGCTCGGCTCAAAGCGCGTGTGAGCAAATTTTTCTACCAAGACTCTCACCGGCACACCATATTGAAGAGCAAGACTGATGGCGGTGGCAAAAACATCCATGAGGCCGCTAATGGTGCTGCCTTCTTTGGCCATGGTACAAAACAATTCGCCAGGGGCACCATCTTCAAATAAGCCGACGGTCAAATAGCCTTCGTGGCCGGCAATCGAGAATTTATGCGTAAGGGCTGCACGATCTACCGGCAATCGACGTCGTTTTACCATGCCAAGCTTTTGACCAAGCTCATCATTGGCATTCATTCCTTTGGCCGCCGCAATTAAATCTTCGAGCGTCAAAGGCTTAAAGTTAGATACCGGCAAAATCGGCCCGGAAGCTTCATCTCTGCTCTTCTCGCGGCTCGTCGATAAAGGCTGACTTCTTTTGCACCCATCACGATAAATAGCCAAGGCTTTGAGACCCCGTTGCCATGCTTCAAAATGGATTTGTTCAACATCTTCCACCGTGGCGGCCTCAGGCATGTTCACAGTTTTAGAAATCGCCCCACTCAAAAAGGGTTGAACCGCCGCCATCATCAACACATGGGCCATGGGCTGAATGCTGCGCACACCATTTTGGGCTTTAAATGCACAATCAAAAACTGCGAGATGTTCCGCTTTGATTAACGGTGCACCTTCGATGGTGTCTTTTTGCTCGATATAGGCAAGAATTTTAGCCTTATCACCCTGAGAATAGCCCAAGCGATCAAGGGCACGAGGGACGGTATTATTTACCATTTTCATCAAGCCACCGCCGACCAGCTTTCGATATTTCACCAAGGCAATGTCAGGCTCAACACCCGTCGTATCGCAATCCATCATAAAACCAATGGTACCGGTAGGAGCGAGTACCGTTACCTGAGCGTTTTTAAAACCATGTACAGCACCCAAAGTAACCACATCAGCCCAAGCCTGCTTAGCTGCTTTAAAAACAGGGTTTAAAGTAACCGGGAGGTGCTCAAACTCAGAACGCTTCAGCCCATCTTGATGCAATTTCATCACGTCGATAAAACAATCACGATTTTCTTGATAGCCTTCAAAAGCCTTCATAGTTTTGGCAATAAGCGCTGAAGTTTTATAAGCCTCGCCACCCATGAGCGCCGTAATAGCCCCAGCAGCAGCGCGGCCCTCGTCGGAATCATAAGGCAATCCCAAGCTCATAAGCAAAGCACCGAGATTGGCATAGCCTAAGCCTAAGGGGCGAAATTTATGGCTATTGGTCTCGATTCTTTTGGTGGGATATGACGCGTGATCAACAATAATTTCCTGCGCCAAAATGGTAATAGCGACTGCATGTTCAAATCCGGCCACATCAAAAGTGCCGTCGTCATTCAAGAATTTTAAGAGGTTAAGCGAAGCTAAATTACACGCGCTATCATCGAGAAACATATATTCGCTGCAAGGGTTCGAGGCATTGATACGAGCGGTATTTTTGCAGGTATGGTAGCGATTAATAATGTCGTCGAACTGGAGTCCAGGGTCACCGCATTTCCACGCTGAACTGGCAATTTTTCGCCAAATTTCTTGTGCGGACAATTCTTCGCAAGCCTGATTATCCATGACTGTCTTCGTGTAAAAAGAAGCTTTTTGCTTGAGGGCGTCCATAAAAGAGTCATTGACGCGAACCGAATGATTAGCATTTTGAAACATGACCGAGTCATAAGCGCCACCTGGCACGTTGAATCCAGCATTATAGCCTGCCTCAATCAAGGCATGGGCTTTGGCTTCTTCTTCCACTTTGGAAGAAATAAATTCATTAATATCGGGATGGTCAACGTTAAGGATTACCATTTTAGCAGCTCGGCGAGTTTTTCCACCGGATTTAATAACGCCAGCAAATGCATCAAAACCGCGCATAAATGACACCGGTCCTGAAGCCTCACCTCCGCCTCTTAAACTTTCTTTTTTCCCGCGAATGGTTGAAAAATTAGTGCCAGTACCGCTGCCATATTTAAAAAGCATGCCTTCAGTTTTCGCCAAGGATAAAATTGAATCCATGGTGTCGTCGACAGAATTAATAAAACATGCTGAACACTGCGGATGTTTCTCGACGCCAACATTAAACCACACTGGCGAGTTAAAAGCCATTTTTTGCATCACGAGCAAATGTGTAAGTTCATTGCGAAAAGCTTCTTGGTCGTTGGGCGTCAAAAAGTATTTCGACTTTGCTCCCCAAGCCGTAATGGTATCCGCTACCCGAGAAATTAGCTGACGCACTGAATGCTCACGAGCACTTGTACCGGGCTTGCCGCGAAAATATTTATTGACCACAATATTGGTGGCCATCATGGACCACGCTTTAGGGATTGAGACACCTTTTTGCTCAAATATGACCTCGCCATTTGCGCCGCTAATTATGGCATCCCGGTCTTCAAATATGACGCCAGCCTGTTCGCTCATGGGGTCAATGCCCACGGTAGTGAAACGCCGATTTACTTTAAGCCCGTCTTCACACGCCTCCAGCGTCGCCTTTGTTTGCTCGACCACATTGTCCTTGCCAACTTTTTCTTCTCTTACCACTAGCGCCACCATAG
>CAYJDW010000113.1:0-7889 GCA_964368985.1 uncultured Myxococcales bacterium | reverse complement strand
CTCCACCCTCTCCCCGAGCCCTCTCCCGCAAGCGGGCGAGGGAGCGTGGTGCATAACTTTTTGCCTCAAACTCTATTTATGCAACAGGGCCTATTAAAAGTGGGCATATTGTTCGCTTCGCTCTCTTTTAGAAGATACTTTCCGCATCAATTAAAAAAAGCGCGTAAACTTACGCGCCCTTTTCAATCATCTAAAACCGTTCTTATTCATCGTTTGATGAAGGGAACTTGCCTTTAAATGCATCACCCAAAGTACCCATGCTTTGTGAAGCACCCTTTTGTGGGCCACTTTTCTTAGCTGGGCTATTTTGCTCTGCCAAATAAGCACGATAATCCATGCCTTTTTCAGCTTTCTTAACGGCTTTGATCGATAGACCAATTTTGCGTTCTTCTTTGTCGTTATCAATGATCATCACATCAACTTGATCGCCGGGCTTTAGGAAGCTGCGTGGATCTTCGATATGTTCTTCACTGAATTCAGACACGTGGCAGAGACCATCGATACCTGGTTCGATTTCAATAAATGCACCGAAATCAGTTACCTTGGTGACCGTACCGCTCACTCGTGCACCACGTGGATACACTTGAGGAATACGTCCCCATGGATCTTCGTGCAATTGCTTAATACCGAGGGAGAAACGCTCATTAGGCACATCGATGTTCAACACTACTGCTTCCACTTCGTCGTTCTTTTGGAACATATCCGAAGGGTGTTTTACGCGTTGAGTCCAGGACAAATCGCTGATGTGTACCAAACCGTCGATGCCTTCTTCGATGCCGATGAAGATACCAAAGTCAGTAATATTGCGAACTGCGCCGCGAATAACGGTACCAACTGGATATTTCTCTTCGAGCAAGGTCCATGGATTTGGTTCAACTTGTTTCATGCCCAAAGAAATACGTTTGTTTTCTTGGTCAATATCAAGTACCAAAGCTTCCACTTCGTCGCCAATGTTGACGATCTTCGATGGATGTTTAACACGCTTGGTCCACGACATTTCTGAAACGTGAATCAGACCTTCAACGCCTGGCTTAAGTTCAATAAATGCGCCGTAATCAGTAAGTGAAACCACTTTACCTTTAACACGCACACCAACTGGGAACTCTTTCTGAGCCATTTGCCATGGATCTTCTTGCGTTTGCTTCATGCCCAAAGATACGCGCTCATTTTCAGCGTCGTATTTCAGCACAACCACTTTAACGCTTTGACCAACTTCAAACAGACCGTTCGGATTTTGTACGCGGCCCCAGCTCATATCAGTTACGTGCAGCAAGCCATCAACGCCGCCGAGGTCAACGAATGCGCCGTAGTCGGTGAGATTTTTAACAATCCCTTCCATTACTGCGCCTTCAGTCAAGTGCTGCAAGGTAACTTTACGTTTTTCTTCGCGATCTTTTTCAAGCAATACACGTCGGCTGAGCACAATATTGCCGCGTTTTTTGTTGAACTTGATAACTCTAAATTTAAAGCGTTCACCAATTAGTTTTTCGAGATTTCTAATCGGGCGCAAATCAACTTGACTACCGGGCAAGAATGCTCGCACGCCGATGTCTACTTGCAAGCCACCTTTTACACGACCGATGACAACGCCTTCAACAACTTCATCACGTTCGCAGGCTGCACTAATTTCGTCCCACACTTTTAGGCGATCAGCTTTTTCTTTGCTCAAGACCATGTGGCCATACTCATTTTCACGAGTCTCAACCAACACGTCTACTTTATCGCCGACTTTGATCTGGGGTTCGCCATTAATCAGCGGGAATTCATTGGTAGGTATCAAACCTTCTGATTTATAACCAATGTCGACCAGCACAAAATCTTTATTGACTGACAAAACATAAGCCGAAATAATCTCGCCTTCTTGCACTTCATCACGAGCAAACTCTTGCTCCAGAAGTTCTTCAAACGATAATTCCTTCTCATCTCCAGTCAATGCAACAATTCCCTCATTTCTCATATGAAAAATTCCAACCTTAAATGCAAGACTTCAAGTCCGCACTAAAATAGCCAACAGTTTACCTGAATTTTTGAAATTCTTAGATAAATAAACTATTGGGCAATAAGTTCTTATCCACCGCCTGGTATTTACTATTTGGGGAAACTTGTCAAATCACCCGCTTGCTTTTTTTTATGAGCTCATTAGGCCATCTAGGCGTATGAAAAGCCTTTTATCGATCACTTATGTAGAGGAGTTTTCAATGAATTGCCCTGCCCTCGTGGCTATTATTATGGGAAGTCCAAGCGACAAAGAAGCCATGCTCCCAGCCAAAGAGATTTTTGACCGGTTGGAGATTCCCTTTACCAGCCGGATAATCTCCGCCCACCGCACTCCCGATGAATGCGCAAATTTCGCTAAAACTGCTGAATTAAAGGGAATAAAAGTTATTATCGCCGGCGCGGGTGCCGCCGCCGCCCTCCCGGGCGCAATCGCTGCTCACACGTGCTTGCCCGTGATCGGCGTTCCACTCAATGCCACCCCACTCGGCGGTCTTGATGCGCTCTTTGCCATCGCCCAAATGCCCGGTAGCACTCCTGTAGCCACCATGGCCATCGGACCTGCCGGTGCTAAAAATGCCGCCCTTTTAGCTGCACGCATTTTAGGCCTCTTTCAGCCAAGCATTAAGGAACGCTTAGAAAGATATCAAAAAGAAATTTACCAGAAAGCGGCATATCAGTGTGATATTGAAGTATTTTAATGAAAAAAACCCGCGCAATCGTGGCGCAAAAAGATCCAGCTTTAGCCTGGCTCTGGTTGACATGAATAGTTAGGCTCATATGTTGACAGTACAAAATAGTTTCATGAACTAACAGGATAAAATATAATGAAAAATACTTTTGCTTTACTCACTGTCCTTGCTATGGCTACCTTGTCAGGTTGTGGTGGAAAAGATTTCAAATCGATTTGCGAAAAGACGCTTAAGGCTTCGAAGTGTGAATCACCCGATGACCAAGAAATAAAGCAATGCGTTCAGAACCTCGAAAAGTCTAAAAAAGGGGATGAAGAAATTGCGAAAGGCGAGAAAGTCATCGCGTGCCTAAAAAAGAGCCCTGAATACTGCACGCTTTTCAAGTCAACCGACCAAAAGGATAAAACTCAGGCAGGTGCAATCTTGCTTGGTTGCGTCCCTAGGTAAAGAACGCGGCGTGAGATATTTTCAGGATTCTTTAGCCACACACCTTTTTCGCAACAAAAAAACCCTCGATACTTCGAGGGTTTTTTAGTTTAATCAAGCACTCATCAAGCGCTTTCAAGCAACTCAACCGGCACACTCTCCATGAACCACCTTCATCAACCGAGCCAGCATCGCCGATCTCAACGTTGAGGAAACGCTAATGAGCAGGCTTCCCACGCTTGCTTTTTGAGCCTTCTGGGAAATTATAATACCATTTCCTAGAGCCATTTCTAAGAACAAATTGGGAGAAATGCCCCTCCCCGCTACGTCCCAAACTCGACACCTTGAAGCAGGTGAACTCACCTGTGCCCACTTTTTCCCGGTATTCCATAGCTGGGCCTAAGTTTGGCGTGCTAAACGCTTTCTTCAATTCCTTGCCGCATCCTTGGTGCAGGGTATCGAGAGTGAGGGGCGCATCCGGGCCACGGTAGGGCTGAGAGCCAGGTTCTGAAGTTGAAGAGCTTATCTCTGGACCCCAGAACTCCCCAAACATCGTCTCTACTACTTCAAAATCTTTTTTGGTTGTTGGAGCAGAAATAGAACGCACTGCGGACAAGGGCATTGGCACGGGGGATCCGTCTATTTGCTCTACTGGTGCCTGATCGCGAAAGGGTAACGCTGGGCAAGTGTTTGAAATCATTTCCGTGCCCTTTTTGAGGTCGTCAGGAAAACATTGCCAATTTTCATCTTCATATTTCTGCTTTTCAAAACATTGAAATCCTTCCCTGCGGTTCAATAATTCCAGATCCTCACTCGAGGTAACGGGGCAGAAAATTGAGCGAGAACAGCTCGAAACATCAGCCCAGTGCACAAGCTTTTCCGGGTACAACCCTTCTTTTTCGTTGGGGATGTCGGCTGGCAAGGATTCAGTGGAAGCTTGTGCCTCTGCTGACTCATCTTCCGATTCTTGAAAATACTCTGGATTAAATACTGCGTCGCACCAACTTTCATCCATAGCGACGAGGGGCATGGAGGTAAAAACAATGATTGAAATGGCTAACACTGATTCCATATAATAGATTAAGAAGACTCTGAGCGACATGATTTTTTTTAAACTCATCACAATCCTTTTTCCTGGACTTCAGGAATCTTTCAAAAAATTTACTGTGCAGTTTTTTAACAATAAAAAAAAACCCCCGATATTTCGAGGGTCTTTTTAGTTTGAGCAAAGGTCAGATTAAGCGCTTTCAAGCAACTCAACTGGCACGCTTTCCATGAGGCCGCCTTCATCAACCGAGCCGGCATCGTCGATCTCCACGTTGAGGAAACGATAGTTGGGCAATCCCGTACCAGCTGGCACCAAGCGACCCATAATCACGTTTTCCTTCAATCCACGTAGATAATCTACTTTGCTCGACACTGCTGCTTCCGTCAGAACCTTGGTGGTTTCTTGGAATGAAGCGCCGGAAATAAACGATTCGGTAGACAACGAAGCCTTGGTAATACCGAGAAGCAAAGGTTCTGCAACGGCAGGTTTTCCGCCTGATTGCAAGATCTTTTCATTTTCGGTTTCAAAGACTTGTTTTTCTACTTGCTCATCATTCAAGAAACGAGTGTCGCCTGAATCTTTGATGCGCACGCGGCGAAGCATTTGTCTAACGATAGTTTCGATGTGCTTATCGTTGATACGCACGCCTTGCAGACGATAAACTTCTTGGATTTCTTCAACCAAATATTTGGCCAAAGCTTTTTCACCAAGCACGCTCAAAATATCGTGTGGATTAACCGAACCATCCATCAAGGGCTCACCAGCACGCACGAAGTCGCCTTCACGCACACGGATGTGTTTACCTTTCGGAATCAAGTATTCACGAGGATCACCAAGCTCAGGTGCAACAACAACTTTGCGCTTGCCTTTGGTATCTTTACCGAAAGTGATCGAGCCACTTACTTCGGAGATCACCGCATGATCTTTCGGACGTCGCGCTTCAAACAATTCCACAACCCGTGGCAAACCACCGGTAATATCCTTAGTTTTCGAAGCTTCACGACTTACCTTGGCCAAGATATCGCCCGCTTCAATGCTCGCGCCATCGTTCACCAAGATTACCGCGCCCACTGGCAAGAGATAACGAGCAACGCTGTTTCCCTTGTTCAAAGGCACAACATTGCCGGCTTTGTCCTTGATAGTGATACGTGGACGAGCATTGGAATCACGGCCTTCAGTTACCACTTTGTGTGATAGACCTGAGCCTTCATCCACTTGCTCCGCCATGGTCACGCCTTCAACCAAATCACCGAAGTGAACGGTACCGCTCGCTTCCGTCAAAATTGGCGCAGAATACGGATCCCATTCAACCAAACGCGTTCCGGGTTTTACCGTTTCGCCGTGGCCAACGTTGATCACCGCACCATAAGCTGCAGGATAAGTTTCGCGTTCACGACCTGTCTCATCGACGATCTTAATCGCACCCTGACGGTTAATCGCAACATATTTTCCGTCGCGACGCTTAACCACGTCAAGGTTTTCAAAGACAACCTTACCTTCACCGCGGCATTCATGGCTTGACTCTTCAGCCGAACCCGATGCAATACCCCCGATGTGGAAGGTCTGCATGGTAAGCTGCGTACCTGGCTCACCGATGGACTGGGCGGCAATAACACCGATCGCCTCACCGACGTTTACCAAATGACCACGAGACAAATCACGTCCATAGCAGCGAACACAAATTCCTCGTCGCGTTTGGCAGGTTAACACCGAGCGAATACGCACACGTGAAATACCAGCAGCTTCGATCTTGATCACGAGCCCTTCGTCGATCTCTTTACCGTTTTCCACTAATATTTCAGCAGAAATAGGATCAAGCACATCTTCCAAAGCAACCCGGCCAAGAATACGATCGCCGATGCCTTCAACAATATCGTTGCCTTCGATCAGCGGGGTAATTTCAATGCCGTCGATCGTCCCGCAATCATATTCGGTGATGATGGAATCTTGCGCCACGTCCACCAAACGTCGAGTCAAATAACCCGAGTTCGCAGTCTTAAGCGCTGTATCCGCGAGACCTTTACGCGCACCGTGGGTTGAGTTGAAGTACTGGTGTACCGTCAAGCCTTCACGGAAGTTTGCAGTAATCGGCGTTTCGATAATTTCGCCCGATGGTTTCGCCATCAAACCGCGCATACCGGCCAACTGTTTCATCTGCTGGGTCGAACCCCGCGCACCTGAATCAGCCATGATGTAAAGCGCGTTGAAGGATGGAGAGATTTTTCTCTCTTTGCCATCATCGGAAACGAATTCAGAGGTAGACACCACTTTCATCATTTCTTCAGCGATTTCTTCCGCCGCTTTTGACCAAATATCCACTACTTTATTGTAGCGTTCGCCGTCGGTAATCAAACCTTCAACATATTGGTTAGTAATTTCTTCTACTTCAGTTTGGCAACGTAAGAGAATATCTTTTTTCTTCTCTGGGATCACCAAGTTCACCATGGCGATGGAAATACCCGAGCGGGTCGCTTCGGTATAACCCACGGTTCTTAAGCGATCGCAAAGAATGACAGTCTCTTTTTGGCCTTGCAAACGATAGCAACGATCGATAAGCAGACCGAGTTCTTTCTTGCCGAGCACTTTATTGATGCTGGCAAAAGGAACCACTTTAGGCACTACTTCGTAAAGTAATACGCGACCAACGGTTGTATCGCAGAGCTTTCCTTCAACACGACACTTAATGCTCGCTTGCAGCGCTACTTGGCCTGCATCGAAAGCAGCACGTACTTCGCCAGGACGCGAAAATACCATATTTTCGCCCTTAGCAAAGGGTCGGCTTCGAGTCATGTAATAGCAACCAAGAACGATATCCTGACTCGGCACAATGACCGGACGGCCCGATGCGGGTGACAAAATATTGTTGGTGCTCATCATCAAAACACGAGCTTCAAGCTGCGCTTCGATTGACAAAGGAATGTGCACCGCCATTTGATCGCCGTCGAAATCGGCGTTAAATGCACTACAAACCAGCGGGTGAAGCTGGATAGCCTTGCCTTCGATCAAAATAGGTTCGAAAGCTTGCATCCCCAAACGGTGAAGCGTAGGCGCACGGTTAAGAATAACCGGATGCTCACGGATTACATCGTCGAGAACGTCCCAAACTTCAGGCTTTTCTTGCTCAACCATTCTCTTCGCAGATTTAATGGTTGTCACATAGCCGCGTTCTTCAAGCTTGTTATAAATAAAGGGTTTGAATAGCTCAAGCGCCATGGTCTTTGGCAAACCGCATTGGTGCAGCTTAAGTTCTGGCCCCACCACGATTACCGAACGGCCAGAATAATCTACCCGTTTACCCAAAAGATTCTGTCTAAAACGGCCATGCTTACCTTTAAGCATGTCGCTCAAACTTTTCAGTGGGCGCTTATTAGGACCAGTGATCAGTTTTCCACGTCGACCGTTGTCGAACAAGGCATCAACCGATTCTTGCAGCATGCGCTTTTCATTACGAATAATAATTTCTGGCGCATTCAGTTCTTGCAAACGCTTCAAACGATTGTTTCGGTTGATCACACGACGATAAAGATCATTCAAATCGCTGGTTGCGAAACGACCACCGTCGAGGGGAACCAAGGGGCGCAAATCAGGAGCAATAACCGGTACCACTTCAAGCAACATCCATTCAGGCTTGTTGGTTGAGTTACGGAATGCTTCCACCACTTTCAAACGACGAATAATTTTCTTACGCTTCGCTTCCGAAGTAGATTCAGCAAGCTCACGACGAAGCT
>CAYJDW010000112.1:0-7951 GCA_964368985.1 uncultured Myxococcales bacterium | reverse complement strand
GGGGCTCAATTGGCTCCAAAATCAGGATTTTGGGCAAAGTATTACCAAGGATCGGCGAGGGTGATTTTAGGTGTTATGAGAGAAAATTTAAAGACCGCCAAACTGAGCTTCCCCGCGAAAAGGTGAAGTGTCCGATTTTTTGAGGCGGCTCACTTAAAAGATTCCTCACAAACAGGACAGCGTAACGCTCAAAAATGCCTGAAATCGCACGACAGTTCCTAAAGCAAAAATTGCATAACTCCTTCGCGATATAAAGTTTGCTCTGAATAAGTCATGCTGCTCATTGTGAAAAATTCTCATTTTACTAAAAGGTCCGAATTTATTGCTTCATACTAGGCCACACCATACAGTGCTTAGCAGAACGGGTTCGTTCTTAAGTATAAAACCAGGCCCATCATTCGCTCCATTCTCTTTTTGGATAAGACTATTGGAGACAATTCCGATGTCTTAAAGCGGACAACAAAAATGAGTTGGAATAACCTTCTCATAATTTTGTTGAGAGCACCCTAATATGGCCTTGGTGGCATCAACCCCTAGAAAAAACCGTTTCGGCATTGAGATACTCTTAGGGGAAATACCGTGCTTTCACGCTGGGATTTACTCAATCCCTATTCCACTGTTCATTTCCACTTCTAAACCACACTCAACAAACTCAGTGAGTTGTGCATCACTTTTTATGTCTTTAAGGTGAGCTCCCCGGTTGAGCTCGTGGAGGTTCCTCCCGAGATTGGCATTTTTAGAGGTTGTATTGGAGGCGATTGTTCTTCCCAATACTCCTTTGCCTATCCCAATGATCCTCACGAGAGAGTTTTTTATATTAAAACCAAAAAACCAGGTGGGGATCTCCAGGAACAAAAGCTTAAGGGCTATGTCAGCACTACAGAAGTCATGGTGGGTGAAGAAAAAGCGCTCTATGTGATCACCATCAGCGGTGCTCAGGTAAGCGCCGAGGACGTTGAGCTGATTTTTAGAGGCTTTGAAAAGGCCAAAGAGACCTTAGATGTCAAACACATCATCCTTCCTACGCTCGAGAATCTTGCCTCTTTGATTAACTTCCCTGCCATTCGAGGAGCCTATGAAGATCACATAAGAAAAAGCAATCATAGCATGGAACTGGTCTATCAGGACAAAGATATTAGATACAAGATAGAACAATATAAACCTCTTTCAGGATACAACAAAGGAGGCTACGACTATAGCGATAGAAACAAGAATGGGATGGTGCTTTCCATTAAAAATAACCCGGTTGCGTTCACTATTACTTATCGGCCAGCATCTCAAAATAAGAGTTATTCATTAGATAGTTTATCTCTCAAGGAAGATCTTTTTGAGTTCATAAGAGAACTGAGAATTTCGCGTAGAAATAATATGATGGATAGAGTTCTAAATACTTTTGGAGAAGAAGGATCAAATATAATTAAAAATCTCTTTGTGTTACTCGATTCCTGCAAAGAGCCCGCGGCCTCAGAAGCAATGAATATTCAGCAGTTTAAGACAAATATAAGTGATGGGTTAAGAAACTTAGGATTGGGCGAAGACTATTTAGACAGGAATTCGCATTTGATGGTTCCAGGATACTTTAAATGCGAGGGTGCATTTTCTAAGGAAAACTTGGAACAAGCTGCCATGCTAGTGGCAAACGATATAAAAAATTATGAAAATAAATCAATACTATTTCCATTAATTGAAAGTCACCTAACAGTGCTAAATACTACTCTTGCCTTTAATAAATTAAATCACCGTTATTATGAAAAGCTCAGCAATCCTGACGCTGAAACGCGAAAAAATGCCATTACTATTTTTCGAAAAACTAGGCCTGCAGATCCAGAAATTCATAAAGCCCTTGCTAAAGCCTTGAGTGATCCCAATTGGTTAGTCAGCCAAGACGCCGCTAAGGCTCTTGAACTGGTTCAGCCTACGGACCAAGGAGCTCTTCTTGAAATCGTTGCGTTATTGCAGCAGGAGAAGTCGGGTATCCGCGCTAAAGCTGCCGAGCTCCTACTAAAAATCAAGCCTAGAGATCCAGAAATTCATAGAGCTCTCGCTAAAGTCTTGAGTGATCCTAATATAGATATCCGCACTGCAACTGCAGAAGTCCTTCTGAATATTCATTCTGCAGATCCTGAAATTCAGAAAAGCCTCGTTCGAGTCGTGGGTGATCCTGATTGGTGGTCCCGCAATATAGCCGCTTCCATCCTCGCAGAGATTAAACCTGCGGACCAGGAGGATATTCTTGAAATCGCTGCGTTATTGCAGCACGGGAATTTAGGAATGCACCTTCACGCTGCTAAAGTCCTTACTGAGATTAGATTTGGTTGGTGGCTTAGCGAGGGCGAGGATATTAAAAATCTAGAAATTTTGAAGGCACTCGGCTTCACTCTTCCTGACATTGCTCGATTATTAAGGCACAGGACAAGGGATTGGGGGCTCCGTGAGGATGCCTCCACTATCCTTGGAGCGAATAAACCTGCAGATCCTGAAATTCATATGGAACTTGTTCGAGCCTTGAGTGATCCTTTTGTTGCTGTGCAAAATGCAGCCGCCGACGCTCTCAAACGGATTCAGCCTACGAAGACTGAAGTTCTCCTTGAAGTAGCAAAATTAGTGAGGCACGAGGATTCGAATGTCCGCTTCAGAGCCGCTATGGTTCTCCTTAGTAGTAAGCCTCCGCTTTACGCCGAGGGTCTCATTCAACTCATTGAAAAGCTTAAGAAGAATGAAAGTCTTATGAAGAGGCTCGAGGCTTTGTAAACCCTATAAAATGCTATTTTATCCTATTCGGTTTCTTTTGAGCAATTTCAATCAAAGTTCGGTCGTGAAATATCACATAAGGCGGCACTTGCATTTTGTGCGCGAGATCCAGACGCATGAGTTTTAAGGCATCAGTTGATGTACATGATGATGTCTTTTTCCGCATCTTCACTTTCTAAAAACAACAGCTGAGCCACCACCGGAGTATAGGAACCATAAACGGCTTTTTTTCATTTTGCCCACCCTACCGGAAGGCCCATAATTTGGAGCCAGAACAGTCATCGGTTGCTCAAAGGACCGGGTGACGCAGATAGAGCTGTTTTTATTGATGAAAATGGTGAAAAAATTGAGGGTGAAGCAATAATAGCTTTACTTGCTATCGATCTTAAAACTCGCAATAAACTAAAAAACAATCTTATTGCCACTACAATAATGAGTAGCAACGCACTAGATAAAGCTCTTATACCATATGATATTAAAGTTTTAAGAAGCGATATGGGTGATAAAAACGTCGCTCGTTTAATGAATGACAGTGATATTAATTTTGGTGGGGAAAATTCAGGGCATTTTATCTACAAGCCATTTTGTACTACTGGTGATGGGATTATGTCTGCATTAAAAATTATTTGGCTTTTGCTTAATAGCAAACAAAGCATGTCTAAAATGTGTTTTTTTATACCAAGCCAACAAATGCTTTTTAATATTAACGTAACAAAAAAAATTCCTCTTATTGATCTACCTAAAACAGGTTCTTTAATAAAATTAGCAGAAGATAAACTAAAAAATCATGGCCGGCTCTTATTTCGCTATAGTGGAACTGAAATGAAAGCTCGGCTATTAGTTGAATCTCATACTAAAGAAGAATGTGAAGAAATAGCTCAAAAAATTACAACCCAATTTAATGAAGAAATTTCTTTTTATTAATCTATATTATTAAAATTATCGAGATTCACATCAGAAGCTTCTTCTAAATCATCTTCTGCTAAGCTATCCAAATCAATTTTAAAAGGATAAAACGCTAAATGAGAAGAAAAACTTATCAGGGTTGTTTCTGGGAAATTATTTGCAGGTAGAGGATAACATACTATTTTAGGAAATGTTTTTATTTGATGTAAGTTAAGCCATTCTTCAATAGTCAATAATTGCTTATTAACAGGAGAAGGATCGATAACTAAAGTTTCAATAATATTATCAGCAATATTATCAGCTACTTTAACACCAATGGTCGCAGCTACATGGTAATCCCATTTACAGCCATTATCAGAAGGATTTATTATATCTCCACCAGTAATCCAAATTTTTCCCGTTTGAATATTCATATTAGATAAATGAGTAGCTATCACATGAGCTCTAGCAAAACAGCCATCATCTGTGTAGGCAAATGGAATATCCTTTCTTAATAAAATTTCATTAAATAGTTTTTCTGCTTGCTCTAAATTACAAATATTATTTTCAAAAATGAGAAAATTTCTATAGATATCTGTTTCTTCATCTTCAAAATTTTTTAATTCAATTTCATCAGCACTATCAGGGTTATCATGAATTAAAAAAGAAGAAGAAATAATATTATTTTCGCAAACAATAACTTGTTTTAACCCAACCGCTAAAAGGGTATTGTTGAAAAATAAAAACAGAAAAATAAAGACAAAAAATTTATATATATTCATATTATCATACTCTAAAAATTAATTTAATTAGATTGCTTGTATGATTAATAAATTTTTATGTCAATAATAATTATATTATTAACCAGAAAAAAGGTGGCGACAGTCAAGAATAGGCCACTCTCCTATACCCCCTCTTCGTTCATATTCGCTTGGTGATTTTGGGCAGCCATTGATATTCCTGAATATTCTGCATAGGAATAAATAATTTTACACTCATAAATCCACTCTCTAGATAAGATACTTGACTGTCTTTATGTTGTCTAATTTAAAAAAACAAACACATTAAATAAACTTAAAAATTCTATTTAATTAAATACATATATTGACAGTAATAACCATCTGTGTTACACGGTCTTACACTTAATCAACTTTGAGTTATATTATAAATAAATCAGTTTTTAAAGTTATTTTTATTGTTACACAGCGGTCTTTTGAGCGCATTCAACCCTTTGCATGAAGCAAGCGAAGAGTTCTTTCAGAAATGCTTATGGGGAACCTTTTATATATTTTTTGAGGCGAGTACTCTGGTTATCTTTTCGTTTAAGACTCTCAATATTGCTTTTAAGACGAGTATTTCTGCAAATAAATTTAGTAATTATTCCGATTGCATCAAGCCGCCAGCAGTATTAGCAAATGCTTCAATTATTTTGAGAATTGGATTTAAGGACGATAAGTCTCTTTGAATTCCAACGTTTTTGATTCTGGCTGCTCGAACTGAGCGTGATGGAAAAGCTGTATATGAGGATCGGGAATGATTTGTCCCCAATCTGCAGTTTAAGTGAAGTGCGGGGGCTTTTGGTTTTGCTAATTTTTACCTGGTCTCATGGGTAGTATCCATGCAGCTTATCCCTTGGCCACGAAAACCAGAGGAGCTCATGAAAAATCGGGACCACATAGTAATTTTTCTCAATGGCCAACGTGAAGAGATCAAGGGCGAGCAAGTTTTCATGATGGTGGCTGATTTTCTTCGCTACCAAAAACATCTCACGGGAACCAAAATAGTCTGCGCCGAAGGGGATTGTGGGGCTTGCACCGTGCTCATTTTGCGCCCTGGTATCGATGCGGGTTTTGTGCCCATTAACTCCTGCATTGTCAGCATGGCTCAGCTCGATGGCGCATTTCTCCTCACCGTAGAAGCACTGAAGCTTAATGGGCGTTTGTCGGTAGTGCAGGAAGCCATTGTGGAAAAGCATGGCAGTCAGTGCGGCTATTGCACGCCGGGTTTTGCCATGGCCATGACGGCCTTGTTTGAAAAACCTTGTGCAAAACTCACGTCTCAAAGAGTCAAAAACTGTCTCACGGGCAACTTATGCCGCTGCACTGGCTACGAGCCCCTGATCGAGGCCGCCCTGGCGGTGGATCAACAGCAGGTGACATCCCTCAAAGAGCGTTTTTTCACGGCTGCTCGAGAACAAGAGTTGATAGCAGTGAAAGACATTCCCATCCACCTCAAGCATGAAAATAAAGAGCTAAGAGCACCCGCGACCCTGGCTGAAGCCGATCGATTGCTCAGCTTGAACAACCATAAATTATTTTGTGGTGCGACGGATTTGGGAGTGTTGGTGAATAAAGGCAAAACTCGCATCGAGAGCATGCTGAGCCTGCATTTGATCAAAGAACTCTATGAAATCAAGGAAGAAGATGAGCGCATAATCGTAGGCGCCCGCGTGACCTTGAGCGAGGTTCGTAACTTCTGCAAATCTCGCGTACCGACATTGTCGCGATTTATCAATATTTTTGCCTCGCCGCAAATCAAAAATATGGCGACCCTCGCGGGAAATGTGGCCAATGGCTCGCCGATTGCCGATACCATTCCCTTCATGATGGTGAATAAGGGCAAAGTCCATGTTAGAGGCACCGAAGGCCAACGCACTATCACGATGAAGGATTTTTACGTTGGTTATAAAACCCTGAGTTTAAACGCTGGCGAATATATTAGCCACCTAAGTTTTGCTCTCCCAAGCGCCACAGATCACCTCAGGCTCGATAAAGTTTCCCAGCGCAAAGATCTTGATATTGCCACTATCAACAGTGCTTTTTTTCTGAGGCTCGAAAACTCGCGCATAAGCAAAATAAAAATCGCCGTGGGCGGCATTGGACCCATCGTCAAACGTTTAAAAAATACTGAGAATTTCATGAAGAACAAGCATTTGACGACGGACTTGCTTAATGAAGCTCGCACTCAGCTTCAAAAAGAAATCGCGCCTCAAAGTGATTTACGAGGTTCGGATAGCTTTCGCCGTGTTTTGACCGACAGCCTCTTCACCCGATTTTTTCAGGACTTCGCATGACTCTTGAAATCTTGAATCCGCCCTTAAGCCCGCCCCACGATTCAGCCCGCCTGCACGTCGCAGGCGAATCGCTTTATGTCGACGATCGCCCCTTCATGCACAATGAACTCCATGTAGGCCTTTTTTATAGCCCCCATGCCAAAGCTAAAATTCTCAGTATCGATACGAGCCTCGCCGAGGCGAGCCCCGGCGTCGCATGCGTCCTTACTGCCGTCGATCTTCATCATAATCTTTGGGGTTCAATCATCTGTGAACAGCCATTTTTGGCCCACACTGAGGTGAATTTTGTTGGCGAAATTATTGCCGTCGTGGGCGCTAAAACTGCCGCACAATTGGCGGCGGCTTTAAAACTTATTAAGGTGGAATATCGGCTTGGTGACCCGGTTTTGTCTATTGATCAGGCCATCAAAATCAAACAGTTTATTGCGGCCCCCAAAGTTATCGCCCGGGGCCAGGCCAAAGATTTTTTGCGTAAAGCTCCTCATCGTTTAAAAGGTCATCTCGTTATCAAGGGCGCGGATCATTTCTATCTTGAAAATCAGGCGGCCATTGCATATCCACAGGAAGATGGCCACATGGAAATCCATTCTTCCACTCAGCATCCCACTGAAACACAAAGCTTAGTGGCCGAAGCTCTTGGTTTGCCGCTGAGCTCAGTCGTGTGTATCACTGAGCGCTTGGGCGGTGGCTTTGGGGGCAAAGAAACGCAAGCTGCCCCCTTTGCGGTCTATGCCGCCATGGTGGCCCAAAAAACCCGAGCCCCCGCGCGCTTAGTTTTAAATAAAGACGATGACATGATCATGACCGGCAAACGTAATCCCTACCAAGTGGCCTATGAAGTAGGTTTTGATAATGACGGCAAAATCATGGCCCTTCTCGCCAAATTTCACGGCGATGGGGGTGCTTATGCCGATTTGTCGACGTCGATTTTAGAAAGAGCGCTCGCCCATGCTGATAACGCTTATTTTATCCCGCACCTAAAACTTGAGGGTCAGGTTTGCCGCACCAATTTCCATCCGCACACCGCTTTCAGGGGTTTTGGTGGCCCTAAAGGGGTGGCGATGATCGAGCATGTTATGGAGGAAATCGGTCATCATTTAAAAATCGATGCGCTCGATATTAGAAAACTCAATTGCTATCAAGGCGCAAACAACATCACGCCCTATGGGCAAGAGATTAAAAATAATCTTTTGCCTGAGCTCTTTTCGCTCCTTGAAGAGCGTGCGGAATATCGCAAGCGTC
>CAYJDW010000111.1:0-7955 GCA_964368985.1 uncultured Myxococcales bacterium | reverse complement strand
GGAATCAATTACAGCTACCGCAACAATATTCACCACAACGGCAAAAAGATGGAAGGCTATATTTTTTCCACGGGGCTAGAATTTCCGGCGTCTTATTCCAATAGCAGCTCACGTCTTGGTATTTCCGATGGTCATTATTTCCAACTTGAAGGCCGCTCGGTTAGCTTCCTCCATTATTCAAGGGATGTTCACGATTGGAGCACTTCACTCTTCCTTTCCGAAAGCTTCAGTATGTCCCCCGCTATCGAGGATCGATGGGTAAAAGCCAAGGATTTGCTGCAGTTTGAAACTCGCTATGTTTACAACTTCGCCACCTGGGCCGGCGCCTATGCCCATGCGCGTCTGCAAACTTCCCTCTTTAAAGGGATCGACATTCACGACAGGGAAAAAAATTATGATCTACGGGATGTAGATGACCAAAAAGTGGAAACCAAAAAGGCGAACGAGCAAGCACTCACCACCCCCTTCCTGCCTCTTTATTTGCAAGAAAACTTTGGGGTATTTGCGAACCTTGTGGAAAAAGAAGTTTTCACTTGGGAAGCGCGCACAGCCCTCTCTTTTCGTCAAACTTTCGCCGATAACCAAAAGGTCTTTGTCGAAGAAGTTGATGACAATATCGTCGTTCGGGACTTGCGTTCTTTCTTCCAAATAGGCCCTTTGCTCGGTACTTCCATTGGCGGAAAATTTTGGGACGAAAATATTAGCTACAATGCCGGCCTCGATACCATGTGGCCTTTTTGGCAAAGCCCAGCCAAACAACGCTCCTTTCTCGATGCTCTCATTTGGGACGGCGGCGCCAGTCTTGGCCTTAAATTAAATACGTGGGCAAGCCTCAACTATGAATATTCCGTGAAGCGCATCCCTGATATTTTGCAAAAGTTTCAACAAGAACATGCTGTGCATTTGAATATTAGTTTTGATTGGGTTTATGAATTTGGCCAAGCGCAGGAAAATTCTTAAAGAATGTTAATTCCCCTGCCGACGGCCCACTCCCATCGGCGCTTACAATTGCCGCGCAGCGCGGCAAGAGAGAAATACCTAAGCGAAAATAATAGCGACGGAAAGGTGATTCAAAATAAGAAGATAGTTCAGCCCTTTACCAGTTTCATTTTCTTGTTATTGAATCTCCCACGGGTGTTATTTCGTTAAGGTCAAAAAATGCAATTTGGTATTCTCTCGCTGGTGCCAGTGGGAATTTCTCTGGGATTTTTCATAATTTTTAAACGCATTGGTTTAGGGCTTTTACTCGGCGCCATTAGCGCGGCATTCTTACTTAATAACTTTGAAATAGCTTCAAGTATTTCCTATTTTACTACTGAAATGATCGCCCCCGTGATCCTAAACGGCAATCATGTGGCGATTATTCTATTTACGGTTATGGTGGGCGCACTAACTGGTCTATTGAGCAAAAGCGGCGCCATTAGCGCGTTTATTGGCTCCTTGTCAAAACTCATAATTGGACGCAAGTCGGCACAAACTGTCACCGCCTTGTCAGGATTACTGATATTTTTTGATGACCACGCCAATTGCCTCATGGTGGGCCGAAGCATGAGAAAATCTTGCGATAGTCATCAAATTTCGCGGGAAAAGTTGGCCTTCCTCGTCGACTCAACGGCCGCTCCCGTGGCCTCTTTAGCGTTAGTCTCGACGTGGATTGCTTTTCAAGTAGGCTTAATCGACGACGCCATTAAAAACAGCTTTATTTCTTTGGATGCTTACGCCTTATTTATCGAGAGCATTCCCTATAATTTTTATGCCCTTTTTACCCTCGCTATCGTTTTTACCGTGGCGAGTACGGGCCGTGATTTTGGGCCCATGCTCACCGCCGAGCGACGAGCTTCAACGAAAAATTTAGATCTTCACCCGGAGTCTCAAGTAGCTGAGCCAAAAAAATTAGCGCTTTTTTATGTACCTGTGCTTTCTTTGATCGTGGTGACTTATCTCGTACTCGCTTTAGGCCCCAAAAGTACCAATAGCTACATGGCAATGTTGATTGGCGCGAGCATAGCTCTTTTTGTAGCTGTTCTCATTCTCTTTGCAGCGGAACTAGCAGAACCCCATGAGGCCTTTGATTGGATTTTGCGCAGCATCAAAGATTTAGGCGCCACCATGGGCCTCCTCATACTCGCCTGGCTCTTCGCCAAGGGGCTCGCGAAACTGGAAATCGCACCATTTTTGGCGCAAATTTTTTCCGGCAATCTCGCGCCCGCTTTATGGCCAACTTTAGTATTTGCGATATCGGCTCTCGTTTCCTTTGCCACGGGAACCTCATTTGGCACCATGGCATTCCTCATACCTATCGCGTTGCCAACTATTTTCTTGCTCACCAACGATCCAGCCCTTTATTTTGCCACCACCGCCGCCATTTTAGGAGGCTCTGTCTTTGGCGACCATTGCTCCCCCATCTCCGATACCACCATTCTCGCGAGCAGCGGTTCTCGTTGTGACCTGTTCGCCCATAGCAGCACTCAAATGCCCTATGCTCTCCTCGGCGCATTTTTAGCAGTGGTCAGTGGCACTCTGCCCTTAGCTTTTGGCTATGCTTTATGGCAAGGTTTATTAGTCGGTGTCGTCACCATTTTGGGCCTATTTAGGCTAGTTGGACGAGAGCCACACAAAGCAATAAGGGTGGCGGAATTAGCAACAAAAAAAGTGCCGGTCTAAAGAAAATAAAGTCCGTCGACCTTTTTAACCAATCCTTCACTACATAGTTGCGCTAAAATACGTGAGAATCGAGGTTCCTCTTCGACAAAATTATTTTCCAGCTCCCCGGAGGCGGGTGAATTATCCAATAAAAACTGCAAAATTCTTCCTCGCAATTGTCGATCCGAGCCAATGAATTTGGATTGAGTTTTATAGTGGGCACTTTGATGATTAAGATTTAGGCCCGCTTTTTTCAGCATGGCTCCAAAATCCATAAGCGCGTAATACCAATCCCGTGGGCGAGAAGTGAGGCTTTTTTCAACCAGAACTTCTATCTCTCGATCATGCACTTTGGTAGTCCGATTTTTAAAAAAGAAAAAAAGAAAAACCGTGCGGATATTGGTTTCAATAAATACGCTCGGAGCATCAAAGGCGAAACTAAATATTGAGCGCGCAGTGGCCTTGCCGATACCGGCAAATCCCTCAAGGCTTATGATATCTCTCGGCAATGACGCTTCATAATCTTTCACAATCGCGGTGGCGATTTTTTGTAAATTCATAGCACGACGATTATAACCAAGCCCCTTCCACAATCGCAGCACTTCAGAAAAAGGTGCCTCCGCCAAAGCCAAGAAATTGGGGAATGCGTCGACAAATGCTTGGTATTTAGCAGCGACGCGATGAGTTTGGGTTTGCTGCAGCATGATTTCAGAAACCACAACCCCGTAAGGGCTTATCTCTTCTCTCCAAGGAAAACTACGTCGATGGGTGGCATAATGGTGCCAAATAATTTCCTGAAAAGCCTCGATGCTCGGCTCTTCTTCGACGGGCAAAATATATTGATTTATATTTATAGATTGATCAAAGACCATGAATTTTCTCCTCATTCTTTCATCAACAGCCAGGCTGGCTATCCATTAAAGTGGTAATACTTCTGGATGGCCGCGCTTCGCTCGCCATGACGAATTGAGGCGGCATTTTTACTTGGGGGCCGCCAACAAATAGGCTTCGATAAATGGTTGAATGTCGCCGTCGAGTACGGCGTCCACATTGCCAACTTCATAGCCGGTACGAAGATCTTTCACGAGGCGATAAGGTGCCATGACGTAATTTCTTATTTGAGAACCAAAAGAGGCCTCGAGCTTTTGCGCTTCGGCTTTGTCGCGTTCAAGAAGACGCTTTCTCATTTCTAATTCGTACAACCGAGCTTTCAATAATTTCATCGCCGTCGATCGGTTTTTAATCTGGCTACGCTCGGCCTGGCACACAACGGCAATGTTCGTCGGCAAGTGAGTAATTCTCACGGCTGAATCGGTTTTATTGACGTGCTGACCGCCAGCGCCACCAGAGCGAAAAGTATCGATGCGTAAATCATCATTGTCGATTTCCACTTCAATGCTTTCATCGATTTCAGGGATCACCCAAACTGATGCAAAGGAAGTATGGCGACGGGCACCTGAATCAAAGGGAGAAATTCTTACCAAGCGGTGCACCCCCACTTCGGCTTTTAGATATCCATAAGCATAGGGCCCCGATACTAGCATGGTGGCATTTTTAATGCCCGCCTCGTCGCCATCTTGCCATTCCATGATCGTAACTTCATAACCGCGACGTTCTGCATAGCGACGATACATGCGCATGAGCATTTCAGAAAAATCTTGGCTATCGACGCCACCTTGGCCGACGTTGACGCTCAAAATAGCGTTATTTTTATCATGCTCGAGGCTGAGCATGCATTCCATTTCGATAGTTTTGATGAGTATTTCAAGCTTTGCGACATCCTCTTCTAAATCGCTCAAAGCACCTTCGTCGTCGCGCATGAGCTCAATGAGTTCTTGATAATCGCGATGACTATCCGCCGCATTTTTAAAACGCTCCACTTCACGAGTGAGTTGCGATTTTTCTTGCTGCGCTTTTTGCGACGATTCCACGTTTTGCCAAAAGCCGGGCTCGGCCATATTAGCGTCGAGCTCACTCAATCGTTTTGATTTTTCATCAAATTTTATTGCCTTCGCAAGAGACGATAACTTAACACTAAGGTCCGTCAATTTTTTGTTGATTTCATAGAGTAAATTAGCGGTGTCTTTTGAGGCCATTTTTAGTATCTACTTTGAGGTTTTATCATCCTTGCTCATACGAAAGGCCAATAGATAAATCAATACGCCCACTAAAAGCCCGGCCAAGAAATAAAGCGATTCAAAGATAGCAAGTGCCACTGAAATAAAGACCACACCAGAGGCAACACTCAATAAAATCGCGCGGCTACGCTTGCTATTCGATAAGCTTCCCACCAGCAAAACTATGGATAAAACAATAATCCACAAATTTTTGGTAGCTGCGGATTCCACTCCTAAAAATTCAGGGCGCTTAAAATACCAATAAGAAACTAAAGCGATGCCTGAAAACAATGCCACCAGGGATAATTCCCGCCAGCGCCGATTTTTTAAAAAAGAGCGCAAGGGAATCAAAGCAGCTACAAAACCAATGATTAAAAATAACATGCAAAGCACAGGTACCACGTCGCCAATTACCAAATAGACGGTAGCTTTATTTATTAGGGGCACCTCAGCAATAATCATGCCCCGCTCAAAAAGTCCCATTTGCTTATGAATCTTGCCATAAGCATCGATGAAAGCTGATACCCCGCTATTGGTGGCGCGCACATAAGGCCGGCCACTCTCCACCGCACGAAACTGGTTCATCAATAAATGTTGATAAGGGGCCGATGTCTCCCCAAACCAAGCATCATTGGTAATGTTGACCAACAGCGTCGCACCATTATTCGCAAAAGCACGACTGATCTCAGGAAAAATATCCTCATAACAAATGGCCGTGCCGATTGCTACATTCTTACCCAAAGCGAGCGGCAAATGGATAGGAATAAAATCAAAGCCAGGTTTATAGGCCCCCATCCCGGGAACGATTTTGTCGACGACATTGATCATCGGCCAAGGCACATATTCGCCAAAGGGCACCAGATGGGTTTTGTCATAACGGCCAACAATTTGCCCACTATAATCAAGAAAAAAAGCTGAGTTTTGGTAGTGAGAAAATTTTCTCGCACGATCAAAAGCATAAGTAGTAGCGCCGATCACACTCGCCACACCACTTTTTTTAAGTTCCAATTCTGACTTCGCTTGATCCACTAACCACGGATAGGCCGATTCAGGCCACACAATCAGCTGGACTTCCTCATCAATGGCTTTTTGTTGCAAATTTCCATAAATAGCGAGGATATCTTCAGCATGAAGCCCCGACTTATTTTTAACTTCCTGCGGAATATTTCCCTGCAAGAGCGCGATGCGAACTTTAGGCGCAAACTCATTCGCGCCTTGGCTTATTCTTAGGGCCCCAAAACCATAAGCTCCGAGGACAAGAAGCGCGATCATTCCTAAGCAGCGTCGTCGCTGGCGCTTAAATAGTATTAGGACAGAAATCAGTGCATTGATGAGCCCCACAAAAAAAACCACGCCATAAATTCCCACCACCGAGGCTAACTGCAGGAATTCAGGAATACGACCCAAGGAATACCCCGAGTTTCCCCAGGGAAAACCGCCAAAGACATGGAAATTGCGAAAATACTCGAGGGCACACAAAGCAATCGGCGCAAACCATAAAAACGAACGATTAAAATGCATACTTAAAAAACGAGCAATCGTAAAAAAAATCGCGCCCTTCAATGCCATTAACATGGGCAAGAGCAAGGTAATAATTGAGGCGGGAAGCGTTGGTACATAGCCGTACACATGAACTGCAATAAAAATCCACGACAAGACAATGGCATATTGCACCGTCATGGTCATGAAGCTCAGGCCAAAAGTCGCTTTCAAATTTTTATTTTTGAGGAGCAAAAATAAGGGCACATAGGCCACCAAAGAAAGCGCGCCAAGAAATTCAGGCCACGGCCCACTTGCAAAAAAATCCGGCATAAAAAGGGGCTGTGCCATACCCAATAAAAGAGCTGAAAAAAGACCCCAAGCCACCGATTTGATTAACGCGTTGTTCATCCTAAACCTTATATTTTTTTGGCATCCCTCATACCTTAGCTCTTTGATTAGTGAATGGTAGTGATAGACGGGGCCAAATAAAATTGTTTCGCCAAATCTTCTTCATGGGCGATAGCATGGAAATAATCTTGCGAGGAATTCTCTATGAATTGCCATTTAAAAAGTATTTTTATCGCTCTTATTTTCACTGGTTTTTCTGGGACACTTTTAGCAATCTCCCATAACCATCCTGACATTGTTGTTATTGATGATTTAGTTGAATTTCATATGCAGGACTATAAAAAAATTAAAAAACTCTATGATAGAGATATAAGAAAAGAAGCATTATTCACTGAAGACCAACTTTACAATATTAACCATCATAATTTGACGCCTATTATCGATGAATTACTCGGCCATCCTAAACTCAAAATACCTAGCATTGAATTATTGGTAGACTTTGCTCTGGATATCAAAATTTCTGGTTTTAATTTGGAAGAATTAGAAAATCGTCTCTATGCCAATTTGGAAAAAGGTCTGCCACTTTTTTCAGCGCTCTCTAAAGCCATTGAAAAAACAGGCGACAGCCAGTGGCGTGAGCTACAAAAGCGCAGCCTGGATCCGCAGGAGCAATTAGTTATCGAGATCAATGCCCTCAAACTTAAGGCCGATGAATATAAAAAAGTGTTGGATATTTACGCCGTATGCATAAAGCCCTGGAAAAACCAAGAATATCGCTCCACGCGCCTGCAGCCAAAAATCTGCGCCCCCAGCGATGATTACGCGGCCCCCCGTCATGATGGCCAACATGTAACTATTCGCACCAAGGCTTCCACCAAGCGCAATGATCGAGTCACTGCCTACCACCAATTGGCTCAAGAAGGCGCGCTTGTTGCCGATGATTTAAACCTGAGTGTGGCCGAAAGAGTGATGATGGCCAAATGCGTAGCGGAACAAAGCCTCACATTTTTCACTCCCTCTCACAGCCCCCTAAAAGCCTTGAAAAAGATCCGCCATGCGCAAACCCACTCGCCCGAACATGCTTTTTTCGGCCACGAGGGGGTTTGTACCAATTTTTCTGGCCTTAGTTATAATTTTAGTCGAGAGCTGAGCTTGGAAAACCATGTATTTCTGGCGAGAAAGGGAATGCATACTTTTTTAGAGATCGAAATCGATGGGGAGTGGTTTCACAGCCACCCTTTTAACGGCACCAACAAAGGGTGTGATTTGATTCGGTTTAAGGGATAACGAGCTTCTAGCTCCCATCGTCATTGCGAGCGTAGCGCGGCAATCCATGCGTAGTGCCAGAAAGGTCTAGATTGCCGC
>CAYJDW010000110.1:0-8176 GCA_964368985.1 uncultured Myxococcales bacterium | reverse complement strand
CATTAAAACTTTCTGAGTAAACTGCATCACGCTCTAACAAGTATTTAATAATATCCTTTAAAGCTTCTTTATCAGAACAATCAAAATACATTTCAAGCGCCACATCTAATAGAGATCTTGCACCTTGCCTTAAGTTAATATCTACATTAAAATCCTCAATTAATACCTTAACGCTATCGATACAATTTCTACAACATGAATAGAACAATAAATCAACCTTAAAGATTGAATTATCAATTCTCCGGTTTTCTAAAATAAATTTAATAACATTAGTTTTCAAATTATTAATACAATTTTTAAAAAAATTTCCCCTACACAAGTAATTTAATTTTTTCCATTGATATTCAATAAAAGCGCCAATAATTACTTCATCATCACTGTTTATTTCTTTATTGTTTTTTATATAACCTATAATAACCTCAAATATACCATGCCCACACCTACAGTTATCTATATCTCCATAACCTTGCTTAAACAAGAATTTAACTATTTTTGGTTTATTATATTTAATTGCCGTTGTTAAAAATGAGTGCTCAAAGGTATTTGTCTTGAGATCTGTAGGAATTTTTTTAGTATTTAATAAAAGTTTAACTACTTTTTTATTTCCCTTCTCACATGCGAGATGTAGAGGGTTAAGATAGTCCATATGTTCCCTAGGTCTTATCTCACATGCCCCATTTAAATCCTCGTATTTGCTCACCTCTTTACACATTACACGTCGGCAACACTTCTCTACATCAAGATCAGGGTGCGTTAGAAGCTGTTCAACTACCTCTTCACTATTTTCTGTAAGGCATGCAACATGAAGCGGACCATGTAAATATAAATCAGAAAAGTTTACATCAATATCAGGATGTTTTAATAACTCTTTCACAGCAGATAAGTTATTATTTGCACATGCAAGATATAAGGGAGTCTGATGTTTTTTATTGCAAGCATTTATAAAAATACGAAGAGGACATGCGATAAGTGTTCTAATAATTTTTACTGCATCTTCCTGGGATAAGTTTTGACATGCCAAATGTAATAATGTGTCTCTTTCTTTATTGCAATCATTTATATTTGTATTTTCTTTAAGCAAAAGAAAATCTACAATATCATAATGACCTGCTAAAAAGGCTACTAAGGTTGGAGTATTACCATTATTATCTTTTTCGTTAATATTCTGTGGATTTAAAAGGCCTTTTACTTTCTCTATATCTCCTTCCTCACAAGCTTTATGAAGAAGAAAAATTGCCTTTCTTTTGGCTGGCGCTAAATCCTGAAACGGCTCTTCAGAAAGTTCTCTTTTTTCACCTACATTAGGTAGGTCACTTGCAAACACAAAGGTCGCAGAAAATATTGATAAAACCGTTAAAAATTTATAGAGCATAAAATCCTCGATTGGTCAAAAGTTAGTATAAATCCCATTATCGACTATGATTCGAAAAAAATATCCCTGCCATATTGGTCAGCAATTTTATTAGGTGAATTTCTCGTTTTAAGGCCATAAAACCTTGTAAGCCAACGCGCGGCTAAGCAACAAAGGTACTGTATATAGGCCACTTTTTGACTCATGTGTGTTCTAGCAAAATTACCCATTCAACACCCGTGAGTTAAAATTTATACACAAAAAAATATTTTAATATTGCTAGCTAATATATTAATCAACGCGGTGTGAAAGTTTTCAAACCGCATAAGTCAACCTAAAAAACTAAAGCCCTGCCCGAGCTCCGCATAAGGCTAAATCGACTGTGCGAAGCGGAAAAGATGCTCCTACTGCGGAAAAATTAAGGCCGTTTATGCTCACAAAGATAGTTTCAAGCAGAATTTCCTGACACATGCTCTTGGCCTGATTATCGAGAATATAGCGATTCACAAACTCAATAGTGCGATCAACCCTGAGCCGCGAGCCCCAATTTTCAGGATCTTCAGCTTTGAAGCGTTTAATGAGTTGGTTTTTGTTTTCTAGGCACAAGGCCTCAGTATCAAAAGGGCTGGTGGTGACGACATCCAGATTTGATGCTTGAGCAGGGGAAGATATCGTAAAATGGCCAAAGCCTAGAGTATATTTTGTGCTTCCTTGATAAAGAGGGGCACAAAAAAGTCCTACCGGGGCGGAAGCGGATTGGGGATGGGTGTGGGCGATATAGCTGCTATGCTTTGGAAAGGCTCTGCCAGGGTTATAAGGGTTCTCTTCGAGCCAGCCTTGTTTATGGTGAAGCACAATATTTTTCCCCTCCAGCTGAACGGGAACCTCAATGCTTATGTCTTCTACCAAAAAACTGTATTGGTCCTCATTGTTGGGATTAGATTTTACAACTCGGCTTACCTTTCGATTTACCAATAAATTTAATGGCGTAGCGTAAAGTTCACTTCGGAGAGAGGCGCAGCTAACAGAGTCCGGCAGCGTGCGGTAAAAATGGTAGTTCTTTACGCGAAGGGTTCGATCTATCACCGAATCAGCTCTAAGAACTATTTCGGCAGGCATTGGTTGACGGAAACCTCCATCACCCTCAGTTTTTTCATAACATTCTAAAGCATCCTCCTTGAGTACAATGGGTACCATTTCATCGCTGATAAGGTCAGCGAAACTAGGTGATACTAAGAGCACTGCAAGCAATAAAGCAATATTCATGGCCAAATCCCCCTGCGAACCAATAAGAGATTATTGCAGATAATTCAGCTGGTTGTAGGCCTAAATGCACTATAGCTATTATAGGCAAAAGCTATTGATTTTTGGTGCCAAACTTTAATTATCCATGCAGAGTCACAGAGCATCATTTATAGAGATTTCTCCATGCACTCGACTAGGGCGTGTCATCAAAGGAGGTTTAGGCACTAAGATTCATGCGACATGTGATGCTTTGGGAAATCCGCTCGGATTTTATCTGAGCCCAGGACAAACGCACGATTTACAAGGTGCGGACGCGCTTTTACCTGAAATCAAAGCCGAAGCAGTTATTGCTGATAAGGCTTACGACGCTGATGAACGAGTAAGGCACAAGCTAGCTGAAAAGGGATGCGTGGCAGTCATTCCATCAAAATCCAACCGAATCCATGCAGTCGAATATGACACGGAACTCTACAAGGCCAGGCATTTAATAGAGAACTTTTTTGCCAAGCTCAAGCAATACAGAGCCATTGCTACAAGATACGATAAAACAGCTCAGAACTTTCTCGGGGCTATTTATGTGGCCGCCATCGTTATTTTTTCCGGCCACGACTTGGATTTTATTGTTTCAGCTGCCACCGAAATTATTTTTCTTGATAATAGGTCGGCTACCCTGATGAGCACCGACCGATTTCTTTCCTCTCAGCGATAATACGAAATCGAGTTCACAACTAAGAACGATTTAGAATGCCATTCAGGAATGACCTAGATTTTGGCTCAATCCTAGGCGTTGAGGAGGGCTCCTTTTTTATGGCTCGCAGTTCAATTTCCTGAGCCATTCCTTTGACTAGAGCAAGATCCATAATTATGCGATTAAAAGTTGCAAGCGAGAAGTGCCGCGCATTCATCAAAACACCGTCAAGGGCATCAGGGAGCAGAATGGTGCTTTTGACGTGTACGAGGGTGCCCACTAAAGAGAGCAATCTCCAAAATCTTTCAAAGTAGATTTCATAGAGAAGGTTTTGATGGGTGTTCGTAAACAACATCACTCCTTCAATTACATCGGCAGTTCCCGAAGCCTTAAGGGCGATGTTATCCCCAGTAATCTTGCCCAGTTTAGCGCTGAAAATATCTCTACATTCTTCGAGCTCAGCGCTTATAGTCTGCAAAGTAAGGACTTGTTGGGTGAGCCTTTCAATCTCTTGGTGAATCTCAAACTCAAAATCAACCTTTTCTGTGGATTTACTTTTTTTACACAGCGATTCCGGGAGAGGGTATCTTTTTTCAGCGGAGAATGCCTCGTAGCGGCGCTTCCAAACTTCTGAAAGGCCACTATATTCCGAGATTAGCCCATCGAGCGGATGCGTAGATGCGGGATTTGCTGCAAAAAAATGGTTTTTAAGCGGTTTTATTGTTAAATAAGACTATTAGCTAAAAAATAATATAAATTAGGTGGTTATGAAAAATACAATAATAGTATCCAAGTTCCTTGGACTCCTCACTATATTAACGCTCCAGAGCGGATGTTTCAAAAGCGGTGCCAATAGAGAAGCTGAGGTTGCTAATTGCAGTATTCATGACAAAAAAGAAGCTCTTTGCAATGCTGCTATTCGAAAGGACGGTCGGCGATGCAAATTCGATAAACTAAGCGGAAATTGTGGAGCCCATACAGATATTCCCCCAAAGGCATGTGACAAAATGCTCCCGGACGAATGCCGAGCAAGTCTATTTTGTACCTATAAAGATGCCACAGGTAGCTGTGGGCATGCAGATCCTGCCTTGGTGGGGAAATGCGAGGTTATTCAATCGGAGCAGGCCTGCAGAAATGACAAGGATTGCCGCTGGAATACAACGGCTGTTGTTTGTGAAGATAAAAAATAGCGAGCTATTGGCCCCCAGAAACCTAGTAAGCACTGCCTCAGGCGGCTTGACTCGGGTCTTACTCGCTAAAGCCGAACCGGTTCTTGGCGGTAAATCGCCAAAAATCATTACTTCTGAGCTAATGTGCCATTAAAACGACTTTGGTCCTGGTTTTACTCGCGAAGCTAATCCCATATTAGCGCTTATGTTACTTATCCTCTAACTCGAGCCTGCTAGCTGAAAGGATTTATGTGCAGCTCCCTAAAGCAATCAAAAACTCGACTAGCCTTGACGGCTTCAAGCGTATCTAGTCGCTAATCAACGATATGATTATGGGCTTTTAGCTACACGAGCAAAACCAGATTCTAAGTCGTCTTAAGGATAAGCTGCAAAATCATAAGCTTAGATGAATTGGTGCTAAGGATCGTTTTTACGCCGATTGACAATTCGAATTTGGTCATTCAATTGGCTATCAAGAAATAATTTTATATAAATTTTAAGAGAGATATATTATGTCAATTCGTAATACGATTATTCTTTCATCGCTTATGCTTTCGCAATTTGCTTTTACTTTTAACAATGAGATTGATCCTTTTGCTGGGCAAGAAGACTTTATTCCCCTCGAGACATCATCCAGAATAGGCTTAGCGACCAAAAGGCCCCGTCCTAACTTTAGTAAAGCCAAGCTCACCGCTCCCCCAACTAAATTGGTCAAGCCTGATATCCCCCCTACCCCAACTAAATTAGTCGAGCTTGAAATTGAACTGGTTGGAGCTGAAGTTAAGAATGTCAAATTAGAAGTACAAAATCATGATCTTCGAATGGAAATATCTCGACTTAAGCAATTAATTTCTGTTTTGAAAGAAGATAAAAAAAGCCTTTTAAATACACTAAATAAAGCAAATAATGCCGCTGATGAATATTTTGAATCTAACAGAATAAATCGGGAAGAGCTCTCAGAATTACACCGTACAAGAAGCGTCTTGCGCGATGATTGTAAGAAATTTTGCTGGGAAAATAAACAAATGAGAGCTGAGATTAGTCTTTTGAAAACTGACTTGCTCAAACTTGCAAACTGTCAGCCCGAAGAAGGTGAAATTCACGAAATTTATGAACGGAAATATCGCTCAGATGATTACCTAAAGTACTGTAAGCATAATGAAAGCTAATCCATAGTGTCTATCTATTAAATTAAGATGAACTAACTTTAGAGGGTAGTACTACTGATAAGCCTAACTCTCTAATAATGATAATAATAGAAACACAGCGTGAGCTTTTCTTTGATCGGCTGAGCAACCTAGGCCGTCAATCAATCAAGCAGCTAGCTCCTGGCGCCCAAAATAATGACACCTTGGTGCAGGTTTTACGCTCAAATACCCGCAAAAACCTCACCCATATTCAAAAGTCAATGGAAGAAAGCACTAATCGGGCTGTGAGTTATTGCTATTTTACTACGCCCTATTTTTTGCCCTATGGCAGTTTGAAAAAGGCTATTACCAACGCGGCTAAAAGGGGGGTGGATGTACGCATACTCACTGCCGGACTGTCCGATGTCCCATTGATGCGCTTAGCAAGCCACCATGTCTATCAAAGTTTTCTCAAACATGGCGTGAGAATTTATGAAATGCATCAAAAAACCCTTCACGCTAAGATTGCCACCATTGACGGTATTTATTCTTCCATCGGTTCATACAATCTCGATCACTGGTCCGCCAGACGGAATTTAGAGGTCAATATATCAATTCTCGATTCCGCTATCGCCGAACATTTAAAAGACCAATTTTACAAAGACTTGGCGCTATCTTCTGAAATAAATCGTCATATTTTTGCCACTCGTTCACGAATAAAGAAGGCAATTTGTTGGCTGAGTTATCTATTGATGATGCTCTAATAATTCGAAAAAATATTGAACCTTCTGTTGTCCCCCAGAAACCTAGAAAGCTCTGACTCAGGCTGCTTAACTCGGGTCTTAGCCCCTAAAGCCGAACCTGTAAGACATATAAGGTCTGAGGCCTATTTGACAATTTAATTTACGAAACTAAACTCATTTCAAATAAATCTTATTAGGAGTATAAATATGTTTAAATTGTTTGTTTTTAATTGTTTATTCTTGAATTCATTAATGTCGTCGGCCCAAGTTTATGTCACCCATTCCGACGGCAGACCTTTACGCTTGCAGCCAGGTACCAACTTCATGTTTGGAAGCTCAAGCTTCGATATTAAAGCTGACGATGTAGTTGACGGCCGACGGCTTCGACTGTCGATTTCATCCATCCATCAAAATTCTACTGACGTGTTATTAGAGGTGAATCGGAGCTCACCCTTTTCTGAGTGCGAGATTGATTGGAGCGGTAGTCAAAATTTAAAGGTATCCTTTAATAGGATACAATCGTCATATGTTATGGACTATTATTTTACTGTCGAGATAATCAATAGTGGTGAACAAAAATTCACTCAGTATGCATTAAACTTCGCTTCAGGTTATGGATTGGATGAGGGAAGGCAACCTACTTATAGCGAGGGAACCTTTTCTCCAGTCTCGGAACATATAAATCGCAGACAACGAGTTTACGATTCTCCGTACCAACGCAAAGGAACAAATAATTACCGACCCGTCGATTTGTCACCGGAGCCTGAAGATGAAGGAAGGCAACCTACTTCCAGCGAGGGAACCTTTTCTCCAGTCAAGGAACAAAAAAATCGCAGACAACGAGTTTACGATTCTCCGTCCAAACGCAAGGGAACAAATCCTTACCGACCCGTCGAGCTGTCACCGGAACCTGAACCTGTGGAGTACGACAGTAATTCAATGCTTCCATACTCGGTAAAGATTCAAGCGAAAATCAGAAAAGCACAACACTGGTCTAATGGCTACGGGCTCTCAGCTTTGGGCAAATCTCGACGCGTCGTAATCAAATTTCCGCCCCATCTAGCTTCTAACGCGGTGGATGTCACATTGGATTTGAAGAATGCAAAAGAGGCGACAGCAAAAGCGCTTTCGCTAGAAAATAAAACGGGCACAGCGTTATTCTCGAGTAATGGTGGTCGAGAGCAATTGCATTTTGATTCTGCGGGATGCATCGAGTTTCTGATCACCTATGATGGGGAAGCGAAAAAGGTCATAGGCCAGGAATATGAATTGACGATTCGTATGCGTAATCATTCTACGGTTATCTATGACAAAAAATTGGATATCGTAGCCAAAGGTCATCACTACGAGTCCAAACCTATCTATAGCGCTGCTCGTGCTGAAGCTGGTAAGGGCGACATTGACCTTCTAATGGGCCTCAAATAGTACCAAGCTTTTTCTGCTCGGCCGTATAACACTGCATCGCTATGCAAGCGATGCAGTGTTATTTAGGTGTCCAGTAGGTCACTTTCGCTAATCTAGAGCCTCAAGAATTTAAAGATTTATTGAACGAGTCTTTTCATAAAAAATTCAGGTACAGCATACACAGTCGATACCTTATAAAGATACTCATTCTTGCTATGAAATCTGAAGAATTTGGTTACCGAGATTTGGGCTTTGCTCAGATACGTGAAGGTCTCACCGAGTTACGAAAAGGGGATGATGTTAATCTCAAAGCTCATTATCTTACACTCAAACAAAAATTTCTCGTTGAGACTGAGAAAACCCGAGAAGAGTTTTAGGAATCAATAGAGAATATCGAGGATAAGTAACATAAACCGCTTTTTTTCATTTTACCCATCTACCCAAGGCCT
>CAYJDW010000109.1:0-8229 GCA_964368985.1 uncultured Myxococcales bacterium | reverse complement strand
GGACGCTACTTTGCAAGTCGTGCCTTATTATAATAAGCCCACTCAAGATGGCTTGATGGCGCATTTTTCTGCTATTGCTGAGCAGGCGTCAGTACCCATCATTCTTTATAACGCGGCTGGCCGTACGGGCATTGATATCCATCCGAGCACCGTGGCAAAAATAGCTGCTCATAATCCCCAAATAATCGGTATTAAAGACGCCAATATTAATGTCGAGCGTTTGATCGATCTCATCGCTATGTGCCGAAAAGTTCGTCCTGATTTTTTGCTCCTTTCAGGTGAGGACAGTGGTTTTTTCCCATTTCTTGCACTCGGTGGTGATGGAGTTATTTCGGTAAGCTCCCAAATAGCAGCCAATGAAATGCTCACCCTTTACAAGTGTTTTAACCAAGGTGAGCTGAGTTATGCACAAAAAATCGCCGGGCGTTTAAACGGGCTTTTTAAACTGGTATTCAGCCATTCAAATCCCATTCCGATTAAAACCATTCTTTCTGCCATGGGCATGATGGAAAAAGTGTGGCGTTTGCCCCTTACGCCGATAAGTGAAGCCGATGAGCAGATTTTGCTAGAGCGATGCAGGACTTATGATTTCATTAAAAGTTTTAAAAGCAGTGGATTTTTAACATGAGCCCGACTCCTCTTATTATTGCCGGCGCTTTAGGGCGTATGGGCCGAGCTATCATTGAACTTGCTCTTTTTGATCCACGCTTTGAAATCGTAGGAGCTTTAGTCAGCCCTAAGCCCGATCAAGTGTGCCCTGACGTGTGGAGTTTTCCTGTGGTGAGAGATTTAAATGAACTCTCATCGGCTATGAAGCCCCAAACGCTGATTTTAGATTTTTCCCATTTTAGCCAACTTGAGTCTTTGGTGTCCTTTGCGGCGCAGCACAGAGCCTCTTTGTTAGTAGGCAGTACTGGACATCCATCAGAACACATAACCATGTTATCCCGAGTGGGAGAGCGCATTCCCGTGCTTTTTGCGCCCAATACGTCGATTATGGCCAATCTTATGATTGAATTTAGCCATTTGGCAGCAGCAAGCTTGCCCGGCCTAAGCGCTCACATTTTGGATATTCACCATCGCCACAAAAAAGATGCCCCCAGCGGCACGGCTCTTGCTATCAAGAAGGCCATTTTGAATGCGGAAGGTGATTTAAGCCAGGAAGTAGAGATTTCTTCGGCCCGCATTGCCGATGTTACCGGGGAGCACGCGGTCTATTTTTTCAAGGAAAACGAGCGCTTAGAAATAACCCATCGGGTCTTCGATCGCCGTATATTTGCGGAAGGTGCCTTGTTTGCGGCACTTTTTCTATCAAAGCAAAGGCCTGGATTGTATGACATGGCCGATGTGCTAAATCTAAATATGGCAATAGAAAATAGGCCTAATTAAAGCCAAGCTTGCGATAGCAAATGAGGAAATAATGATTGATTGGCGTGCATTAATAGATGAAGAAGATAAATTTAAAGACAATGGCTTTGTTCCAGAAGATGATTGGCGCAAAGAGGTAGCTTATAGTCTTTGTGAACTCTATTATTCGCAATATCGTGCTCAACGAAGCTATTCCACCAATCAACGGATTGATCTTAGACCAGGCTCAGATTTTCACGTCTTCATGCGTACGCACATGCAACCACTTGAGCAATATGAAGTGTGGGAAGCACTCTTTCCTAACTCATCCTCAGCCTCCACCGCGGGCGCTCTTGATGAGGCTTTGCACCTCCTGGCAGACACTAAGTTAGTTGACCGAGTTTATTCGGGAGATATCGTTACGGTGCAAAAAATTGTTGAGAATATTAGGAAGAAGCGGGCTAAGTATTTAGATATGCTTTAGCTAAGGGCTCATAATCGTCATTGCGAGCGTAGCGCAGCAATGACGATTGATTATCTCAAAATCCTTATGAAAGCACGGTGCTTTTATTAGCCTCTTCGGAGGCTGGTTTTTTACAATGAAGTATCTCCGCAATAGCACCCACCTTGCGATCGACTTTATCCAGGTGCTTGGTAACTTCAGCCAGCGATAATTTTAACTCGTTTATGATAGTGCTGAGGCAAATTTGGCCCTCTGAAATAGTTGAAATTTCTTTGAGGGAATCTACTAAATCATGAGACAGAAAAGATGCTTGAGAAACCAGTCCAATGGTTCCTCTGACATAATCATTGATCGCTTTTTCTTGTTCTTCAATTTGCACTAGTGTTTCAATATTAGGAGAGTTTTTTATTGAAGATATTAATAGTTGCTGACTTGAAGTTATTTGTATCATCATATTTAAATCCTGCTCTATTTGCTTGGTTGTTGCGCTAAAGCTTGCCACGGTTTTGATTACGGGCGCGATAATCTCGATGAGATGTCCTGATTGGCTGTTCAGCATTTCTGATTTTTTTTCGAGATTAGTGACTAAGTTCATCATGGATGTTCGTTCTAAAACCACCCCTCTTACCATTTCCTGCAAGGCATGAGCTTTATTACAGGCGGGTTCTATGCGATTTTCTATGGTGAGCCTGAAGTTTTCCAGCGGCTCTCCCATTTCTCCACAGGATTTTTTGACGGGTAGTATGGAAAGATCCAGGCCATCTTTGGTGGCGGCGACTAAATAATCGCGTACGGCATGTTGGGGATTAAGCAAAGATTGACCAATGCCCACGGCGATGAGAAGAAAAACCAACACCAGAACTAAACCCGTAGCAATCAGAATAACTCGAGCCTTTCTTAGATTATCAATTCCTTCAGCGTGGTAGGACATGCCTTCGCCGAGGGCGAAGTTGGCGATTTTGGTGATGGAGCTTTCTACATCGCTCAAGGAATTATCTCCGACTTTACGAACCAACTGCTCAGCCTGGGAGAGCCTGCCCGCAATAGCTAGCTTCAAAATCTCATCACGAATGGGCTGCCATTTTTTTATATTATTAAGAGCGGTTGCCACCAAGGCTTTCCCTTCTTCTCCCTTAATACGAGCTTCCACGATATCCAGCTCACGCTTAACGCCGTTTTCATAGACGACCAGGGAGCCGATTTCTCGGTCGCGAGCGAGCCGATCTTCAAGTAGCAAAATTTCATTGATATTTCGAGATATTTTGACCACGTCTCGCGCCGCGGATAATGAGCTGCGCATAACCGCCATGGGATGATCGTGCAGATTTTCCACCGTATCTGCCATATTCAAAAGTTGCCCGTTCATCAACCAGCCAAATAAAAGGAATAGCAAGATAAATACCGAGCAAAAAGCGCTTAATTTTACAGTTGGTTTCATGCTTTTTCCTACATCAAAAAATATCTCAATGCTGTGAGCGACATGGTTAATAAATAAAAGATTGGGACCATCCATTTGCAGGTTTTTCTTATGCTCTCCATGAGCACTAAATTGCCCTTATCTTCGAGCCGAATGGAGAGCACGACTTGAACTGTGGGCACAATTATAAAGCCATAAGAAATGAAAACGACAGCATCCATAAAGGTAAAATAAGAGAGCACTGGCAACATGGAGCGAGCCGTATCATGAAAAGTAACAACGGTGAGCAAAAAGAGGAAACAATTTCCTAGAGCTAAAGCCTTATCTTCATGTAACCAAAAAACGTTCCATGAGAGAAATACAATTACCATTAATGGCAACAATAAACGCCAGATAAAATAGTTTGGATCGCGCTCACCATAGATAATAAAATTAAAAGTCGAAGTCTTTTCGTGGTTCTTTCTGAGGGCAACCTTGGAAATATAAAAACTACGATAATTAAGGTGCCAGGCGTCATTTCCCGCTTTATCAACTTTATCTGCACTTGCGATTTCTTGATTCAAATCAACTTCGTTTTCGTCCCAATAAAGCGAGGCAAAACGAATTTTAAAAGCCTGGGAATCGAAGGGAAAACGCATGAGATTAAGATTGGCAGGCACTTTTACCGTTACCCCTTGTTCGAGAGTAACTCTCCCATCGGGGAAGATCTGCAAATGTTGGTGATTGGTCTCCATTTCCCCATCCACCACCGTAATTTTTGGATTAAACATTTTGGCCAAGACCTCGTCGGCAGCGCTACCCTGAAAGACGTGGACGGTGTGGGGATCGATATTTTGCTTGGCGAGCCTTGAGTCGGGCCAAGAAATGCCCAAAGAAAATTGGGCGGTTAACATGGGCTTGTCCTCGGACGCGGCATCAATTGCATCCAATTTTACGAGCAGGGCTGAGAATTTTACTCGTGTGGGTCTAAAGGGAGGAGAGAGCGCCGTTTCGTCATGGCTGTCGGCTTCAGCATAAATGCTCTCCAGTGCACTTAAACTAAGGCCAAATAATGCTGTATAAATAATAGTTATTTTTAATAGCCATTTAGCCATATGTATAACCATGCCAAGGTTTAAAAAGTATAACAGTGTCTTTTAACGATTAATTTGATGCAGCGCTTTTAGCTCTTAATAAATGAGATCAACTATCTCTTTGGCGGTTTTTTCCTACACCTGCACTAAAGGTGGCAGGTTGTTAGATTCACCGGTGACCTATTAGCTTATTGGGAATTATTCATGATTCATAAAATGAAGATCGGGGCTTCCCTGATGATAATGCTCCCAGCTTTCTTATTTTCAAACGCTTGTTTGGTAGAAGCCAGTACGGACTTAAGTGCCATTCCCGTGAGTGCCGCCGAAGGTGAGGCCGTCGCTAAACCAGTCTTAGGGGCTGCGGATATAATCTGCCAAAAAGACTATCAATGCATGGCGATCGATTTGGGCTGTTGTGGGGGCGAAGAAGTCGTTGCCATCAACCGAGCGAATGTTTTCACGGTTAAGAATTTGGTAAGAAAATATTGCCGGCCACTGGTGAGTGCCAATCACGATTTATGTAAAGGCAAAAAATATCCAATGTTTCCGCCAAAAACTCACTGCATCGCGCAAAAATGTGCTCTCAAGAAATAGCAACTGCAACTCTACCGAGTAGTTGTTAAGAACACCCCAGAAAAACAGTTCCAAAGGGGGATCTCGTGAAAAAATTCTTTATACCGATGATTGTGTGTACGATGCTAGGCTATATCGGCTGCGATCGAGCCACACAAAAGGCGGCAACTATTCCAGCAGTGGAAAATAGATCGATAAAAATGCCACCAAAAAAAATGGCTGAGCCATCCGAAAGTGAGGATGCAGATTCCGATGCCGCGCCTGAAGCGGTCGATAGCGATGCGGATAGCGATGCCAATGTTGATGCCGATCTCAGCTGCGATCCAAAAGGCGGTGAAGATCAATGCGGTCTTATTCCTGTAACGGGCTGCTTGGGCTGTGCTAATGGCGAAGAAATGCGTCCGGTAAATAAAGAAGCGGGACGCCGTATAATGGGGCCTAAAAAGGATCAGTGTCTCCCTGAGATGAAGAATTTTAAAGGTCCTAAGAAAGGGGCTCCAGTTCATGAAAACTGCAAGCGTTTTAACATGGCGAAATGCAGCGCTGAGGGGATATGCGTTGGCGTTAAAGTGAGTGAAGCTGAGCTCAAACGCCGCATGCCTAAACAAGGTCAAGGCGAACAACCAGGTCAAGGTGGCCCAGGTCAAAGACCAGGGGCCTCGAGCTACCGTTAAGCTTAATGAGCAAAGAAATTTTTGATGGCCGTCGTATCAGCCAGCTGGTTGGTACGCGCATCAAAATATTCCACGATTTGTCCATTGCGCATGAAATATACTCGATCGAGAAGATTTTTTGCGAAGGTCATATCGTGGGTTGAAAGCGCTATGGTGACACCCTCTTTATTGAGGGTTTTTAATATTTCCACCAGCATTTTTGAACTTTCCGGATCCAGGGCCGAGGTAGGCTCATCAAGCAAAAGTAAACGAGAGTCCATGCATAATGCTCGCGCTATGCTCACACGCTGCTTTTGTCCGCCTGAAAGCTCTTTTGGAAATCTTTGCGAAAAATCTTTGAGACCAAGATGCTCAAGGCGGCTGGACGCGATTTTTTCCGCTTCCGCCCGCGTGCGTTTAAGCACGTGGATTTGCGGGTGAGCGCAGTTTGACAGCACGTTCATGTGGGGAAAAAGATCAAAGCTCTGGGCCACAAAACCGATGTGGGTAGCCCGGTCTCGAGGGCTCATGCTTTTGATCGCTTGATCTTTATAAGTTAAAGATCCGCTAAAATTATGATTGAGATTAGCAATGCACTTTAAAAGCGTAGTTTTTCCCGAACCACTTTTGCCCAAGAATTGAGTAATGCGCTTTTCCTCGACGCTAAATGACACGTGGTCCAGCGCGGGCTGGGGGCTATTTTTATAATACAGGGCTAATTTTGAGGCGTTGATTAGAGTCATTTGGCCTTTCCCTCGAAAAACTTGGCGCAAAAAGCCACCGCATAGGTCATGATCAGATAAAACACGGCAGTTAACAGATAAATTTCCATGGGCTTTAAGTTATGAGCCACAATGTCTCGACTATTTTTGACAAGCTCTGGCACGCCAATAACCATCAGAATGCTGCTTTCCTTGATGAGGGTCGCAAATTCATTGGTAATGGCGGGCATGACGTTCTTAAAGGCTTGGGGCATGATGATATGACGAAAGGTGTCAAGCCGAGAATAGCCTAGAATATAGCTTGCATCCCACTGGCCGCTATCAACCGCATTAATTCCAGCCCGAATAACTTCTGCCAAATAGGCCGTGGAATTAAGTCCCAGCGTGATGATACCGGCGCTGATGGGCGAGAGTTCAATGCCCAAAACATCTGGAAGAGCGAAATAGACAATCAAGAGCTGAACAAACAAGGGCGTACCGCGAAAGATAGCCACGTAAAAACGTAAAAATGGACTTAAAAAACGATTTCGCAGCTGGTGACAGTCAAGAATACCAAAGATGGAACCTAAGACAAAGCCGCCAAATATACCGATGGTAGAAATCCAAATAGTGATCAGCGCGCCCTTAAATAAGAGGGGCAGTGCGCCTTTATAGAGCTCAATCAAGCCTACTTCCATTATTGCTCCCCTTTAACAATCCATTTTTGTTCAAGCTGGTTCACGGTACCATTTTCTTTAAGCCGTAAAACCGCTTCTTTAATTTGCTCAATGAGATCGGTGCGACTTTTGTTAATGCCAATACCATTGCCCAAATCCCACCTGTCCTTAGGTAATTCCAAGGTGACAATTTTCAGATTCTCGTGTTTATCGGCCAAACTCTTGCCATTAGTGCTATCGAGGGCGGCCGCGAGAGATTTATTATATTTTATATCAAGTATTTGCTCAGGCGGTCCGGCGAGGGCTTTGACGCTTAGCCCAAGGCTTTTCAAAAAATCTTCCAAAAAGTGTCCAGCTTGAACGCTGATAGACAATTTGCTTTCCTGCGCGAGGGCTTTTAAATCTTCAAAATTATGGATTTCTCGAGGTATTTTGTCCCAAAATAAAAAGGAAATCTCTGTCAATGGTTTTCCTTGGTAAGGAACCATCGCGATTTCTTGCTGGCGTGATTCAGTGATGGAGAGACCCGCCATAATAATGTCGATCTGGCCTTTTTTAAGCGCCAAAACCAGCGCGTCAAAATCAAATTCCTTAAACGCGGCTTCCTTGCCCAATTCTTTGGCCAAAGCGCGACCCATGTCGATGTCAAATCCGATCAGATTTCCCTTTTCATCAATACTTTCGAAAGGAGGATAACCGGCATTGGTGCCGATTTTTAAGATATTTTTGGCTGCTTCTTTATTGGAACTGCACGATTTGGTGCAACCGGGAATTAAAGCGAGAACGACGAAAAGCGCAAAGAAAAAATAGTTTTTCATGGGAAGAGCCTCACAAGCAAAGGGCAACACACTGGTTTTTAAAGGGAAAAAAATTAGACTATGCTTAAAGATACACGCCTAACGGCGGTAGTGAAAGGCACGTGCGCGGCCTAAGAATAATTTATGTCTTGGTGAGAATAAAGACATCAATTTGAACCCATGGGCAAGAATAATATTGGGCCCACTAGCAACCAGTTGATGAAATGTCAAGTTCCGAAACGGAGCAGAAAGTTAGCCATTTTTCATTAGCAGGATTAGGAAAGTAGCTATCCCGGTCCAGCCGGCGTTGTTGCATAAATTTTAAGGCTAAAGCCCGGCACCTACGCTCCCTCTCCCGCTTGCGGGAGAGGGCTGGGGGAGAGGGTGGAGAAACAAATACGAAGGATTTTTCTTCCAATAGCATTCACGTTCATGTCTCTCCACCCTCTCCCTAGCCTCTCCCGCAAGCGGGAGAGGAGTTGTTGAGGTAAAACCCGCCACATTTATGCAACAACGCCGGTCAAGCCC
>CAYJDW010000108.1:0-8290 GCA_964368985.1 uncultured Myxococcales bacterium | reverse complement strand
TTTGAGCAGCTAAGATTAGATTTGATCACATTATTAGATACTGTTATTTGCCCCCTCTATTTCTGACGACTTGAGCGCCTCGCTCACCATAAGGTCGATAACAGTCTCATTTTGAACATCATCAGGAAGTTGTCCAAGCCCACCGGCCAATAAGCTTGCCTCCATTAAATAGCGATAAATAGAATCCTGAATAGTCGATAGGTCATATTTAAAGTGAGGCCAATCTGAATGTTGCCAGTTAAAGCGCAGGGTATCGTAGCTTTTTTTCATATTGAGCCGAATATTGATTCTAATCGGCTTAATTGCTCACAAACTCATTTAAAGATGTCATATTTAAGTCTTTGATTTGTCCAGTAAAAGAGTCAAACAGGAAGCATTAAAAACCATTCTTTCTCACGCTGATTTTGTGAAAAATAACAGCGCTCACAAACAATATTTAGAATTGCCATTGGTCTGCTCAAATCTGAACAATTTAGGTATTTCTGAGATCATGTATTTACCCATTGAAAAATTCAATTTCTGTTTCTATACTCTAATGAGTCTAAAATATCACAGCAATAGGATATGAAAATATTATTTTTAATTGCGATTATTTTTTCTATTAGTTTAAATGCTATGTATTTGGCATTCCCTAAGTCGAGTGCCTTAAGGCCTCTAGCTGGAGAGATTCTTGAAGGAGCTAATAAGGGCAGAGAAATCCATGGTATTCATGTAGAAAACAATGTCATAACATTGGTTAGAGAGAATTCTGAATTCTTGAAAACCTGCCCAGTCAACACTGAATATGTAATGGAATTCTCGCCATCTCATGTTGAAATAGATCATTTTTGTTACCAAGGTGAAAAACATGAGCACTTTAAATTTAATTACCAAATCAATGAAGATAACTTGCGCAGCATTTTAAAAGACATCGGATTTAAAGATAAGACAATAGACACTATTTTTAATGAGTTTCTTAAATCAAAGCTCAGAGACTAATAAAATCAAGTTAAACCCCCTCTCCTTCCATACCGAGAAAGAAGAGGGGGTTTAAACTAAACAACACTCAGACCTATTAAACGAAATCAAAACCTTCACATTCAATAGCCGTTTCAAGATTCTTGTTAAAAGTCTCTTGATCTTCAGTTGCAGGAAGAGCGATAGTATAAACACACGTTCTAGCAGATGGTAAACGAGAACCACCATCATTTGATATAAGCTCAATGGTAAAAGGTATCTTCTCTGATTTCAAATACTTGAAACCACCGATTGGCAAGAGAGGTGATCCAGTAGCAAATGCCAGCAATTTGCGTCGCTTCGCATCATCCGCATTGCGAACAAATTCCCAAAACCATTTTACTTCCTTGGTATTCTCATCGCAGCGTACATAACTTGTGAACTCCTTCCATTCAGCAAGATCAATAGGAATCTCACTTATCAATGCCTTTAATTCCTCCGCCGAGATGAGCTGCGGGTTATGCAAAGATGCAACCATCTCATCGTTTTGTATGTGCAAGAAATGTTTTGGAAGCAATGCAAAAAATCCTTCCTTGAAAGCTGTGATAAGCTTATCCTGATGCCCACCACGAGAAAGAAGGCTCACTACATTTGCCTTAAATGCCGCGAAATTTCCTTTTGTGACAACGTCTCCTCCTTCGAAAAAGAAAGTTGTTTTATCATTAACTTTCAAGCAATTTGGTATGTTGAATTCTTGTAATTCTTCACTTGAAAGTTCATCCATTGTCTTCCAAAAATTGAACATATCGGCATCAACAAAATCAGAAGGTGTAAGTTCTTCACCAGCAACAGCTTTGAAAATATAGTCTTTAAAAGGGATAGGAGTAGGATTGGTGAGTGTCGCCAGCGCCGTGAAAAGCCCGATTAATCTAACATTTTCCAGCATTTCCTCTGTGGGCTCATTCTCTTGAAAAGCAAATCCATAGCTTCGGCCTCCATCGTTACTCATAAACAAATTTTGCTCGTTAGAGAACAGAAGCTGCGCGCCATTAAGAAGAAAGTTTCTTAATATTCCACTTCCTTTAGAAAAAATATTATCTTCATTTTTATATTTCAAATGCAAAAGTTCAAACTTTTTCCATTTGATATTTTTACTTTCTACATCTATTGCCTTATCGAAAAGCGCACAGCGAATATTTTTCATATCTTCCATGAATTGCGTCCACGTAGGGTTATGATGAACATTAACTTCTATTACTTTCGTCGTATCCACAACCGAAAGTACTAACCATATTTTCTTATCGAGCAATAAATCTCGTTTATATTTTGGCGAATTCTCCAATTCGTACTTATGTTGATTAAGATAATTTATCAACAACACCCCGCAATGATAGCGGTTTTTAAAGCCCGCATACACAATAGTGTTATTGCCATTTCTATCTTCTAGGAAAATATTTGGTTTAAACGGGAGTAAAGTAGCTACCACACTATCATGCGCCTCAGATACTCCATAATGAATTGCCGCCATACCGCTGGCACTTTGCCAATCTAAATCGCTAAGGGTTTTTTTCAAAATTTCATCGAGTACTCTCCAATTACCACGAAAGCTGGCAAAGTGTTTTGGAGTCATTTTTGTTTCTTTAGTACGCAGCGTAAGATAATCATCAAAACTAGGCAGTTCGCCGTTTTTCATTCTCTTTGCCATATCCAATTGAATAACAACCATCAGATGTTTATAAGCATCATGATTTCCTTTTGCGGCCATCACATGCACAGGGTATATCCCATCTTTCTGTACTGGTTTTTTCCAGTCAGCTCCCCGATCAAGTAATGTTTTCACGGCTTCAGGGTTCCCTTCCCCAAATCCAACATGGAGTGGCGTTACATTCATGATATCGATATTGATAAATCGGTGAAATAGATTGCCTTCTTCCAGCAAAAACTCCAAACATTCGAATTTTTTCTCGAATATAGCGTAATATACTACTTTGCCACACTCGACGGGTATTTGCTTGTCGAGCCCCATATCTTTAAGGGTTTGGATCAGCTCCTTAAGTATGTTTATGTCATAAATTGCTAAGTGAAAAGATGAATTCCCTCCAGGCGGAATCAAGAATATATTTGCCCCATGCTCTATCAACAAGCGCACTAGCTCCATATTTTTGGTAATTAAAGCTTTCTGAATAAGCGAGCGTCGATCTTTTATCGCATTGATTACTTTTGCTTTGTCGTCTTTATTTAATTTTTCTAAAAATTTTCTTACATTTTCAGTCCGTGCTTGTTTGCTCACTGGTTCTTCTGCACCCTTTTGCTTCTTAAATTCAGGCTCAGACGAAGAGGATGGTGAGCTCACATCCATAGAGTCATTTACTCTAGCATCGGCTCGTGAACTACTAGGCACGGCAGGATCAGGTGGCACGCTGCCGCGTGCGAGGCCTTGCACTAAGCGGAATGCTTTTTCCACAAGATCTTCTTTCTTTTTATCGTTTGGTTTACCTGCATCGCTCATTTCTATGTCTTTATCGTCGGCACAAACAGCGTACTGTCCGTGCAATAAAGTATAAAACAACATTATTAATATAACTCTCATTTCTCATTCCTCAGTATTGCTGTTTTTATAACAACAGTTTCTCTACAACCATCAAAATAACAGTTGTGGGACCATGGCTAGCAATATAAATTTGAGGATGCAACCTAATAGGATTAAATTTTATTTATTATGATTGGTAATACTACCACTTTTTAATGGAATTCAAAAATAGATTATCCCTATTTATCGGCGACAATATGCACCTTTTTTGTTGTCGCTTGCCAACCAGAAAATTCTCGGGAAAATCTAGTTGGTTCCTCGCTACTGCTGTAATTATTGATAGCGATGTTCTTGCCATTACTAAAGAACAATTATTTGCTCAAAAGTCTACAAAAGCGTAAATATGGGGGCCCTTGATTTTAGAACTCTGGCAAGGGATAAGACCGCGGAGCTGAAAAAAATTGAGGAAGGCGTGTGGGTCATATAGCAAACAAAAGAAATGTGCTTTTTTTTGTATTAATTGCGGCGCTCATTGGTTGTGCTGTATTAGCGAACAAGGTCCGTGACTTACGCACAGAGGTTTTTGAACTGCAAGCCTTGATCGATCTTCAGCGAAGCGAGATTTTAGAAAAACAGGCTCACCTAAATTTAAACGTCAAAAATCTCGAAAAAAAGCAGGAAGCTGTTTGGCAAACGCAGAATGGCAAAAAAGAGCTTAGAGCAGACCACTTGCTCCCCAAAGTCCCCCTGCCCGAAGCTAGTGAAGCCGGTGAAAAAAGAGCCTCTTCAGAAACAGATAAAATGAGGAAAAATATAGCGAGTGGACTCTTCAAAAATCAATACCAAAAGGTATTTAAGGCGCTTTCCCTGGATGCCGAACGTCAAGAAAAAATGCTTGGCTATCTCACCAACCGAAATCAAGCCCAATTAGATTTCAGTATGTTGCTTTTTTCTGACCTCTCTATTGAGGAGCTTTTAAAAAAGCAGGAAATACTTGCGACACCTCTTCAAGTAGAACTTAAAAACATACTGGAAAATCACGAAATAGAGCGGTTTGCCATTGAAGAACAAGATGCTCACAAACAAATGATGAAAAAAATGCATCAAGGTCAAATGGCACAACTTAGCATCGATGACGATACACGCGAGGCCGCTTTGAAAGCGATTGAAAAGGTTATTGATAGCACTCAACCAGAACCACTGCTTGGGCAGTTCACCAAAGAAAAATTGCAATCAATGCGCGCAACCTATAGCAGCAGTAAACCTGGGCAAGCTGGCATGCTCAATGCCACGATTGAGGAAATGAGGAAGCGAACGGAGCCAGTGTTACAAGCGGCAGATAAACATCTTCCCAAAGAAGAATTCGAAAAATTTAAAGCGACTTTAGAAATGCCGATTAAAATGATACAGACTACCTTAGAGCGTCTGGATTCGTAGAGTTTCAGTTTGAAGGAGAGAGTGGAAATTTTGCATGCGCTAAAATTTCTTCGCCCGTACTCAAATCTGTAGTGCACGCCCTACCACCACTACAGGCTAGCAAATCATGAGGCGAGGGGCGAATTCCCACCAAGGACCGACAAGACACTTTTAGGATAGTTTAAATTCCACTATTATGAAACTTAGAAACCCATACTAATACTACCAAGCCAAAAAACAGATTACCATATTGACACGATCATAATATCAGACCATAAAACACATTTATTACTAAATAATAATAGCACTATTTAAAGGATAGAATAATGCTCTTAACAGTTAGACTATTTACTCTTTTTATGTTGATCCAAATTGCTAATGTGACCATGGCTATGGATGATATGGACATAGACGAAGAGCCAACTTATGGGTTTGATTTTAACTTCGTGTCAGATGCGCCAGACTGTTCAAATCCACCTGTTAAGCCCCAAAAAAGACCGAAAAAGAAAGGACCCCCTAAAGATTTTGGGGTGAGACAGAAAAGAAGTTTTGACAATTATTCTGAATCTATTCGTGAAAGCCCATCCTGCGAGCCGGACTCTGAATTTGCAAATCAAAAACTTATTGATGGTTATTTAGGCATTCAAATAGATCCAATAGGAATACATAATATTTCTATGGAAATTTCTAATGAAGATTAGATAGGAGCCAGTGGCAGTCGACACCAGGTCGGACATTTGGCCGATATCGCGGTTAACCTCAGACCTGCGTCGACTGGCACTGGATTTACGGGTTAGCTTAATTTGCCAAGCCTCGCGATGAAAACAACGCGATCTTCACCAGGTCCTCGAAAACTGACTCTTGATAATCTCACCTAAACGTTTACACTTGTGCTTAATTGTTAGAATATTTGAACCATGAAATATCACAATAAAATAACCTACTAGCAGTAAAAGCAGGATATCATTATGTTTTTTAATTTTAATACATTTATTACTATTATTTGTTCAGTATTTGCTTTTTCCTCTGCCGGGTTCGATGCAACTGATTCAAGTATACCCAGCCAAGAACCATGGTCCAACGTGTCAACCGAATCGTCGAATGATCAAGACGCACGAAGCAATAAAAATACAGGAGATATTTTAAAGCTTTATCCAGCTTACTATCCATTAGAATTTCTGACGGCATCTTGTTCTCCGTCTTTATATAAGATTAGGCTAAAAATGACCAGTTATCCATCCAAGCCTGCGTATGATGCTTATATAAAAATGATATCTGAAGCTAAATATTTTTTAAATAACGATTTTGGCGCTTCTGATTCATCCATTTTAATTCTAGATGAAGAGGGAAATCCTAGGGATATTAGCTATTTAGACGAAGTGAAAATAATTTTCTCAGGTGAAGATCATCTTGATTCCGATGGAATAATGAAATCGTTGCAAATTTTAAAAAAATATATTTTTGGTGAAGACAAAAAAAATACTGCCATTCTAATGGAAGGTATAAAAGCATCACAAAGACCAGCAAACGAGTATGTCAGTGGGCAAATACTGAGATCAATGACTGGCCAATTATGGAGAGATCTTCAGAGATCCTATAATCCAGAAGATTTCTTTATATATAATCGCTTCTTTCAATCGGTACTGTCTCGTCAATACTTTGAGGATTTTGGTTTTTCTTGTAGTCTTACCAAGCCAAACAAATTCAATTTTATTCCAGAGCCCAAATACGATATCAATGGTTGGGAACCCGATGCCGACATTTCATTTGCACCAAATCAACTTACTTTACGCAATCAAAGTTTGGGTCAAAGTATAGAAAAAAAACTGAACTCACCTTTTAATAAGGTTCTAGTAAGTGCCGGTTTACACCATTTGCCAATTTTTGCATATCTCATATTTCAGAGGCTATTAGAAGAACAAAAAGAAATAAATGAGATCTTATTAAGCTTCGATAAAGAATCCAATATTGACTTTGGGTCTGCTTTAGATACGGCTCTAGGGACGGATTCGAAAAGCTTGGATAGTTTGGATAAATTTATTTCACACCTACTCAGAAGTAATCAAATTCACGATTCGAGCCATCCTTTTTATTTTGTAGCTGGGCAAGAAGCGATCCTGTCCGCGATCAAGGGCAAAAAAGTTGCTTATATAATGAAAATTTATCCTAGGCACCGCCATCCAATCATTAGAAAGATACTTGCAAAGAGCCTAGTAAGAGATTGAAGCCTAAAGCGTGTCTTCTTTTTCCGGCTCAATTTAAATCTTGTAAGTGGAAGATGTTAAGCGATTACCACTTAGGATTGCGAGGCGATGCTGTCTGATTGTCACCCTCGACAGCGCCACTCTCGTTAGTGAAGAGATAGTTCGAATAGCGGGACGTCAACTGATGGGTTCAAGAGGTTTTCGTCGTAGCCCGTAATTCGCCCGCCTTTCTTAAGATAAAATTCTTTAGCATCGGGGTCACTTATGAACGTCATCACGCTGCATCTCTTCTCGCGCGCAAGCTCCATTGCGCGTGTCAAAAGTCTCGAACCCAAACCTCGTCGTTGCAAACCAGCTTTTACGAATAGATGATTCAATTCGCAAACTTCGCTGTTCGCAGCAGCCAAATTGATGGTAAAAAAACCAACTATCTCGTCATCACATTTGAGTATTTCTATGTCGCTATTCAAAAAAATTTGATCGTCAATAGCAAATACGGACTCCACAACCTTCCTGCTCACGGCCAGAGTTTTATAGATAGCGTTGGACGCAATCGCAAAAGCGACTAAGAATTCTTTTTGATCGATGGAAGCTTTATAAAAACGAAGCTCACTTTCTTGGTATTGCTGTTCCGACACCACATTCATTGCGTGCACATTCAGATTCACCGAGGTGAATAAAAGTGCTATGAATAATAAACATTGACGCATATAGACCTCTATAGGTTATTCCAAGAATAGGAAAAATATTGCCGCTCTTCTCATCAAGTTTTATATCCAGCCCTCAATTCAATGCAACGGAGGCTCGAAGACAATGCAGGAGACAGACAAATGGAGTTAATACAACAAATCTCGTGGCTCAAAAATCCGGCGCCAGTCGACTCAGGTTGCAAGTTCACCATCGCAGACGCTTTAGGAGTTAGCAGAAGCTTTCCTAGAAGTTCATGGAGTTGCGATAGATTTATCGATAAGTATTAATTACTTCAGACTGCCATACCTGGCATAAAGAGATAAAAAATGACCAGCAAAAGAAGAGGCCAAAAAATAGAAAGAGGCGACGGTATGATAAAGGCCTTTTTTTTGAGTTTGCCTAATCTACCCAAGCCCAACATTTGGAGCCAGAACAGCCATCGGTTACTCAAATGTTAAAATCGTAAGATTTTTTTCTGCTATGGGAAGCTCAAGAAGGAAGACATGACGCACCC
>CAYJDW010000107.1:0-8305 GCA_964368985.1 uncultured Myxococcales bacterium | reverse complement strand
CGCTGAAAAAATAACTAGAGAAGGATGACATTCTTATGAGTATTTTTGACGGCATTGAACATGTCGCTGCCGAAGGCACGTCCAATCGGCAGTATTTTGAGCCTGGGAAGTATACGGTCACCATCGATTCGGTGCTTTTGTATGAACGCCGTTTAGGCGGAGGAAAGCTATTCATTGTTGAAACCACCGTCGATGAAAGCGACAATCCCAACATTAAACCGGGTGAGCCAAGGAACTGGGTGCAATCCTTTGCGTTGCCCTCTGCCCTGCCCCGCATCAAATCTTTTATCGGGGCAGCGATTGGACTTTGTCCACAACGACAACTCAAAGAAATTAATGAACGCGTTGATAAAGCGGTTTGTGATGGCTCGGTCGGGACTGATAATCCGTTGAGGGGGCATCGTCTAAAACTCACGTGCACGAGCAAAACTACTCGAGCGGGTAAGGAATTTGTGCAGCATGCGTGGGGGGTAGCGCGTGATTAGGGATGATTTTCGTTGTTATCGATATATCTTTGCTATCGACCCCGGCTATAGCTTTAAAAATGGGGCTGGTTACGCCATTTTTGATCATGAAACTTTTAAATTAATAGCTTGCGGCATTGTTAGGCCTTTTGCGCCGGGAATGGATGACTATCAAGCTGCCATTGAAATCGCCAATAAATTACGACAAATTTGGGAAAAGCATGTCGGTTTTAGTTTTGATCCTGTTTATCTCGTCATAGAAGGTCAAAGAATTTATCCGTTTTCTAAAATAAACCCTGACCCACTGATAAAACTAGCGCGCTTATCTGGAATGCTTTTACGGGATTATAAAACACCTGAAAAAAATGTGCTAACCCCCTGCCCTGGCCAATGGAAAGGAAATTCAGCCAAGATAGACACCGCAAATCTTGTGCTTGAAAACCTTGATCCGTGGAGCATAAGAAGACTAAATAACGACCTCAGTGAAATACCTAAATTTTTACATCACAACGTTTACGACGCTGTTGGACTGGGCTTGTGGGCAATTGAAAATTTCACCAAAGAGAATTTTAAAAAATAAACTCCGAAAAAATGCGCCAACTATTTTCTTTTTCTCTTAAGTTGATTTACAGTTGGATTTACTTAAGGGAGAAAATAAGTGGAAAGAAAAACGTCGATTCTGTCCGTCGTCAACCAAAAGGGTGGCGTCGGCAAAACTGTGACCTCGGTATCTCTTGCTTGTTGCTATGCACAACTTGGCGAAAAAGTCCTTTTAATAGATTTCGATTATCAGGCAAATGCAACTCAGCAACTTGGAGCCGAGGAACTCGCTCTTGAATCAGGTAAAAATATTGCAAAAGCAATTCGAGAAAAACTCACTATTGAAGATGTAGCGATACCTACTCAATATGAAAACATGGATATTGTTGCTGGTAGCCATGAGCTGCAAAAACTTGCCGAAACAGTGCAAGGCACACCAAGGCAATTTCACCTAATTGCCGGCCTTATTAATTCCCCAAAAATAACCGAATATAGCGTGGTGATTATTGACACCCACCCTTCTATTGATTGCTTTTTCCATTCAGCACTTGCCGCTAGCCATTACTATATTGTCCCTGTTTTTTGCGAATCAGAATCATTGAGAGGTCTGAGTCACTGTTTTAAATGCGTTGAGGAAATACGTGATTTCCTAAATCCTATGCTTACGTGCTTGGGTTGTGTCATTACTAAGTTTGACAAGAGCAACTCAACCCATAGGACACTTGAAAAGACAGTTAGAAAAATGGGCGAGCAAAGTAACTTTAGAGTTTTTAATGTAAAGATACCGTCGAGCAAAGCAATCGCCGCTGCATCTATTAGGCAAGAGCCGATTATTCATTATCAAAAGTCAAAGACCGCTCCCATTGCCACGGCTTACATGGCTTTGGCTGGAGAAATTCAACCACATCTAAAAGGTAGACGCTTAGGAAGAAAAGTTACGCCTATAGCGGTCGACGTAATTGGTAAATATGAAGATTCTCTTGATGAAATTGATACAACAACAGAAGAACCACTAGTACTTTAGGAAAAAAAATGACAACCAACGAAAACATGCAAAAGCCTAAAATTGACCTCGCCGTTGAAAAACTCACAGGCTTCATGAATAAGGATTTAGATCAAGCCCGTAAATTTAGTCTTGATGGTCAAGCGAAAGTTGCCGAACAGAGCAAGCTTGAGCGATTAAGAAAATTCATCGGCCATATTGCATCTATTGATCCCAACGAAATTGAAGATGCTGATAATATTAGGCAAAGGATGGATCTTGATTCAGAAGAATTTAGCAGCCTCCTTGATTCAGTTGCTAAGAATGGCGTGCAGCAAAATCTCATAGTTGAGTTCATTGAGAACAGTTCCACCAAGGGCTATCAATTGAAATGTGTTGCCGGTCACCGAAGGCTAGCAGCTGCAAAAATTGCCGAATTAAAGACTGTGCCATGCCTCATTCGAACATTTAAAAATGAAGGCGATAGATTGGAAATTGCGCTTGCAGAGAATTTATTAAGAGAAGACTTACATGCTCTTGATATTGCGGATGGTTACTTAAGGCTATCTAACCTTGGGTGGGACCAAGAAGCAATTCAAAAATATTTCGACCGCAATCAAAGGACAGTTAAATCCTATTTAAAAATCTCACAGTGGCCTGAGCAAGCTAAAACTATTGTTAGAGATAATTCGGATAAATTTTCCACTCGATTGATAATGAGAAAATATGCTTGCCGAAAGTTCACCAAAGATGAAGACCTGATTAGTGCTTTACTGAGTGAAATATCTCCCGATGAAAACAGTGCCGCAAATAAGAAGGTCACACTTAGCAGCAAGGTTCAAAGTTATTTAGAGACAAAAAATTATGATACTGAAACCAAAAAAATCATCTGGCACCTTATGCGTGATTTACGCCTGGTAAAAGAAATTCCCGAAAAGTGCTGACGCGTCAGCACTTTCGCATTTTCGAATAATATTACCCATTTTAAAAGTGCTGACGCGTCAGCACTTTTATTGAGACCCACTAGATTTGTCGGTTCAGGGCTTGAGTAGGTAGGTAAGATGTTAAGTATTTCTAATAAATGGGAGTTACATGATTTATCTAATGCGATGAAAAACGCCGTAGAGTCTCATAGTAATCAGAAATATTTACGTACCTATCAAAATAAAATCATGTTTAATGGCTTTTGGAGAAATGGGGACAAGCAGAATATTTGCCTGTGGATAGAAAAAGCCACCTGGCATGACGCAAAAACTGGCGAAGGCGGAGGGTGTAAAGAGTTTGCTAAAACCGCTTTCAATTTAAATCTAACTGAGTTTATGCAACGTTTTGGGTCTGTATTAAGTGCAAATAGCACACCCATCACAGTTAAGAGAGTTGTTGATGGACCGGATAAATTGATTAAACCGGTTGATGAAATTTGGTTAGCGCTGCAAAAAAGTGATCAAAACCGCACGGACCAGGCCGCTGAATGGTTATCAAAAGAACGTGGCTTCGATTCACCGCGTAAACTAATAGGCTCAGGTTTTACTAATCTTGATGTAAACGACATAAAGATATTTGAAAAACAGCATTCCAAACTCATCAAACACCGGATTACTTTAGGGCCGCAGATCGTCGCTCCTTTGCGTAGCGTGCATTCGGATCATATCCAGAATTTATTTTTTCGCTGCATTAATGAAGGTGCCAAAGAAGAAAAATCTCGTCTTTTAACTGGGGCAGGTGGGTGGAGTGAACCTGATGGTTCTCCTAGAGCTTTTGGATTCCCTCATCTGGCGCATGATTTTCCTAATGTATTATTATGCGAAGGCATGGCTGATTATTTTGCAACTGAGTGCCTTTTAGATTGTAGTCATACTATTCTACCTATTGGCGTAACCAATGCCAGCACGCTCGTTAACTGGGCTAACTGGCTTATTACATCTAAATACCAAGGAAAGGTTTTTATTCTTTATCAGTTGGATAGTGATAGGTCAGGAGAAGTTTCTTGTAAGGGAACTGGGCAAACAAAGGCCATCGAAGCTTTAAAAATTCTTCTAGCAAATAACCTGAGAGCTTCCCTTTTTAATTGGCCATTATTTCTTAAGCAGACAAAAGCTCACGAGCATAAACCAAATGATATTGCAGATGTTTGCAAAACATATGGCAGTAAAACAATAAGCGAAAATTTTATAAAAATACTTCAAGGATCAAACTAATGCGAGTAGATAACTTTATTGAAAACATAGAAAAACAGCATCAAGAGATGCAACAACAGGCTCAACCTCAACTAAGCATTTTTGCTAAACCATTAACATTAAGAGATCGTGGTTGGCTAACAAAGGTTCCTCCGAAAAGAAAATATCTATTTAATAGTCAGGAAGCTTTTGGTGAAGAGGCTGGATTTTTGCCTGAAGGAAAAGCTTGCATGATTGTTTCACCAGGAGGATGCGGTAAAACATTTTTATTAACCCATTGTGCTTTAGCCGCAGCAACAGGAACGGAGTGGCTGCACGCTAAGGCAACACGGCCAGTAAAAGTACTTTTTATTGCAGCAGAGGAAGATGAAAGCGAACTATGGATTCGTTTTTACAAAATGGCAAAAAGCTTAGGTTATATGGATAACCAAGAATCAATGAACTTGGCCCTCGATAACATAATTCCTATGCCAACAGTAGGCATCAACCAACGCTTGATCAGTGATACTGGTGAACCAAAAGAGTTTTACAATAACTTAAAATCTGCCATTGAAAGAGACCATGAAATTAAATTAGTAATTCTAGACCCGGCCGCTCGATTCATGGCAAGTGAAACAGAAACAAAAAACTCTGCAGCAACGGACTGGGTTAACTTAATTGAAGGCTTAACCTTAGTTGGCGGTAAGCCTACCTTGCTTGTTGCTCATCATACAAATAAGTCAGCTATTCGTGCAGTAGGGAACGATAAAACCCCTGATTTCAGTCAAACAATGGCAAGAGGGGCCAGCGCAATAATCGACGGTTTTAGATGGGTATTAGGATTACAACGTTCAGAAGCTAAAGACAGTCTTCGAAGTATTTTCATTAAAATGCTAAAAAGTAATTACAGTAAACTAGGTCAAATTTTAGAATTTGAGCAAGACTATGAAAACAGCGGTACCCTTAAATTGAAGGGCATAGTTGATCCTAACTCTGAAAAAGAAAAGAAAATTAATGCGAGTTGGAATGAGGCTAAGCAAGAGCGAGAACGCCCATACAACTCATTTAATCTTCACCGAGAGACACACGATGACGACTAAAAATAAATTTTTCTATACAGATTATCTGGGCAACCCCTTACCTGACCACGATGGAACATCATTATTCGTAAATGAGGATCAAGGTTATCAATATTTTGGTGTTGATGGAAAAGGCTTCATCCATGATGGAACAGTAATAGAACTTACAAATGGCAAAAAGCAATTTTTCCTAAATGACGGAAAAGCCCTTATTCACGATGGCTCACCGATTAAGCTACCCAATGGATTAATGCAATATTTTGACCATGAGGGCCGCCCAATGTGGCCAGTTGATGAAAAACGATTGACTCCCTTGATTAATCAGCAGCGAGATCTTTTTTTTAAAGAAATGCTTAAACGTATTAATAAAGAGACTCCACTCACAGAAAGTGAGACAGAAGATCTCCGACTAGCATTTTTAGCGGCAGAGCATCCAAATAGTGAAGAAAGTCGACTTTTATCTTGGTCAAAAAATACTCATCATACAAAAATAGAACCAATTTGCGATGAAACAGCTGGTGTTGTTTTTACCTTAGAAATTTTGTGGCCACAGGTCTGGCGGAAATACCAGCTCAGACATAAGGAAGTATTATCAGCAAGGTTTATCCTCCATCAAATTAAGAAATACGAAAAATGCCCTCTGGCCGGCCTAAAAGTCTCTGAGCTAATGTTGGCGAATGAATTATCGCTTGAGTTTAAAAAGCTAGAAAGCAGTGTCGTTATACCTACGGAATCCGGCGAAATAGAGGCCGTAGGGCTTAATGAAAAAGGGGTTTTCCATTTAGATGATTTGCTTTTGAAATATGTAAAACAAATGAGAAAAGGGCGGGGGACAGAGATGTTTTCCGTGCAATTTAGAGAAGCTTATAAATCAAAAGAATTTAATATTGAACATCGAATAGCTGAGTGGAAAAAACCTTTATTTATGTATCGCTGCATAGCTCAAATAATATGGCTAAATAGCGTCAGAGATATGGCGGAATGCGCATATCGTAAGCCACCTGCTCTTCCTTTGATTGTTAGTGATACGATTAATGAGATTGTAAAAATTGGCACTAGATTTGATGAATCAACAGGCAAAATATATGACCGTTCAGGAAAAGAGTTTGCCATAGTTAATAAAAATGATTTAGATCATATCCCGTCTATTTCGATGAAGGCTCTCGAGCGGATATTGAGCCCACAAAACATAAAAGCCTTGAGCTCATTAAATTATCTGAGATTGGTTTCTTGGGAAGTCATAACCGGAATGACTCAGGTTGTTAAAGAACAATCGGATGCTCGGTTAATAAGTGTTTCGGGTGGCTACCAGGAAATAGCTCACTTGATAGGGGCAGGAAAAGGCGGCAAGGCATGTGATCAGGTTAAGGCAATCTTAGCTTGGCAGGCAGCACCTCAGCGTTATATTTTTCATGATCGATATGGCAATGAAAAAATTAGTGTTGAAGGAAATATGATTTCCTTCGAGCGAATAGAAGGCGGGTCAAAAAGTTCAGCTATTAATATCGTATTAGGTACCATGCTATTGCCTCATTCATTTTTTAAATTGCTAAAGTCACAATCAAAAATGCTCAGCAGTGAAGCTACTATGCTCATCCCTCTCCCTAACGGCGAACCTAATCTAATTGGCAAAGCCAATACCTTTGCCTCTCAGGTAAGCTTTCAGTGGAATTTTTTGGCTGAGGCCAGAAAAAAAGCTAAGGAGATGGTTAAAAATGGCTGCATACACATGCCACCCGATAAAATGGCGCAGCTAGCACAAAAATCTGATCTAAACACACCATTCCATTTGAGAGTAATCGATGCCTGGTTAAATGACGGAGACAAACCAGCTTTTTTGCACCTAGTAGAAAAGGACCATTATGCGCTTGGACCAGCATCAAAACAACTTCAAGATTTTATTATCGAGGGTGGTAAACGAGAATTAGCCTTATCTACGGCTGGAAAACTTAGTGTCAAAAGGAAATCTGCTGGGATATTTTCCAAAAAATAATCGATTTATCTTTCCCTTCTAACCCGTTTATCTTTCCCCTCTAACCGGTTTATCTTTCCCCTCTAACCCCCTTAACTTTCCCCTCTAAAAAATGGAAAGTGAGCAATTTCAAGCACTTGCGAGGGCAAAAGTTCAACGGATCGGAACGGTACGTGACGTAGTTAGGCGTCCCGCCTTTTTGCCTTTTCGGCAAAGGCGTCCGCCTTTCAGAATTGGAAACAGAAAAAGCAATTTTTTCTTCTTCAAACCGCATCAATTAACCTCAAATCGCACTGGAAATATTTCCAACTCTTGCCAACTCCAACCCAGGAAAATTTCATAGGGATTGCTGAATTTTTGGTGTATAGACGCTGTTTAATTTTTATTTTTGGATTTTTGAAAAGCCTTTTTTATACACGCGGGGCCGACCACAAACCCCACCGACTCTCTAAGGAATTTCTAGCAAACACACCCCTACGATCGATCGGAAGGATGGTTGAGAGAAGGCGACCCCTGATTCGAGGTCGCTCAAAAAATTAACAGATTTAAGCAGCATTCAAATATCGATAAACACTAGCCTCAGAGATATCATACTGCTTCATGAGGTCTCTAATCAGCACGTTATTGGCGCGTTTTGCTCTAAGCTCCACTACTTGCTCTGTGCTCAAAGATTTACGACGACCAAAACTAACGCCAGCATCTTTTGCTTTCTTGACGCCATCCATTTGACGCTCTGAGCGTATTTCTGTCTCAAATTGCCCAATGGCTCCCAGCATATTAAACAGCAATCTCCCCGTAGCATCGCTCGTATCGATGTTTTGATCGAGAACTTTCAGATTAACCCGCTTTCGCTCTAGCTCATTCGCTATTTGACATAAGTGGAGGGTTGATCTCGCTAAACGATCAAGGCGGCTTACCACTAAGGTATCGCCCTCTCTGAGGTATTCTAAGCAGGCATTAAGTTGATTTCTTTTGCTATCCACTCCGCTAGCTTTCTCTTGGAAAACTTTTTCGCAACATTTAAGTTTTTCTAACTGTATATCCAGGCTCTGACCGATCGAACTCACGCGCGCATAACCTACCAAAACTTTCGCCATTTTTACCCTCATAAT
>CAYJDW010000106.1:0-8325 GCA_964368985.1 uncultured Myxococcales bacterium | reverse complement strand
AGAGTGCGGCAATTATCTTTTTAGCGTAGTTACTAGTGGTCGGTGTAGGGGTTTATCGCTAAAATCATGACAGCCCGGCTGAATGGCTATCATTGATGCGCCTAAAAAGAACATCATGGTCCAAAAAATAGTGCGTAACATTGCGGCCCCCCGTCTTTCCCTGATTCCGTCGACTATTTAGCGTTAGCGATTGGATTTTGCCAACATTTTAGTTTGCATGATCCACTACTTTAGAAACTGAAGCACTGGTGGGTTTTTGATCCACCCTAAAAATTTTTTCGTGAGGCGATTATGGCCACCTATGTGATCGGCGATGTGCAGGGTTGCTTTTTGACCTTGCAGGCACTGCTTAAGAAAATAAATTTCGATAGCACCAAAGATCGCGCTATTTTTTTGGGTGATGTCGTCAATCGCGGCGTGAACTCATTGGAAACCCTACGCTTTATCTATCGGAACCAAAATTCCATGTCGCTGGTCCTAGGCAATCACGAAATTTTTGCCTTAGCCCTTTATTTGGGGTCGATTAAAGATAATCGCCCCCATACCCTTCATGCCTTGTTTGCAGCCGAAGACGCTAAGGAACTCATGGCGTGGCTGCAAGAACGCCCGCTTATCATGCAAAGGGGGGAGAATATTTTTGTTCATGCGGGTATTTTGCCAGCAGTGAGCGTTCATGAGGCTTTGGTTCATGCAGACTTGATTCATCAAAAAATTCGGGGGCCGAGCGTTAAGAAATTTTTGGCGAAATTCTACGAAAAAAGGATCAGCAATTTAAAAACATGCGATTCCCCGAAAAAAATGACCCGCATGGCATTAAGCTACCTAACGCTCATGCGGATGTGCGAAACCAAAAATAGCATGGATCTGACTTATACTGGCGGCCTGAGCAAAGCGCCTAAGAACCTGAAGCCATGGTTTAAGTGGCGCGAAGAAGAACCCTACAACATCTATTTTGGCCACTGGGCGGCTTTAGGCGTCTTTAGCTATAAAAACTATAAATGCCTCGATTCAGGTTGCGCGTGGGGCAATCAGTTATCGGCGTGGAATATTGAAGAGCAGAGGCTTATACAGATGAATAATGTTGAGCCTGTAATTAAGGTTTAAGTATGTCTTGAAAAGGTTTAAAGTTAAGCGGAATTCATATTGTGTCATTGCGAGCGTCACGGGGCAATCCACACGCAGGGGCACAGGTTTGGATGTTGCCCTACGCTCACCTGATGATTTGAAAGGTTTTTAAATTATCCCAAAGCCAGGGTTTTGTCACTACTCCATCTTTACCCCCCTCAATACACCAGCTAAGCCCTCTGTAAAATAAGATTAAATTATCCAAGTAGGAAGGCCTGTGGCAGCTATTGAAATCAATCCGCAATTTGAACGAGCATTGGCTCTGCTCAAAGATGAGAGCCAAAGTCTTTTTATCACTGGTAAAGCAGGGACGGGTAAATCTACTTTGCTCGATTATTTTGGGAAAAAATCGGGCAGTCGTCCGGTGGTGCTTGCCCCAACCGGTGTGGCGGCTTTGAACGTCAAAGGCCAAACCATCCACAATTTTTTCAATTTTTATATTGATGTAACCCCGGAAAAAATTCGCGATCGAAAAATAAAGCCTAAAAACCCTAAACTTTATAAGGCTATTAAAACCATTATTATCGATGAAGTCTCCATGGTTCGGGCTGACTTGCTTGATTGTATCGATGTTTTTTTACGCATGTATGGGCCCGATAAAGATCGTCCATTTGGCGGCGTGCAAATGGTTTTGGTGGGAGATCTTTATCAATTACCACCAGTCGTAAATGGCGAAGAAATGGAGATATTTTCCAGTCATTATCATAGTCCTTATTTTTTTAGCGCGAGAGTATTTGAGGGTTTTCCTATTGAAATCATCGAGCTTGAAAAAGTATATAGGCAAAAGGATCAGGAATTTGTTGATTTATTAAATCGCATTCGTAATAATTCAGTGGAAGAAGACGATATAAAAAATCTCAATAGCCGCTATTTGACCGACTTTAAGCCTAAAGCTGGACAGTTTTATATTAGTTTAACCACCACCAATAAGCGGGCCGATGAAATTAATGAAGAGCATTTAGCTGGTATCGTTGGCAAAACCTATAATTATAAAGCTGACGTCACCGGTGATTTTGGCGCCGAATATTTCCCAACCGCCCCTAATATCGGTTTTAAAATTGGCTCCCAAGTGATGATGCTCAATAACGATCCCAAAAAACGCTGGGTCAATGGCAGCATGGGGGTGATTGAATCTATCAAATGCATCGATGGCGAGGAAACCCTCGGCATACGCCTCGAAGACAATGATCGGCTGGCCTTTGTGACGCGTTTTATGTGGGAAGTAGTGCGCTTCAAGGTTGAGGGCGAGGAAATTAAATCGGAGTCGGTGGGAACTTTTACCCAATTTCCCGTGCGTCTCGCCTGGGCCGTGACCATACATAAAAGTCAGGGCAAAACTTTTGACCACGTGATTCTCGATATTGGCCGCGGTACTTTTGCCTCAGGGCAGATTTATGTAGGGCTAAGCCGTTGCACCTCCTTTGAGGGCGTGGTGCTTAAAACGCCGATTTATCGCCACCATATTCGCACTGATCCGCGTATTTATAAATTTATGACGGCCTACCAATACCAAAAGGCCGCAAAAAACCATTCCAGCGACGATAAAATGAAGCTAATACAAGAGGCCATCGACCTAGAGCTCGGGCTAGAAATGACCTACCTGAAGGCCAATGACACGAAATCTGAACGGATCATAAGACCCCTCAAAGTGGGAACCGAAAGTTATAACGGCAAGCTTTTTCCTGCTCTGCGGGCTTTTTGTGGCGTGACGAACCAAGAACAAATTTTTCATGTGGGGCGGATTTTGGAGATTCGCAAGCTTAAGGACAATTAGAATTTGACACCTTTTTATGAGACCAGCCATTTTTATTAACATTATTACTGCTAGGCTAGCATTTCCTTGCTTCAAATTTCTGCGATTCCATCGTCAGAAAGGAGATAAAAAATGACCGCCAACCCCACCATGAATCCCCGCGTTCCCGAATATTCAAAAGGCGAAGAAATCGCCAATAGTATCATCCATGGCTTAGGTGCATTATTTAGCGTCGTAGGAATGACCGTCTTGTTGGTATTGGCCGTGCTAAAAGGCACGAGCGCGCATTTAATAAGTTATTTAATCTATGGATCAACCCTGATATTTTTATATACTGCCTCAACCCTCTATCATGCCTTACCATTTTTAGGCGCAAAAAAAATATTCAAGATCTTTGATCATATTGGTATTTATTTGCTGATTGCAGGCACCTATACACCATTCTTAATCATAAATCTGAGCGGTCCTTTAGCAACAGGTATGCTGGTGGGGATTTGGACTTTTGCCGCATTGGGTATCATATTTAAGCTCTTTTTTACCGGGCGTTTTCGCCTTTTTTCTACTCTTTTATATATTGCTATGGGCTGGCTCATTATCATTGCTTATAAACCTTTGGCCCTCGTATTAAAACCAGAAACTATTCAATGGATTCTGGCCGGTGGGCTTTTTTATACCGGCGGTACCGTGGCTTATCTGATGAAGCGCGTGCCTTTTCATCATGCCGTGTGGCATACTTTTGTTATTTTAGGGAGTATTTGTCATTATGTAGCGGTTGTTGGTGCAATGTGAGTGAAAATAAGTATTGACAATGTTTTTAATGAAACTAATAAAGTTTATTGAGTAAGTTTGGCGTATAGATTGATGTATTATGAGAATGATATTTTAAATATATTGATTGTTTAGCTTTTTTAGGCGAATTTTATTAAGAGGCCATTATGACCGACAAAAAATCTTCTTTTTCCACCTGGCGTCCCCATCCATGGCATGGTTTGCTGCCAGGGAAAAATCCACCGCAAGATGTTAATGTATACGTCGAGATGACGCCCTTTGATTTGATTAAATATGAAATCGATAAAGAGACGGGTTATTTGCGCGTGGACCGTCCACAGCGAACCAGTTCTCATCCCCCCTCACTCTATGGTTTTGTTCCTCGTACTTATTGCGGCCCTAAGGTTCAACATCTCTCGCCAAAATCTTTGCGTGGCGACGGGGATCCGCTTGATATTTGTGTCATTAGTGAGCGAATGATTACGCGAAATGAAGTGTTATTGAATGCCCGCGTCGTGGGCGGCATTCAGATGATTGATGACCAAGAAGCCGATGACAAAATTATCGCGGTGCTTGAAAATGATAATGTTTGGGGGAGTGCTACCAATATTGATCATTTACCTAAAATTCTGGTCGAGCGGCTTTGTCACTATTTCAGCACTTATAAACTGATTCCAGGGCGTCCAAACACTATTTCCATCGAGCAGGTCTATGATGCTGATCATGCTTTCAAAGTTATTGAAGCGGCCATGACGGATTATCAGGATGCTTTTGGCGATCACAGCTAAAAATCTTCATCTGCTAGACAAAAATTTGTGGGCATGATGTGCTTTCCAGTGTTGTTCTTTGAGATGACGACAAAACCAGTCGTCATGTTTCGGGCGGCACTATGGCACAGATTGATGTTTTGCAGGTTGTTTTTTATTTATTGGTTTTGCTCCTTCTTACTCCACCCTTGGGCGCTTATATGGCGCGGGTTTATGAGGGAGATGCTCATTGGTTAAGCAGGATATTTGGGCCCTTTGAGCGATTGATTTATAGACTATGTTTCATTGACCCACGAGAGGAAATGACGTGGCAGCGATATGCCATTTCTTTGGTGCTCTTTAGCTTCTTTGGTTTGGTCGCGACTTTTTTATTGCAACTTCTTCAAAATAGTTTGCCGCTAAACCCTGAGAATTTAGGCAATGTATCGTGGCCATTGGCAATAAATACCGCCGTGAGCTTTATTACTAACACGAATTGGCAGGCTTATTCGGGCGAAAATACTCTCAGTTATTTAACCCAAGGCTTAGGTTTAGGAGTACAAAATTTTGTGAGCGCAGCCTCGGGAATGGCGGTGCTCTTAGTTCTCATGAGAGGGCTTAGGCGCAAAGAGACGCGTTTTTTGGGAAATTTTTGGGTAGATATGACGCGCTCAGTTCTTTATATTCTTTTGCCACTTTCCTTGATGTTAGCCTTGGTTTTAATAAGCCAAGGAGTGCCGCAAAATTTCTTGGCCACTGTTAACGCCGATACGCTGGAGGGGCTCACCCAAAATATTCCCATGGGGCCGGCGGCTTCACAAATTGCCATTAAACAGTTGGGCACTAATGGCGGTGGTTTTTTTGGGACGAACAGCGCTCATCCTTTCGAAAATCCCACATCACTCGCTAATTTCCTTGAGATGTTGGCGATTTTACTCATACCCTCCGCGATTGTTTATATGTTTGGCCGCATGACGCGGGCCCCGAAGCACGCGTTGGCCATTTATGTGGTGATGGGTGGCATATTGCTGGCCTCTATTGGCGCAGGCCTTTATGCGGAGTTTCAAGCAAATCAAAGTCTTTCTCTGAGCAAAAACCTCGAAGGCAAAGAAATTAGATTGGGTATCGCTAATTCAGTGCTGTGGGCAATGGCGACGACGGCCGCTTCCAATGGGTCGGTGAATGCCATGCACGACAGCCTATCGCCCCTCGCAGGGGGCATAGCACTTTTGCAGATAGTATCTGGCGAAGTGATCTTTGGCGGCGTGGGTGCGGGCCTTTATGGCATGCTGCTCTTTGTCCTGTTGACGGTATTTTTGGCCGGCCTAATGGTGGGGCGCACGCCAGAATATTTTGGCAAAAAGATCGAGGCTTATGAAATCCAGTGGGTTTTAGTGGCGCTGCTGGTGCCGAGCGCCACGGTTTTAATTGGCAGCTCTCTTACTTTATTGTTGCCCCAAGCCGTCGAGACTTTAGTGAATCTTGGGCCCCATGGACTCACAGAAATCGTCTACGCGTGGGGGTCCGCCGCTAACAATAATGGCAGCGCGTTCGGGGGACTTTTGGTCAATACAAATTTTTTTAATATTGGCCTTTCCCTTGCCATGCTCATAGGACGCTTTCTCGTAATTATTCCCGTCTTAGGCATTGCCGGCAGTTTGGCAGCCAAGAAGACAGTGCCAGCTTCCCCTGCGACCTTTGACACCAGTGGCGCAACTTTTGCCATTTTACTCGTTAGCGTGATTCTCATCGTGGGAGCCCTGACTTTTATGCCGGCCCTCGTCCTTGGGCCCGTGGCAGAGCATTTACTGATGAATGAAGGAAGGAGTTTTTAATGGCTAAGATTTTCACGCGCATTGTGCAAAAAGATCTTTATTATGAAAGCGCCATCGAAGCATTTAAGAAATGCCACCCCAAAAGCATGCTAAAAAATCCCGTCATGCTGGTGACGTGGGTGGGGTCTTTGATCACGACGCTGGTTTTTCTTTTTAATGCTTTTGAAGGCCACTTCTCTTTATTTGAGATGCAAATCACCTTATGGCTGTGGTTTACCGTTTTATTTGCCAATTTTGCCGAGGCTCTGGCTGAAGGCCGCGGAAAAGCGCAGGCCAACTCTCTGAGAAAAGCCCGCGTTCAACTGATGGCAAGAAAATGGATGGATGGCCAAGAGGAAAATGTGCCTGCATCATTGCTTAAGCTAGGTGATGTGGTGGTATGCGAGGCGGGCGATATTATTCCAGTTGACGGCGAAATTATCGACGGTATTGCCAGTGTGGATGAATCAGCCATTACGGGAGAATCAGCGCCCGTTATTCGTGAAAGCGGCGGCGATCGTAGCGCGGTGACCGGTGGTACTAAGGTCATTAGCGACCGGATTATTATTCGCATCACAGCGGAGCCAGGGAAAACATTTCTTGATCGGATTATTAACATGATCGAAAATGCTAGCCGGCAAAAAACGCCCAATGAGAAGGCCTTGACCATCGTATTAGTGGCGCTGACCGCTATTTTATTGTTAGCAGTGGCCTCAGTGCGCGTTTTTGTGGGCTATAGCGCGGATGCTTCGTCGCAAAGTATTTCAACTATGGTGAGCATCCCGGTGTTGGTTTCTTTGCTCGTATGTCTGATCCCCACCACTATCGGGGCTTTATTGAGCGCCATTGGTATCGCGGGCATGGATCGTTTAATTAACAAAAATGTCATAGCAAAAAGTGGGCGCGCGGTAGAGGCCGCTGGCGATATCGACATCATGCTCATTGATAAAACCGGGACCATTACCTTAGGCAATCGCATGGCCACTGATTTTTTTCCTGCCCATGGAGTGAGTGAAAAAGAACTTGCGGAAGCGGCGCAGCTGGCTTCATTGTCGGATGAAACTCCCGAAGGGCGTTCCATCGTTGTGCTCGCTAAGGATCGTTTTGATTTACGAGCTGAGGGCCTCAAACCTAAAGAGGCTCACATTATTGCTTTCTCAGCGGAAACGAGGATGAGCGGGATCGATATTGTTCACGCTGATGGGAGTCGTGATTCCATTCGTAAAGGTGCGGTGGATTCGATCGCAGCCATGATCAGCGCCAATGGTAGCGCTATGCCCGCCGAACTAAAATCTCGCGTCGACAGTATTTGCTCTTTGGGGGGCACGCCTTTAATGGTGGCAAAAAATCACCGCATAATGGGTCTGGTGAATCTCAAAGATATAGTAAAGGGCGGGATTAAAGAGCGTTTTCAAGAATTAAGAAAAATGGGTATCAAAACCATCATGATCACTGGCGATAATCCCATGACGGCGGCTGCCATTGCCGCGGAGGCGGGCGTCGATGATTTTATCGCGCAAGCTACCCCTGAGACCAAGCTTCAACGCATCCGTGAAGAGCAAAAAAAAGGATTATTGATTGCCATGACCGGCGATGGCACCAACGATGCGCCAGCGCTTGCCCAGGCTGACGTTGGTATCGCCATGAACACCGGCACTCAAGCGGCTCGTGAGGCCGGTAACATGGTTGACCTTGATAGCAATCCAACCAAAGTCATCGAAATTGTTGAAACCGGCAAGCAGATGTTAATGACGCGCGGTGCTCTCACCACCTTTAGTATTGCCAATGACTTGGCGAAATATTTTGCGATTTTGCCCGCTCTTTTTGCCGGCCTCTATGCCGAAGAAGTGGGAACCAATGGCCCGCTGGCGAATCTCGATGTGATGGGGCTTCATTCCCCTGAAAGTGCTGTTTTAAGCGCGGTTATTTTTAATGCTTTGATCATTGTGCTCTTGATTCCTCTCGCGCTTAGAGGAGTAAAATATCGGCCGGGGACAGCCGTTTCTTTGCTGCGCAGAAATTTAGCTATTTATGGCCTAGGTGGCATTATTACGCCCTTTATCGGTATTAAGCTGATCGATCTAGTGGTTGTGGCCTTGAGGTTAGTAGTATGAAAATT
>CAYJDW010000105.1:1774-8395 GCA_964368985.1 uncultured Myxococcales bacterium | reverse complement strand
TAGCAAGTAAGACCCGATTCAAGCCGCCTGAGTCAGAGCTTGCTAGGTTTCTGGGGACAATAGGGCTGATTTTGGACGAATTTTTACTGGGCCTCTGCACTAAGGGCACGCGTTAACGATTAATACACGCTGCTGATTTCGTTGTTTTGTAATTGATAGTGTGATTGATAGTCGGCATAATCTCGTATAATCTTTCAATTTCGATATCGCTTAAATGCTTCATTGAACTTTCGAGATTCATATCATCACCATAAATGTTTTTTAACATTTTATCTTCTGCTAATACTTGATTTTTTATTTTCTCTAAGCTTTCGGAATCTATACCACAATTAATAATGCCTTCTAATATTTTATAGTGCATTTGCCTAGAATCTTTACCACTGCAAACAATTGCATTGAGAGCATCTTTATATGCAGTTGCCAGCATTTCTTTTAAATTATCTTCATAACGCCATCCTAATGCAGAATGGTCAGCGTCACTAAAAGTTGCTCTATGTTCTAATAGCAACTTCACAAAATTTTTAGACTTTTGAATAACAGCGAAGTAAAGCAAGGTATGGCCTTTAGTATCTAGTTCTTTGACATCAGCATGATTATTTATAAGGTATCTGGCTATATATTTATAATCATAACATAGGGCATTACGAAGTGGAGACCAACCCTCGCTATCCCTTGCATGTACACCAACTTTAGCAGGCAACAATTCTTTTACTTTATTGGTTTCACCGTTTTTTATAGCTTCAAATAGGCTGAAAGTATTTTCGTGAAGATGGGCAGTATGAACATGAAATGCCAGTGATAATGCTGCAGCTGCTGCTAAAATATTAAACATATTAAAAATATCCTCCATTTTACCCTATTATTTCTTAAAATTGCTTTTTGTCTAGGAGAGGCTACTCATGGAAAAGGGCTTTATCCCACCTAGATGCATTGCTCTTTCACGTAAATAACTTATTTTACTTATTCATTTCAGACGGCAGCCTTGGCGGCTATGGCGGGGGTATGCCACGGAAAAAATGGTTATTGGAACTTGAAAGCAATGAAGCAAAAAAATGTCAATAATAACCGATAAAGCACTACAATTTTCACTTCTGCATAATCGAGATAAACCGCTTATTCTCTCTAACGTATGGGATGCTGGGAGCACCAAAATAGTCGAAAGGTCAGGAGCCAAGGCTATTGCTACCTCAAGCTGGGCAATCGCAGCTTCGCATGGCTACGAGGATGGAGAGTTGATGCCGTTCGAAGTGGTTTTAAACACGGTCAAAGAAATCGTAACGGCCACTACTCTTCCTGTATCGGTGGATTTTGAAAGTGGCTATAGCACAAGCCCATTGCAACTCGAGCACAATCTCATCCAACTCATTAGCTTGAGAAACTATGCCAGTGCTCCCCGCTGCCGATTAACATTATGGCGATGCCCAAGGGTCCATCATTATCCACGTTGATTAAGCTGAAGGTTGCTCGAATTAGTTATGGTCCATGGCTATATAATATTGCTTGTGAAGCGCTTCAAAAACAGCTTTAGTGGTCTGAAAGCACTTCATCAATAACTAGCCTAGATTTTTCGACTTCGAGATAATTAGTTCCGGTCGCTGCGGCACATGTGATCAAAGCTTTCCATAATGCCCAACCACGGCCACGAGCCCAAGTAGCTTTATCAAGCGGAAGGGCTCTACGAAATGCCTCCCGACCGCGACATCCCCATGAACCAAGACGGGAGCGCCCTGCCACGTGGAAGCAAGTGCAGTATTCCCACACCGCAGTCACAGCTTCTGCATCGATCGAGCAGTCTAGGGTTGTGATTGCAGCTCGGGTTTCAGCGTCATAGGTAGATTTGGGGCTCGAGACTGAAAAACAAAGCGGCTATTTTGAGAGGCCTTGGGATTTTAAGGCTATCTCAATAAAGGCTTCAATGCGGTATAAAACCCGAGGTCTCCGCAAATTATCTTCTGGCCGCCAATTGGGGTGAAGATTTAGATATTTTGGATCGGATAAATCGCTGTCATTTTCCCATATATCGGTGACATAACCAAGGTGAATCAACACCCAATAAGCACAAGCAGCCGTATAAGATTTAAAATATTCAATATAGAATTGGTGCTTACTTTGCATCTTAGTTAAGTACAGGTTAGCAGCAGCAAAAGGCCCTAGGTGCTTTAATTTAATAGAAGGTGTCCTTTGACGCGAAGATGTGCTACCTCTGCGAGGGCTTTACCATGTCCAATGATTGTCATTTGGCCTTTATCAATATAAATAAAATCAGCACGCTTTTTACCCTTTATAGAGGCAAGAATATTTTTAGCAGCATGCAGCCCTTGTTGAATAGCGACAAAAGCTACTCGGCGTCTCTATTGAACAATAAGCAGGAGTTTCTTAAAACTTCACTTTAGCCCCGCTGCACCTCAAGCTAAGCTCATGGAAGCTATAGCTGGAGCGCTGAAGAGCGATCAAGATCACATACTAGATTTGGGCGCCGGAGAAGGCATATTTTCAAGGCAATTAGCTGGCATTGATGAATGCCATGATTTGCCCTCTATAAGAAAAATACCCAAAGTGACAATGGTTAGTTATGAAGCCGTTGATCCAGTGCACTCTACTGCGAGCGCCTCGTGCAGCTGATTCGCGACGCGCTCGTCGTGCATAAGAAGGATATTGCTACAAAACCAACCGCGGTATCAAAAGCGCGACGGCTCGGTGACAAAAAGCTGCGCCGTATTATCAAAAAATTGCGACGCGCCTTTGATTAGTGAGGATGAAGACGAACTGTAGCCCCCTAAATGGCTGGTACCTACAACGATCAATCGACACAAGGCGTCATTATAACCGTGCATCCGTTGCTGCACGATCCATTTTGCCATGTTCCTTCGCCAGGTTTATAACACCCTCCAAGCTCATAACTGTTAGTCATGCAGCCATAGTAGCAATAGGAATAATTACAGCGAGCATGGCCTGAATCATCGATCGAGATGCCCGAAAAACTCAAATTGCCCATGCTCGACTCACACAGTCCAGCGAATACGGTTGATTGAATCACTAAGGAAGTCACGACAAGCAGCACTATTTTCTTCATGGTCCGTTATCCTCATTCTTTATCTCGCCATCTGAAATTAGATGGACTTAGGTGATAGCGGTTCATGAAAATTTTTGTTGGTTTTCTTTTGAAAGAATCACGGAGCCATACTTATATTTCTACTATACCGGTTCAAACTATGTGCCGGTCAAAAGACTTGGCTTGCGAATTTTACTTCGCTCAACAAAGCAAACAAAATTGCTAAGTGGATTTCCATCTCAATCACCCAAGTGACTAACAAAATGACCTTTTTTGATAAGCCCCCATAAGAAAATCGCCAACAGCGCGATTTGCTCCCTAAAAGAATAAGTTTCGTAAATGGCTATACTCTCGATCAAATGTAGTCCTTTTTAGGTGCTGGACCCAGTAACCATCAGAATCGGAATATTCCCATTCCTCATGCAAGGCATTCCATAGATTGATATGCCTTCGAAAAAAGGAGAACTTTGCAGGTGGATTGTCTCTGTAAGCTTTTAAGATCGCCTCTGCAGCCTGTTCGGGCGAAATATGCGTGGTTTCAACCTCGTAATCATAAATTTTGCCCGTATGCGTGGGGTAGCCCCATGTTTGTCCTAGTCCAACGGTCTTGCCACCACGGAGGAAGGTATTGGGCTCCAGTTTCTGGCGGCCATAGTGACTTAATAGACATGCCGGTTCTCGATGTTCCGCTAAGTTTTTGGAAGCATTTCTTTCTTTTACCCTGAGTTCGGCATGTTCGAAATCGGTGAAAACTTTAACAAAAAATACTTCTTTCCCCTCAAAGGCGTAAAGAGCATTGCGGAAAAAGCTATCATTCATCATGACGTGATCGACAATAACGTTGGTTCCTTTAAGCAACGTGGATACAATTCGTTGGTGGAAGGCATTGATCCACTGCCCTTCCTGGGATCTCCCACAGGTGATCGACTCCTTTTGATGATTTTCGCTTTCTAGGGCATAAGCATCAATGGATTCAATCTTCCAAGCCTCGTCGGGAGAATTTATTTTCAGGTTCTCAAGGAGCGCTTGGGCAGTGCTCGACTTTCCAGCTGAGCTAGCGCCGTTAAATAAAATTAGTCGAGCTGCATATGCATCAATAGTTACACTGAGGCAGATAATAATTTTAAGGCAAATAAATGTATTTTTCATGCCGGACCCATGCATATCAAAATGTTGTACTAAATTAATAATGGTTGGTAATCTCAGAAAACTTTTTTAGTTTTTCATTACCGCGCAACTAAATACACTAAAAATTCCGAATAAACAAGTATCTCAACCCATTGATCAGTTTATCAAATTCATACAAATAGAGCTCATTTTTAACGCAAGCCAAGAGGGGAAAAACACAAGACTAATTCACATTTTCCTTCTATCCGCGCCAGACAATTAGGGGCTTAGGTTTTTTTTTCATGGCCTACAATCTAGATCTTTTTAAAAACTATGACATATTCTTCTGCGCCTAAGGGCGAGCATTTGAGTCCAATTAATCCAACGGAGTTAAAAAAGGGCAAATATTTTCCAACAATGAAAAGGTGGCTGATTTTCAACTAACAAAGTTGAATTCAAGCGCGGGAAAAAATTTGCCCCTTGAGGAAAAGAACTTTTCTGCAAAAGTATGGAAAATAATCCTAATTTTTGCAGACGGAACTAAAGAATTTTACCTGTTGTATTCTTGTCTTGCTCAAATCCAATATTAATTATTTTATTTATTTTCAACTTATTACAGCGGCGCACTCTTGAGTTGATTATTCCAAAGGTTGTCGCCCCCGCGAAGGCGGGGGGCCAGCCATGAAGGCATTAAGCTCTGGATCCCCGCCTTCGCGGGGAAGACAAAATTATAATCAATACAATCGGGCACCGCTGTATTCAGGAGTAATTCACATGTATAATTATCTACTTGCGGGATTTATTTTTACAATGTCCTTTAGTGCGCTGAGCCTCTCTCTAACTGCAGAGCAACAAAGAGCTTTAACTCATTTTAATGAGGAGACTTCAAAGGCAGCTATAGATTTCCTGCCCCCTCTTAAATCAATAGGGGAATTAAATGATTTTAGGAATGGGAAATTTGGTCTTGGTTCAATTGTTACGGATGACTTGCCTAAGGCTATTTACTGGTATTGGAATAAATCTTGCGGAGAAATTAAATTGACCAATGAAAAATTTTGGCAAATTACTTTTTTCAAATTAAATTCAAGACTAAAAAATGCATTTAAACCACAATACTCCTCAGCACCAAAACATAAATTATGGGTTTTTAATATTAAATCTTCAGAATATAATGACTTCAATTTTCTTTGGCTGGAACAATACGGTGAAGGTGATCAGGATCAAAAATATGATTTTTCCTTTCTTAATGACCCGATTATTGACGACCGTTATAAAGACCTGCCTCTATGGTTAAACGATAGCTTGGAAAATTTGCTCGAATGACCAGCTCAAATCAGGCCCGAACTTTATACCCTTCACCGATAGGAATTTTTTAAGTATAATAAAGCTTTTAATTGAGCATTTTAAAAAGACATTATTTGTTGAAGATAAAATTGGGAACTTCATTAATTCTGGCCATTTGACTATAAATGCCAAGTAGTTCCTTAGGTATGGCACTGGCAGCCATGCTTGCAAGAATGTCTCGCGCAAGCATGCTCTAAAAAATTCTCTTATACCAGTAATCACTCTTATGGGCCTACAATTTGGGGCAGTTTTAGCAGTAACCGTGGTTACTGAAAAAATATTTAATTGGCCAGGTATTGGGCTATTACTTTTTGAATCAATTCAAAAGCTTGATTTACCCATGATACAAACCTGTGTTTTATTTATTGCCTTTTTCTATGCCACTATCAATATGCTTACAGACCTAGTTTATTCTTTCATTGACCCAAGAAGTAAGTATTGGGAGTAATAAATAAGTTTTAAAATTCATTTTTAGGGGGAAACCAAAGACCATTTTCATTATAATGCTCCTCATTATAAATATGATTTAGATTTTGTTCATTTTCATAATTTTTCATCAAACTATCTACAAATATATTAGTTCTATTGATAAGATTTAAATGATAATGGTTATCAATATCGATTAAATACTGTTCATAACCCTTTAAATCAATAATATAATTATTGACTTCAGAATTTAGACTAAACGAACGATATTGCATGTTTTTAATATTATTTTCTACTTTTTGCTGTATAACGATTAACGATTCAAAATCCTTGACCTCTATAAGATAATCTTTACCGAAAAATGCTTCAATTTTGCCTATTATGCTCCCCTCTAAGCGCAGGCATGAATCAAGAAGCGCCCGGTATTCTTCAGCTTTTCTATTTTCTTCTTCTTCAGCCTTTCTATACTCTTCTTCAGCTTTTCTACGCTCTTCTTCTTCAGCTTTTCTACTTGCTTCTTCTTTAGCTTTTCTGCGTGCTTCTTCTTCAGCTTTTCTGTGTGCTTCTTGTTCAGCCTTTCTACGCTCTTCTTCTTTAGCTTTTCTATTTGCCTCTTCTTCTTCAGCTTTTCTGCGTGCTTCTTCTTCAGCTTTTCTGAGTGCTTCTTGTTCAGCTTTTTTCTTTGCCTTCTG
>CAYJDW010000105.1:0-1674 GCA_964368985.1 uncultured Myxococcales bacterium | reverse complement strand
CTTCTTCTTCAGCTTTTCTGAGTGCTTCTTGTTCAGCTTTTTTCTTTGCCTTCTGTGCTTCTTTTTTAGCTTTTTTCTTTTTTCTTCGTGCTTCTTTTTCAGCTTTTTCTATCTTTTCCTCTTCAATCAAGTCTTCCATATTTTTATTTGCAAATTCTTCATTTTTTTTAAACTCTAATTGTCCATCACGAAACCAAAGCAATAAATCAATAATAAATTTTTCGCTATAATCAATATTTAAATCATTCTTTTTAGAGTGTAAATCTTCAAAATTGAAAGGGTTTTTTAATTCATCTGCAGAAATTTTAATAATATTTAAATTTATTTCGTTACTTTTTATTATTTTTTCACGATCACACTTAAAAAGGAGTTTGTTTTCAATAAACAATTTAATTAATTTATTTTCATACGGTTCATTGTTTCCCTTAAGATCATAGTTAATGATAGATATAAATTTTGATTCTTGAGATCCAATATTATAAAGCTTAATCAAATTCTTAATACGTTCCTCTAATACTTTGTTACTTTTTTCATAGAGCTTAGCTTCAGGCAGAATTGTTATATTCTTGCCCTCTAACCACTCATCAAATTCTTTTTCACAATCCTTAAAATTCTCATCAGATTGGCATTGTTTTGTAAAATAAGAAACTAAAAACTGGGCATCTTCAAGTTTATCTACCAAATTTTCTGCTAACCTATTAATCAGAATTCGAGCATAGAAATCAGAAGGAGTAGTCGAAGTAAAATATGTAAATGGAGTCATTCTGTATGTATATTTCTTCCCATCTTTATCGGAGAAAAAATCTTCATAATAACTTTTTTTTATTTTAAAATACCTTTTAATATAATTTTCCTCCAGCTCATTATTGTGAATTTCTTTATTTATTCTTATTATTTCTGATTCTTCATTTTTTAGAAAAGAGTTTATAGCTAAGGAGATAATTATTTTTTTTACTTTAAGATTTTCATCACCTAAAAACCGATGAAGATTAGAAGCATTATTTTTATTTTGTTCGTTATATGTCATGGCACTAATATCATGCGATATATAGATAATTAGCATTATTAATGAAAATTGTTTAAATTTAAAATTAGCAAGCATTCTTTAATCCTGTGTTGTTTTTAATGGTGTATTTGATTGATTTCTTAATGATTAAACTAAAAAGTATATTTATTTTTGTCAACCATTTCAAAATGTTTGCCCGGTCCATAGTGGAAATTCGCCAAAAATCATGATTTCGAACCTCATTGGCCATTAAAACAAATTGGATTTGGGATGTTATTCGTGAAGCCGAACCGATAATACGCCTTTATTTTACTTATACCCTTATTCTACTTATACCCTTGGCTAATATTTTTCGGCGATGAGAAATACTTAGCTGATGACCATGAGTTTGGCAACAAAACCAATTTTTCTCGTCATGAGTGTTATTTCGAAGACGCAGCGCAAGCTGTTCTAGAAAAAACAAGTTGATAGCTTAGCTTATAAAAGATATTTCATCGAGAAAACAAGCGCGAGTTGTTCTGTATGACAAGAAATTGAAGCGCCATGTAATAGCTGTATCTGCTTATCTTGATGGTTTCGATATAAGCAAGCCCGAAAATATCAGGGAAAATAGGGTAATCCCCCCATTTTTAGTGGGATTCAAAAGTAGACAGTTTTTCCTATGCAAC
>CAYJDW010000104.1:0-8497 GCA_964368985.1 uncultured Myxococcales bacterium | reverse complement strand
CTTGCTTGGGATTATGAGTTAATGGACAATTATCCAAGCAATTAGCTCGACCATCCCCATCATCGTCAAACATGGACTCAGGTGTAGGACAAAGAACCAGGGTTGGGACCGGTACTGGAAGTGGTACTGGAAGCGGCACCGGAATCGGCGCAGCCCCCCCTCCCGAAGTCCGCCCAGGAACGAGATCGGGCTCTGCTAAAACTGGATCCACTTGCCCAGGAGCCTCTTCTGGGGTGCCATCACCAGTTGAGGGGCTATTCCTAATCTCCCCGTTTGCTGGGCTAGTATTTTCTGGTGCTTCATCTTCCTGCTCAATTTCAACTTTGCTTTTGGTTTTTTTAGACTGATCGTCACACCCACCAAATAAAATAAACAACGTCAATAAGACCATGTATTTTAATAATTTTCGCAAGATAATACCTGACATTAATCAATAATCATTAATAAATCATTCGTGTCAGCAAATTCCACAACGAAAATTAATGACTATATTAACCCAACAATAAGACATTATTTAATCCATGTTTTTTATGCAAATTAATTATATATTTCGCCCAAATAACGCAGGGGTTATCCCCCATCCTAGTGGCCTCTATTATGAGGAAGAAGATTCCGCTTCGTTAAGGCTGAAGCTCAAAAGCCCCAATGTCACATCGTGTTTGTGCATCTATAGGCGACACGCCGACAATATTGACCGGCCTTGGCTCGCCTCGCTGATCCGTGTTCACGTTGCAACTAGTGTCACCGCGGTCGATGGCGGGGCTGAGGCTAAGAAGAGCATGGGTTTTGGTAGGACCACCATTATTTTGTAAGGGCCCAATCAAAGGCGCAAGGTTGGCCACATTATTCGCACCTGCGGTGAACGTGCAGCTGTTATCGCTGAATAAACTGTAATTTGAGGTAGTAAGAACATTGCCAACATTGGTGGCACAGTTTTGAGCGGTGTTATTAACCATTAGGCTATGAAAACTGGTGGCAGAGGCTAAAGATTCCTTATAAATGCCGCCACCGCTTCCCGTGGCCGTATTTGAGGCGATGGTGCTATTGTTCATGATAATGACACTATTATCTGCCGCATGAATTCCCCCGCCATTCAACGTCACTGAGTTAGCACTAAAAGTACTGTTTTTAAGGGTAACAGTGGTTGTTTCCAAATTTTGTGAATAGATTGCGATGCCCCCACCATCAAACCCTGCGCTATTGTTTGACAGCGTGCTATTTTCAATCAGCACCGAAGGACTGATTTCGGTCACGTCGGCCTCTCGTATACCTCCGCCGTTTTCACCAGCAGTATTGCCGCTGATCGTGGTGTTAAGAATAGTCATATTGCCATCACTATTAATTCCTCCGCCACTTCCCGTCACCGCGTTATCTATGATGAAACTGTCATAAATAAGAAGATTATCCGCTGAGCCAATACCGCCGCCAAAATCCACGGCATTATTACCCGAAACAGTGACATTGGTGATGGTGAGACTTCCCCCACTAGCAATAGCTCCACTGCTTTGCGCTGAGTTGGCAATAAAACTACTATCGGAAATTACCACTGTTCCCGCACTCGAAATGGCTCCACCGCTGCCTGAAGTTGTGTTGCCGGTGAACAAAACATTGTCGCTGATAGTAAGTAAACCCAAAGTTCCCACGCCGCCCGCTGCAATTACTGCGGTGTTATTTCTCACAATACTATCGTTGGTGATGAGAAGGCTTCCACCATTGCTAATCCCTCCGCCAAAACTAGTACCTACATTGCCCTCAAAAAGAGTATTACTAATGATGGTCGTGGTATTGGTCGCAGTCCTCAGACCACCGCCATTCGCGCTCGTATTATTGCTGACGGCGGCATTCACAAGAGTGAGGTCTCCCTCACTAAAAATCCCTCCGCCCTCTCCCAGACTTAAGCCTTGTCTAATCCTAAAATTGCAGAAGGTCGCTTCTATGAGCGGATTTATGGAAAATACTCGGTTTTGCAGCTGACCATTGACGATAGTGGCATTGGCCGAGACACCAAAAATCACTAAATTTTTATCGACCACCAGGGCAGACTCATTAAAAGTGCCCGCTGCCAGAGAAATACCATCCTGTGGACTCGCTTGTGCAATAGCATAAGTAATGGTTTGACAAGGTGCGTTAAAATTAAGGCAATCGTTTGCCACATCGCTCCCACTTGGGTCAACATAACGCGTCAATCCTGAAAAAGCGCCGACCGATGGATCATCTGGTGCGCAATCGCAAAGATCGCCTTGCCCGTCGTTGTCCCTATCGCCCTGGTTAAGATTAGCATCGGCAGGGCAATTATCTCGGCAATCCGCTAACCCATCGTCATCAAGGTCACTGTCGGGCACGCCGCAACCGCAAGTGCCGGGTTGGTTTTTTTCTGGATCGAGCGGACAATCATCACCATTCTCATTGGCCGTTCCTCCATGGCCGCCACCACCCTGCCCCTGTGTGCCACCGCTGCCGGGAGAGGTATCCGGAGGAAAAATTAAGGGTGGATTCTTTACTAGCGGATCTTCAATTTCAACATTGTCAGTTTCATCTTTATCATCAGATACAGGCGGCTTAATAACTGCGCCTTTAGAATCAATATTTAGTTCTTTGTCATTTAAAGAATTATTGCTGCAAGACGAGAAAAAAACCATCGCAGATACAGCACATAACAATGAAAAATATTGCATCTTTTACTCTTCCAAAATGGATCAAATAATAGTATGCTTTATTTTATTAAAAAATGAAAAATTACAGATATTATTTTGCTTGGTTTCATGGCGAACGGAGCGTGCCCACATAGCACCCATGCTCGCCATGAAGTAAAGCCCTTAACGTCGAGCCCGATAGCTACCAATGATAGTGAGCGCACGATAATTAGGATTCTTTGTCCAATCCAATTCTTTTACTTTTTCCTGTTTTTTCTTGGTCATGAGAAAAGCCAAAATGCCTTCTTTAATATGAGAAAATAATCCACTCCAATCCTGAGTAACAAATATGCCCGGCATGATAGCACCTGGAACAAAAGCCTTTAGAATATTTCCCTGAGCATAGGAAACCATATAGCTATGAGCTTTGAGATTGTATGCCCGCACATTCTTTGGAATCAGATTTGAAGTATCCACCGTCGTAGCCCTTTGGCCATCCTGAAGATTGGGGCGATAAATCACCGAAGCATGGCCTGGCGCATTGAGGTCGTGGGACTGCATTTCGCCTCGAACCATAACGTCAAACTCATTCATAAAAGGATAATAGCCAGAGAATTTATTATCGGCTTGCAGCGTATTGCCCCACAAAACAATATATTCTTTGGGCGAACAATAGAGCATCAACATGTTGGCATAAATACCGCCAACACTATTAAACATCCATTTGGATTGATCATAAATTAATCGGGGATAACGCTCTTTAAATTCTTTCAATACAAATGCATTTACCAGATCCGTTTTATAAGATTCTAGCAAATCAACCGTGAGAGGAGACACTTCATTATATGATGCTATTTTTTCAAGATAGTCTTGGAAATAAAGATAAGCAACCTCTTCTAACTCGCCTAATTCTGACAATAGATTAATCTCTTCGTCAGCTTTCTCTAAAGCAGCTCGCACGGTTTCTTGAATATCATTCAGTGAAAATTTATATTCTCCAGATGGAGAATTTGGCTCGCGATTTTCTCTCGCATTCAAGCTAGATGAAGCTGTCCAAAAAATGGCAAACATTAAAAATAGTTTTTTCATGCTAATTCCTATTGGTTATTCTGCCTTTGCAGGATGCAAACTGGCTCCAACAGTTATTTTCTTTTATAGATATTTTGGCTTAAGCTTCTTGGATTTTTTTTAATCTTTGAATATTCATCTAGGTCGACAAAAATTTTGGATTGCCACAGAAAGAAAAAAAAATAAATGCTGTTGCAATCGCATTTTTCAATCTCTTTAACCTGCCGAATTAACACAAATTTAGATAATAAATTTTATCATGGTATCTTTTAAATAACTAACAACAGTATTCGCGAGATATTCATGAATTCTCAAACAAAAAAACACTTTGCCGCCATACTTGTTGGCTTCTCAATCACCTTCTTCTTCGGCGCCTGCGGTCCAGAAACTGAGGAAAACTTAGATGAGGTGTCCGACTCTGCTAAAGAAAATAAAAATAATTTGCTTGATGGGCGAGGAAAAACTCCTCCTCCACCGAAAGCAGATGACAAAAAAACACCACCTGAAAAAACCAAAAAAGACCCTACCAAACCTGAAATTGAAAAACGTGAAGAAACCCCAAAACCCACTGAGCCTGAAGTTGAAAAAGGCGGATGTGGCGATGGCAAGCGCAAAGTTGAAGCGGAAGAATGCGATGACGGTAATCGCGTAAATGGCGACGGTTGCAATTCCAATTGCAGAAGTGAAGCCAAAATCATGGCAAGCGCTCGTACAACTTTAGATGTTGGTTATGGCCACGTTTGTATGATTGATAGCAAAACTATCCAATTGAAATGCTGGGGCCTCAATGATTTTGGCCAGCTAGGTCAAGGAAATACCGCTGAAATTGGCGATGGCGTAGGCGTAGCAGTCTCAACCAGTGGCGCGGTAAACATCGGCTCGGGCATGTCCACGGAACTCGTCGCTGCTGGCGGTGATTCTGAAAGCGCATCAACCTGCATTATAAACAACAAAAATGAAGTGAAATGCTTTGGCGATAATGCCTTCGGCCAACTCGGACAAGGCTCCACTTCTGACCTCGGCGATAGCCCAAGTGAATTGGGCAGCGACCTAAATATTGTCGACCTTGGCGCCGGCAATACCGCCACCGACATTGATTCAGGTGCACGTCATCAGTGCGCTTTGATCGACAACGGCGACGTAAAATGCTGGGGTCACAACGACGCAGGTCAACTTGGCCAAGGTCATACCAATACCCTCGGCGACGATGCCAATGAAATGGGCCACAGTCTTTCCCCTATTCCTCTCGGCGCTGATGTTGAAGCACTTGCCGTTGGTGGAAAACATAGCTGTGTCATCACTGTTAACCGTGAAGTGAAATGCTGGGGTCTCAATGACAAAGGACAGCTTGGCCAAGATAATACCCTTAATATTGGCGATGAACCTGAAGAAATGGCGGCTTTAGGCGCGGTGAACTTGGGCCCTGGACGTAAAGCTAAAGCCATTGCTGCAGGCACCAATCATAGCTGCGCTCTGCTCGACAATGCTACGGTCAAATGCTGGGGCTTAAACTCAAGCGGACAACTCGGACAAGATAGCACTCTTTCATTGGGCGATGAGCTCGGCGAAATGGCTACCATTCTTCCCGTTAACCTCGGGAATGGTCGCGCTGCTACCGCCATTGCTGCAGGGGAAAATTACACCTGTGCTCTGCTCGATAACAAAAGCATCAAATGCTGGGGCGAAAATAGTGCTGGCCAATTGGGTCAAAATAGTCTCACCAATTTAGGCGATGAAGTTGGTGAAATGGCAGCTCTATCAGGTATTGAACTAGGAGACGGCAGAAAAGGCGCGATTATTGCTGCAGGCGGAAATACCACCTGCGCTCTCCTCGATGACCAAAGCCTAAAATGCTGGGGCAAAAACACCTTCGGTCAACTCGGGCAAGGAAATACCACCGATATTGGTGATGCTGCTGGCGAAATGAAATCCCTCGTTCCTATTAAAACTGGCTTCTAGGATTCTTTAGCAGCATGAAAAAAACCCGCCCTTATAGCGGGTTTTTTTTATATTAAATTTCCAACATCGAAACGAATTACCGCTAAATTTTTTAATAGTACCAACAGAACAACAAAAGCAAAAAAAGCAATTCCTGAGATGAGCGCCCACCTATTGCCTTTAGCGCGATACTTAGGATTATGCTCTTTGCTTTGTCGCAAACGCCACACAATCAAAATGGGAATGATACCTAAAATAATCGATACTAAAGCCCCAGCATATTCAAGCAGCGCAATAAAACCTGACTCAAAGCCGATGATAAAAATGATGGGAGGCACAAAGGTCAGCAAAAAAGCCGCAAATTTCTTTTTGTGGCTCGTGCCCGCCTTAATCCCATCCTTCAAAAAATCAAATAAACCCTGAGCTACCCCTAAAAACGAAGTAACAATGGCAAAAATCGAAAAACCTCGTGCCAGACTCGCAATAAAATCATGCCCGGTATGAATACGCAACAATTTGGCAAGCGGCATATCCAACATAAAAGCTTCAGCGAGACCGTTAGTCCCCCCCACCGGCACTACTCCGAGGATGCTCATTTCCCATAGAAAATAAATTAATAAAGGTATTAAACTGCCATAAAACAAACATTTCTTTACCCTCTTAACATCACGATCAAGATAGGTCACTAAAGTAGGAATAATTACATGATAACCAAAACTAGTTACTACCACAGAAAATGACAACAATGAAAAAGACCAATTAGTATAAGATAAATACCCGATATTTGCTTTAGGTAACATCCATAAAGTTATTACGGCATAGGCTAAAAACATGGCAATCATCAAATAGCGATTAAGCTTATCCACCACCGAAAGACCAAAATAGATGAAAGGCGCAAAGATAAGAAGCAAGGGCAAAATGTCGAGAAATGGCGGTAGTTTTACATGAAGAAAACCTTCCAAAGAATCGATGATGATGCGCCCGCTGCCACTTAAATAAGCCGCCACCAGGGAATAAAAAAGGAGCAAAAAGCAAACCCAGGTAATGACAGAGCCCGTTTTGCCTAAAGTTTCCCTTGCCATGCTAATGAAGCTTGCGCCATCAGGAAAGCAAAGGCTTGCTTCTAAAATAAGCAGGGCGGTCCAATACATGAAAAGCCAGCAACCGAGCATAATCGCCACCGTGCCATAAAAGCCAAATAGGCCGGTCATGATGGGCATAGCCAAAATAGCGGCGCCAATGCTGGTACCAGCTATGAGCATGGTTCCACCAAAAACTTTAGAATCTCGTTCGGTCAACATTGACGGCAATTCCTTTTATTGAAATAACGGTAGTGATTAGCATCTTATCTAACTGATCTAGAAAATCAGCCATCATCCCAAAAGGGGGTTTTATGAAGATATTCCTGCCAAAGCCAGCGAAAGCAACCACCGAAAGCGATTTATTGATCGCCGGAGCCTTTAAAACCAAGCCCGATGACAAAAAAGCTTCCGCTAAAGCCAAGCCTAAAAATAGTGTATTTGAAGCCTGTAAAACCATCAAAGAACTGGACACCCAGATTGCCGGTTATTTAATCAGTAGCGCCTGTGAAGAAGGTTTCAAAGCTGACGAGGGCCAGGTATTTAGTACCTCTTCCTTGGGTAAATCCAAGGCTAAAGCCATCGCACTTTTGGGCTTAGGCGACCATCACACCCAAAGCGTCGATTTGTTTCGCCGCTCAGGGGGGGAGGCCTATAAACTTGCGCAAAAAAAACGTGCAAAAAAACTTAGTTATGTCATCCCCGAAAAAACTACCGTGCCCTTATTTGACGTGGTGCAAGCCCTAGCTGAAGGTATTAGACTCGCTTCCTATACTTTTAATCGCTATCACACCAAAGATAAAAAAGAGAATTACGTCAAGGAAATTGAAATTCATTTGCCCGAAGATCCTACGGCAGAGCAAAAGCTTGCTCTTACGCGCGCTCACGAAATTGCCGAAAGTGTTTGTCTCGCACGTGACTTGATCAACGAGGGACCAATGGAGTTAAATCCAGAAGCCTTCGCTAAGCATGCCGCTGAAGTAGCCAAAGAATGTGATTTAGAAATTGATATTCTCGACGAGAAAAAGCTCAAAAAAGAAAAAATGAACCTCATGCTCGCTGTGGGAAGTGCTGCACAAAATATTTCGCCCCCGCGCTTAATCCGACTTCATTACAAACCCAAAAAACCGAGCAAGCGCGTGATCGCCCTGGTCGGCAAAGGCGTTACTTTTGATTCAGGTGGCTTAGATATTAAACCCGCCGACGGTATGCTCGACATGAAAGTGGATATGTCGGGAGCTGCAGCGGTTTTGGGCGCCATGCGAGCCATCGCCAAACTTGAAGCAAACATTGAAGTGGTGGGCTATATGGGCTGTGTAGAAAATGGCGTCGGCCCCCATGCTTATCACCCCGGCGACATTTTGGTTTCACGCAAAGGAACCACGGTGGAAATCGGTAATACCGACGCAGAGGGCCGTTTAGTGTTGGCTGATTGCATGGATTATGCTCAAGAACGCGATAAACCAGACACCATCATCGACGTAGCCACGCTCACGGGCGCCTGCATGGTGGCTTTGGGCACAAAAACCGCAGGCATTTTCTCCAATGACGACGCACTATGTGATGCTATTTGCCAATCGGGTAAAGCGGTCGGTGAATCCTATTGGCGCCTTCCCCTCCTCCCAGAATTAAAAGACGCCATCAAATCTCCCGTCGCTGATATCAAAAATATCGGCGAACGCTGGGGCGGCTCCATTACGGCGGCCTTGTTTTTGGAAGAATTTGTGAAGGGGGGCGTTAAATGGGCGCATCTTGATATTGCTGGACCGGCTACGAATT
>CAYJDW010000103.1:0-8498 GCA_964368985.1 uncultured Myxococcales bacterium | reverse complement strand
ATATTTAAATTTTTTTTTACCAGCCCGCGCAGCGGAAACCTTCGTATCTTACACCCAGAAATTCAGATAACCAGGGAATGCTCACTCCCCTAATTAAGTTCCCTTTAGAAGTGTGCACTTCTAAAGGCGAAGCCCATGATCACTATTAGATCGCTCAGCGATCACCAACACCACATCCCCGCGCTCACACAAATCTGGCTGGCCGTTCTCGGCAAACCCTGGGTACCCAGCATCACCAGCGACGAAGTGAACCGCTGGATGACCTCCTGGCACGAGTCAGAACGCATCCCTCTTGCCCACGTGGCGCTCGACGGCGAGCATCCTGTCGGCATATGCGCGCTCCAAAAAACCGACGGCATTCGGCCTGACCTCACGCCGTGGCTGACGGATCTTTGTGTGAAGGCGAGTCACCAAAATCGATCGATAGGTACGCAGCTGGTTAACGCCACTAAACAAAAGGCGGCGGCCTTAGGATTTTCCGAGCTCTATTTGTTTGCGTTTGATCACAATCTTGTGCCGTACTATGAGCGACTAGGATTTGCAGTGATCGCTCATGATCGCCATCGTGATTTGCCGGTGGTGGTGATGGCGGCGAGACTGTAGCACATTGCTAAAAAAACAGACAAAAAAAAGACGCCTATAAAAAGCGTCTTTTTTTTCTTGGTGCGGCGAGGGAGACTCGAACTCCCACAGCTTTTGGCCACTACCACCTCAAAGTAGCGTGTCTACCGTTCCACCACCGCCGCACGAAAATCTAGATGAACTATTCGCAGGTCTTTTACAAGTCCCCTAGGCCAAAAACCCGCTGCTAAAATTAAATCTCGAAGAATTTGTCGCCAAAATAGACGATGCTGACAACAAATGATCTGGGAATGTCCTTGTTTATGGACTTAAGGGTGCGCGAATGTTGATACGTTTTTTTTGCCTCTTGTGGCCGAGTTGGACCCTATTTGCCGAGGCCGCCACCGCAGGCGAGGAGAATTTTTTTCTAGGGCTTGAAAATATCTTCGTTAATTATTTGGTGAACCCCGCCTCAAAAGTCTTGTTCTACAATGTGGCTTTTTTCTCTGAAGACATCAGTTTGCCCTTCGTAGTGGTCTGGCTTATTTCAGGTGCGATCTTTTTGACCATCAAAATGGGATTCATTAACATCAGAGCCTTTAAACACGCCATCGATGTAACTCGGGGAAAATATGATCGGCCGAGTGATCCGGGGGAGATAAACCATTTTCAAGCCCTTGCTTCAGCGCTTGCTGCCACCTTGGGTTTAGGAAACATTGCCGGTGTTTCAGTGGCCGTCGCGGTAGGGGGGCCTGGTGCCGTCTTATGGATGATCTTTGCCGGTTTTTTTGGCATGACCGCCAAGATGGTTGAATGTACCCTCGCCGTGAAATACCGCCATATCGACCAGAAAGGCCAAGTGCTTGGCGGGCCCATGCGCTATATTTCAGCGGGTTTCGCGGAACACGGTTTTCCTAAATCAGGTAAAACGCTCGCGGCTATTTTTGGGATCATGTGCATAGGGGGTAGCTTAGGAGGCGGCAATATGTTTCAAGCGAATCAGGCCTATGCCTCCATGGCTGCGGCAATTCCTGCTCTTCAGGGACGGGCTTGGCTTTTTGGCTTAATCTTGGCGAGCTTTGTCGCAATGGTAATTATCGGCGGCATCAAGCGGATCAGCAGCGCTGCGAGTTTTATTGTTCCACTCATGTGTATAATTTATCTCGTAGCGGGCACGTGGATTCTTATCGATAATTACGAAGCACTGCCTCAAGCCTTTTTATCGATTTGGAATGGCGCATTTAATCCTGCAGCGGGTTATGGGGGCCTCATGGGTGTGATGATCACGGGTATGAGACGCGCCTCATTTTCCAATGAGGCAGGGATTGGCTCAGCAGCTATCGCTCACGCCGCAGTTGTGACCACCGAACCTGTGCGAGAGGGGATTGTTGCCCTGCTTGAACCTTTTATCGATACCATTGTTGTATGCACCATGACGGGCCTGATTGTGGTCGTTACGGGCGCTTACCAAAATAGTAGCAACGACGGCATTTTGATTGCTTCAGCGGCTTTTAAGCAAACGGCTTCTTGGCTGCCTTTGGTATTGTCTATTGTGGTATTGCTCTTCGCCTTTGCCACCATGATTTCTTGGAGCTATTATGGTGAGCGTTGCTGGTCATATTTATTCAAAACCAATAACACCATGCCTTATAAGATTATCTATGTGTTTTTCTCTTTTTTGGGAGCGGTTTTTGCCTTGGGCCCAGTGCTCGAGTTTTCCGATTTAATGATTCTTGGCATGGGCTTTCCCAATATTTTTGCCATCGTTATCCTGTCCCCAAAGGTTAAAATATGGCTCGATGATTATTGGGAGCGTTATAAATCTGGCAGCATGGTGCCCGAGAAAATTCCATCCAGCGAGGAAGAAAGCTTGGGAGGAGGAGTTTTATCAAAATGAAAGCTTGATTTTTTTCTCCCAATGAGTAAAAAATCCCACATATTTAGTGGGAAGGGGATGACGATTAGCTGGTCATCCCCTAAGCTAATAAAGTTGAACAAATAAAAGCTAGACCATATCGGCTCTGCGCTTAGTAATTCGCTTTGTGGGAAAATGGCACCATGGTAGTTATTCATAAGAAAAAAATTGAGACAGCAGAAGAAAAAGAAGCACGACTTCACCAAGAGAAAGAACGAGCCATGGGCTTGCAGGATGAATACCAAGCCAAAGGTTTTGAGTTGGTAACTTGGGTTCAGGACCACAAAGGTCTCGTCAGTGCGTTGATTGTTTTGTTGTTTGTCGCCGGCGGCGCTGTTAGCGCATTTTTGTATTATCAACAGCGTTCAGCAGAGCAAGCTTCAAGCGCTTATTTGACGGCTTTGAAAGCAGTAGAAGGAGTGCCAAAAACTGGGCCTGAAAACATTGCAAAATGGAAAGCGGCGCAGGAACAACTTGCTACTATCGCCAAAGAAAATGCTGGCACTGGCGTAGGTAATTTGGCTGCTTTGTACGCGGCTCACTTGGCACTAGAAAATAACGAAGGCGCAGCTTCAGTAGAGTTTTATCAAAACGCGCTTAAGAAAATGAAAAAGAATAACGACCTTTATCCGCTTGCTTTAATAGGGCTTGGCTATGCCCAGGACCGAAATGGTCAACCCGAAGATGCCTTGGCTTCTTTCAATACTTTGATTGAGGAAAAGAGCTCTTTTGGTCGCGATTTGGCGCTATGGGAAGCGGCTCGATTGGCGGTAAAAATTCCTGACAAAAAGGAAAAGGCAGCAGCCTATGTCAATCAGCTTTTGGAAGAATATCCAGCTTCCAGTTATGAAAATAACGCCAAGAGATTGAAAGAGTCGCTTTAAAAAGCAGGACTAAAGAGTGACCAAAAGAAAATATTATCAGCGCTGGCTTTTTTTGCTTCTCGCTTCTCTCTTAGGCTCGTGTTCGCCATTGATGCTGCGGGGCAAGAAAGAGCCGCGAGCGATGGTGGGCAAAGAGCTAAAGTTAGAGATGATGGTGAGCCCTCAAATAAGCGGGCCTTGTCTTGCCTCCTTAATTGGTCCTCCCTCGGAAGAAGAAAACTGTTTGCAATGGAACGACAATATTGATGGGGCTCCTACCTATGAGCCCTCTCGTAGACTAATTTTCGTCGGTGCCGGGGATAGCTTTCTTTACGTGCTTGATGCTGACACTGGTCGCCACATTGCTCAAATTGCCACCGAAGGTCGTGTGATTACTGATACCCTGATCGATTTTGATTCAGGCTTGATGTATTTCGGAACCGATAAGGGGGTCCTAAGTGCCCATGATGCCTATTCCTACCAAAAGTTATTTTCTTTTCAGGCGGACAGTAAAATAGCTAATGATTTACTTCTGAAGTCAGGTTCCTTGTATTTTTCGACCGGCCTTGCCACTGTCTATAGGCTTGATGCAAGCACTGGCACCCAGAATTGGTATCTTGCTCGCCCATTATCCTCGGACCGTTTGAAACTTTCCTCCAATAGCAATCTGATTTTTATGGCTGCTGATAAAAATTTAGGTTTTGAAACCTTAGTGGCGCCTCATCCTGATGGCTATCTGTCCATTTTGGATGCCAAAAATGGCAAGTTAGAAAAACAAGTGTCTTTGAGCACTGTAGTGGGAATTAGGTCTTTTCCTGATATAATAGCTCCCATGCTGATAATGGACGAAACCTTGTGGGTGGCTTCATTTTCAGCCGGGTTGTTGGCGGTTGACGTGAAGAGTTGGCAGGTGAGGGAAAAGATTGATATAGTGAGTATTCATCAACTGGCAAATAATTCAGATACGCTTTATGCTGCTAGTGATAAGTCGCTGTATGCCATTAAATCCGGTGGTCGGATTTTATGGCAAAATAATTTTCATCAATTAAGAACTCGAGTACCCAACCAGGGCTTTCCTTTTCTGAACGCTAATGAAATAGGAAAACGGGTATTTTTAGGTTTGGTGTCTAGGTTGCTAATCAGAGATAATCAGTTAATTATGGCGACAAGTTTAGGGGCCATGGGAAGCTTTGATTTAGGAAATGGTCACCTTGCCCAAGTTGTTGGAAATTCATTGGGATTTAGCCCAAAAATTAGTTTTGGGGGTAATAGTGTACTGGCGCTAACTCGAAGGGGCTCGGTAGTCCGGTTTTAATTTGAAACTCATGTGCATAATCTGCTTAGTATGACGGATTTAGCTAAAATTTAGGAAGGCGGTAACTTGTTGTGAAATCCACTCCACTTGAGATAGGCGAAAAAAAACAGTTTCGGGTTGTTGCAGCCTTGATTAGAAAAGATGGCAAAGTGCTGCTCACTCAGCGTTGGCCAGGGCGTCACCTGGGCCTTACGTGGGAATTTCCTGGCGGTAAGGTTGAAGAGGGCGAAGACGATCGAGAAGCTCTCGAACGCGAACTGAAGGAAGAGTTAGGCGTTACAGCAAAAATTGGTTCTTGCTGTTTTGAGACGCGTCATGGTTACGGAGCAAGAGAAGTTCATCTCTTAATATTCCGTTGCAAGCTTTTAGAAGGAACGCCACGAGCGCTTGATGTGAAAGCGATGGAATGGGCTGATTTAGCCACCTTGGCTGAGCGTAAATTTCCGCCTGCTGATTTGTTATTCGTGCAAGAGCTCGTCGCTGGCCGTATAAAAGCGGATGAGCATGATGAATACGATGATGAAGAAGAAGCGGTCTTTAAGCCTGCCCAAGTGGTAAGAAGGCCTAGTTAATTTATATTTTTGCTAGCTGAAGTGGCTGTATCCAAGTTTGCTTGGATTGGCCACTTTTTTGTACGAGGTACAAATAATAAGTTTTGCCGCTTTCAAGTTTGTTTTTTGGCAATAATACCAAGAGAGAATCTTGTTCTTGATTTAGTTTTAAGGATTGAGCCTTAAGCGGGAAGCCATTTTGGGTGGTCAAGTAAAATTCATAGTGTTCAGGATTAGCGGGGGTGTACCACAAGAAATAATCGGGCAAATTGCTAAGGGCCCATTTCTTTTCGTCGATATCCACCGCGTGATTGCCGTCCACCAAAAAAGGGCCGGGGGGGCAAACTAACTCAGCATTCTTATTGGCTAAGATATCTTTAATACTTAATTCAGCATCAGCTGGAGCAGAATTAAAATAATGCCCAAAAAGAAGCGGAATATCATTTTTGTCAGAACGACAGTTTTTTGGTAAATAATCGAGCAAGCGTTCGCTTGCTAAGCTTTGTCCTTGCTCCTGAAATTCATTGGCAGCAGGTTCAGGACTCTTCGGGCATTGTCTGCAGGCTGGATAGACTGAGGCCAAGGAAACATACAACAACGCCCGGCCAGCTTTCAAAAGCTTACCAGGCCGGGCGCAGATGTAGGTCATCTAGTCTTCCTCGCCGTGAACGGTCACTTCATAGGCTCCCATCGCCTCAAAAAGTTCCCGCACCGTGTCGACGCCGGTCTTTGAATCGAGACCCACGACCACCTTGTTGCCTTCCATATAAGCTTCGGGAATTTCTCCCCACTCAATATCAGTATAGCCATCGCCAGAATAATCGCTAAATGAGAGACCAAAATCATCGAAGAGCTCTTCGATCATCGCTACCTTTTCTTCGTCTTGATCATCATCCGAACTTTCTATTATGTGCGAAAACCAGCTGTTAAGTAATTTCGTACCAGTCCGTGCCGTTTGTGGCGTATCAAAAGTGGCAATTACTTCCAACTCACTCATAAATAACTCTCTCCCTCACTAAAATAGACTATTTTACCAGATTTGTTGTTGTTTCTTTTCGCATGAAAGAAAAATTGCAAGGCAGTTCATAAAGAAAATAACAAAAAAAACCTTAAAACAAAAAAAATGGACCGATATCCTGGCGGTCCATCTTTGATTCTTAGGACGAAAAAAAATTAATTCTTTTTCAAAAGTTCATCACCGAGTTGATCCGCAGTGGGACTAATCAGCTCGTGACGCGCGAAAACTGCATGACCATCGTATTCCCGTTGAACGAAATCAATGGGGAAATAACGATTACGTTTAAAGCGGAAAAATTCTTCCAAAACGCCATCGGCATAATCCACAATCAGACCCAAAGCGCCGTCGAGTTCATCCCCTCGAAGATTTTTTGCGACGAATTCAAAAAGGTGAGTTTTGTCAGCGGTGCCAATTTTAATTTCTAGGAAGGCACATTCAAATCCCGTGAAGCCACGAACCGAGATCTGCTCGCCAGGATTAAGGCGCTTTAGAAAACGTTCAAGCAGGGCATCCGTGATCATGTTTTGGAGATCTTTGCGGATGACTTCAGGACAAAGTGATTTAGGGTCCTTAGTAGGTTGCATATTTCGTTTTTTCCATTGCCTTGTGTGGCTTATTTAGCCCACAATGTGTTTAGTCAAAATGATTGAAAGACTTTTTTGTACAAGATAAGGATTTCATACACTAGGAATAGCAATGCGTATAGTGCTTTTAATATTGAAGAGTTTTAGCCAATCAATGCGCAGGCTTGTGGACCTTTTCTTGGGTTTCTTAGATGCTTCTTTTGATAGTGGGCCGCCGGCTAATTCCCCTAAAAAAGGGCAGATTTTGTTGCAACTGGAAGACTTGGATGATTGGGAGAGGAATCATCTCCCATCTTTGGAAAAGGATCCATTTTCGGTACTGATTAGCGGGAAAGGCTTTGGGCTGAGGAATAGGGGGGAATGCTTTCAACTAGCGAGCTTCGAGGGTATTCTGCCATTAATTCAGGCCATTATAGATCTAAAAGTACCCAACACTGAGATATTATTAATGTGGCCGAGTCTGATCCCGTGCACTTTTGAAGAAAATTATCCGCTCTTTACGGAAGTGATGGAAACTAAAAGGACGCGTCTCATTAAGCAGTTGATACATGGTGTTAAGCGTTTAAGTTTGGAATATAATTTTAATTTAATATGGGTGGATAATAGAGCGATGATAGGATATAAAAATAGCGCTCTACTCGAGCGCTTATTTTCGCAATCTAGTGGCTCGGGCCAATCTAGATAATTTATTTATTATCGTTTTTTACGATGATGCGATCATTTTCAAATACAACCTTAACTTTGCCGCCTTTTAGGGTGCCTAGTGGAGCAAGAGGAAGTCTCAGGAACGCAGTGCCAGCAGCAAGTTTTTGTGCACGGTAGATGCGTTCTTGGCCTGAGATAGGGATGGAACGACCTCTGGTGCCGGTACCATGGTTAGCCAAGATGTATTTTTCAAGATTTTCGGTTTTCTTTCCAGCTTTGATGAGTTCTTTCAAAGCTCTACGCAAAAGAGGACCTGGGTTTTTACGACCGGTGATGAGTTTTTCTACGCCAGCAATATCATCCAAAAGAAATGCGATTTGAATATCTTTAAAAGAAATGAGCGAGCGTCTTAATTGTTTTTTTACTGACATTTTATTCTCCAAAAATGGGATTTAACCGCATTGATACCTGATAAAAAGTTATTATGCATGAATGCGTATTATTCATGTTCACACTATATAGATAGATTCTCATCAGTCAAGCGGTTGCATTGTTGAGGAATTAAATGGTGAATGAGAAGCTATATAATGGCCTGTTCTAAGTCCAACCACAGGTCATTTTTATCTTCAATTCCCACCGATAAACGGATCAGACCATCATCAATACCAATGGCCCGGCGGGCTTCTGGGGGGATGCTGGCATGGGTCATGGAGCTCGGGTGCTCAATGAGGCTTTCAACGCCTCCGAGACTTTCGGCGCAGGTAAAAAGGCGGGTTTTTTCACAGATCTGGCGGGCTTGGGTTTCGCCGCCTTTAACAATGAAGCTGATCATGCCAGATGGGCCGCTCATTTGCCGGCAGGCCAGATCATATTGCGGGTGATTCTTATCGCCCGGAAAAAATACCTTTTTCACTTGGGGATGGTCTTTGAGGCCTTCCGCAATAAAACTCGCGTTTTCGCAATGTTGCTTCATGCGCACGGACAGAGTTTTGGTGCCTCGCAAGGTGAGAAAACAATCCCAAGGAGCAGGGATAGCGCCTATGCTA
>CAYJDW010000102.1:0-8499 GCA_964368985.1 uncultured Myxococcales bacterium | reverse complement strand
GGGGCTCAATTGACTCCAAAATCAGGATTTTGGGCAAAGTATTACCAAGGCTCGGTTAATTAGTTTTTCATTTATAAACTATCTATTTCTGTACTAAGACTTTGTGCACCTATTTTTAGTTTTTTCTTCATCTCGATAGTTTTGTTGAAGATGTTCAACTTCTTGTTCTGCTGTTTCGGGATCTGCATTCTTTGAAATAAAGTGTTTTTTTGGAATATGAAGTTTATAAATTTGCGGCTCTTCTATTCGCTTAAGTTCCCTCGCGGAATCATCGATCAAAAGCACTAAGGAGCGTTCGCCTTTTGCTAAAAGCGCAATGGAAGCTTTGCTGTTATTTCTGTCTGCAACATTAAAATAAGCTTTAAAGACACCATTAAAGAAATTGTTTGCGATAGCCAAACGATCCATGCCTTTATTATCTACTTGAGTATTTCTCGAACAAATACTGAGAGGTACCTTAAGCCTATGCAGCTGACTAATAACGAGAGGAAGAACGGCGGACATAAGCCTGTATTCTCTACCTGCGGCAAATAAAGTATCATCAAAATCAAAACATACTGCTATCTCATTAAAGTACTTTTTATATCGTTCTTTAGCGCTTGCCTTTAAAGTATTGGTAAAGGCGTTGTAGGGCGCATTATAAATATCCATATTTTTAGTGTCGCCAATATAACAAGCAAGATCCTCCGCAGATGCGATACTTTCTTTAGAAACAACTCCACCGGACAAAAGCGTTCCAGCATACAAAAAATAAAGAATTAAAGGCCAACGTTTATGCATAGCTTTCTCCACCAGTCCTTGTGAGCTGCTCTAATAAAGATCCTAGACTTGAGAAAATGATTGTTGTTCATTTATCGGCAGCATCAAAGAAATTTCGGGCCACGCCGCTGTGAATTTTTCTGGCACCAGCATGCGCATAGTAGCCAGAAAGGCGTGGCGGTCGTATCTATTCATGTGAGGAAATAGCCCGCGCACCATCTCTACGATATGGTTCGGCTCCATTTGGCGATAGGCAATGTCTGCAACACCGGCAAGTTCGCGATCGGTGTATAAGCGTTGCAACTCAGGCAAGAGTACCATTTCTTCTTCGTATAAATGAAGCAGCATCTCGGCCGTAAATTTGCGATAGCTCAAATAAAGCTCATAGCCCTTCTTGATGCGCTCATCGCCATGAAGAGAAAATAACGCTGCGATACGCTCTAGAAGTGCGCACAAATCGCGCTCCTGTTGCTCATGTTCAGCTTCAATAGGCTTAGGCAATGATGAGTTCTTTATCGATAATAGTCGATGGATCCGCTCATTTTCATAGGCCGCGTGTTGATGAAGCATGTTCCATAAGGCCTTGAATGCATGCTCTACTTCCTTGAGCGCATCGTCATCATGCACATCAAAGGTGGCTATTTTTCGTTCAAGATCGTTCATCATGGCGCTGACAAATTTATGTTCGCGATAAAACTGATATCTCATGGCTCCTCCAAAATAACGTCAAATCATAAAAACCATACGTTAGAGGGGGGCGTAGAGGTAAACAATAGAGGAGAACTTAGAGTGTCGTATGCTGGTCAATAAATTGCTCCGCTCGCAAAAAAAGCATTTTTTTTCTGTGGCTATCCATGCGGTCAAGGATTTTTGGCATCATCGATAAGCGCATTTGTCCGCTAAAAAAGTGGCGATGTTTATCAATGAAACGCCAGTAAAGCCCATCAAGAACATCGCACCAATCGCCTCTCTTAAATGAACTCATCTTCAAAAGATAGTTGGAGGCGCCAATATAGGGTTTGGTGGCAAAAAGTCCACCATCACTAAATTGGCCCATCCCATAGACATTAGGCCCCATCACCCAATCTGCTGAATCAATAAACATCTCCATAAACCAGCGATGTACTTCCGAAGGCGCAATTTCACTTAACAGCATGCAATTGGAAAGTATCATCAAGCGTTCAATATGGTGACAATAGCCATAGTTCCACGCTTTTTTAATGGCATGGTCTAGAGGAATAATACCGGTGGTGCCTTCATACCAAGCCGCCGTAAGTTTTCTTTCATGCTTAAAAAAGTTTCTACTTTCTTCTTCGGTTGAATATTTTTCATAGATGCCGCGTATAAATTCACGCCACCCCATAATTTGCCTAATAAATCCTTCCAAGGAATTAATCGGTACAGAATCAGTTAATTGCAGACTTTGTTCGATAACTTCTTCTGGCGTCAGTAAGCCACAATTCAATAAGGGCGAAATAACCGAATGAAATAAGAAAGGGTGCTTTTCTTCAATGGCATCTTCATAAGGACCAAAGTGCTTTAAACGCTCATTTAAAAACCTCTTTAACGATTCTTTGGCCTGTTCCCGCGTAGAGGGAAGCCAAGCATCAAGGGAGCCTGGGTGAGAGGTAAAATGTTTTTTAACCAGCGCTACCACATCGCTTCGATGCGGATTAGAAGAAAAAGTGGGCAGGGATGGTACAAGAAAATTTTTAGGTAATTTAGAGCGATTCTCACTATCGAAACTAAATTTTCCACCGAGTGGAATGTTTTCTTTCGTGACTAGAATTTTTCTTTTTACGCGCTCTTTTTCATAAAAGGTCTTCATGAAGGGCCGCTTCGAGGAAATAGCTTGCTCAATATCAATCTGAGTATTTAGAAATAAAGGGCTATCGATCACGTGCCACGATAGCTTTAACTGTTTACAAAAATCACGAAGGTCGTCTCGAAAAAATTTATCCTCAATAACAAAGCTTGTGATCTCGCTGTTTTTTTCCCTTTTTACTATTTTTTCAAGGCGCTCAAAAAATTCTAAAGGTTTTTGGCCAAGTTCAATCTCTTCATAAATAACCCTAAAGCCTTGTGCACGTAAAAGATCGCGATGGTTACGCATAGCCTCGAGAAAGAAAATCAATTTTTGTCGGTGATAACGAAAATGCGTACAAAGACCATAATCTTCGATCATGACGAAGGTTTTTTGCTTAAATAACTGAAGAAGCGCGGGATCAAAAAGATGACTTCCCATCAGTAAAAACATGATTTTTCCTTCAAAGAAGATCTAGGTGTTTTTAAATTACGCAGGATAATCTCCGAATAATTCCTTAATTTTCTGTTGTCGGTAGCTAAATATTCTTGCGATATCGCGGCGTATCTTTACATAATGAAAAGCTTTTCCAAGCATACCAAAGGGTAATAAATAGTGAATAATATCCTCAATTTCTACGCCATGAGAAATTTCTCGGAATCTATGCTCATGGTGCCAAAATTTATAAGGACCAAAGCGCTGTTCATCGATAAAATAGCTAAGGGTTTTTATGTGAGTAATTTCTGTTACCCATTTTACCGGTATACCAAATAGAGGCCGAAGTTGATGAAGAATAATTTGCCCCTCATACATGGGCTCATCTATTGAAAAATCGGAAAAACCTAAAAAAGGAGGAGTGAGAATTTTTAAATTGCTTGGCGTTGAAAAAAAATCCCAACAGTTAGGTAAAGAAATAGGAACATTTTGCTTATAGTGAATCACATGCATGAAGTTACCCTAGCCTTCTCACAATCATTGCGGGAAGTAAAGTTGTGGAGCAGCCGTTTAACACTGCATACTACTATTCGAAATTGGAAAAAGGGCGAAGATGTAACGGTATCTAAAACTTAAACAAAAATGGGCGTCACCCAGCCTGGGCCTTATGGATAGTTTTTTGTCCGCAAGCTCTTTTAGCATGCTTTATAAACTGGGTATAGGAACTACAAACGGGCTTTTTCAAATTCACCCGGGTACCCAAGCCTAATATTTGGCCCCAAAACATCAACCAGTTGCTGACAAGAGTGACATAATAAGCATTATGGGTCCGGCTGCGCGAATAGAACCTGGGCCAAAGTCATTTTGGGGGCTCAATTGACTCCAAAATCAGGATTTTGGGCAAAGTATTACCAAGGCTCGGCGAATTTCCACTTTGGACCGGCTCAAACAGCCAACGCTCGGCCACTCTGCTCCTTCCTATACCCGCTTAAATTAGCCGATACATCGAGTCTTTAGCGAAACTGGTCGTATGACAATTGTTCAGCGACAAAAACCTCTTTGCCAAATCAGCAATATTAATTAAAATATCGGCACCAAATTTATCCGCGAGCATATTCATTTCTTCATTTCCGCTAAAGAATTTTTCATTCTCGTCATCCAGTTTATAATACTTGCTCAGCCCTAATTCACCGGCCTTAAATTCATTAAGCAGGATATTTCTCATAACGTCATTGCCATCTGGCTGAACTGTCATGAAATTAATTTCCGGGTACGCTTTTTGCCAGACAGCAGCTGTAAACGAATGGATCAATAATGCTAAACCTTTGTAGTCTGCTCGAAGCATGCTGATGGGGTTTCGAAAAATACCACGGTGTTCATATAATTTTCGCACTTAAATCAGTGAACATATTCTAGCGGAGAGTACAAGCATAAATGGCCTTTTGGGATTTTTCCCATCTACCCATGCCTAAGAGTTGGTGCCAAAACAATAATCGATTGCTAAAAAAGCCTACAAAATCTCGCTTGTGAGATCGGCTAAGCCCTAATACCGAGTGCAAGTCATCTTAGGGAGGCTTTGGCTCTGGAATCATGATTTTTGGCTAATTGCCACAAAGACCCTTAAAGGCAAAAAAGGGCTCCTAGCAAGAGCCTATCCTAGATTAGCCTCACTTAGTGATATTTTAGGTTCGCTTAAGATGTGACCTGCTCCGCCTCAAGGTTTCAAATCTAGTTTAGTTTCAAAAATCACTTTTAAAAGTAACATTTGTTCATGCCGCCGCTCAAGAAACCAACGTTTGCTTTTTGCAACGCGTCGAAAATTGGTTTTGTGGTGAATGCAATATGATTTTCTTGTTCAGCAAGCGTGTACATCTCGGTCAATGATTGGGCCCGCTTATAAAAATCTCCTCCATAGCTCATAAAAGTGTGAGGAAGATGGGCTTGTCCAGCCCAAACGACAATTGTTGAACCGTCTTCTAGTTGCTGGGTAAGAGTATCTGCTAAAGAGTTATTTCGAATTGTTAGAGCTTTATGAGTGCGGGCTATTTTAAGATATTCTTCTAATTCGCTCTTTGAAAATGTATGGAATGGCAAATCCCATCCCACGTATTTAATAGCAATATTTTCAGGAAGAAAATTGCAGGACATGAAATCTCGATCAGGTTGAGGGAAATCCTGCGACTTATATTTTTTGAGTAATTTATAGATCGTTTCGCGGAAATTTTTAAAGCGTATAGGGCAATAGGTCACTCTTCGATCGAAGCTAAGGTCAAGCCAAAACTTTCTCATGAAAACGTATAGATACATTTTATACGTAAACTCATTTTTACTCAGCAATCCCGAATCACCTTCTGTTAGAACCGTCAATCCTTGAACTTGACGAGCGAGAGCAAGTGTGTATTTCAACTGGTCTTTAAGAGCCTCTGTATTATTGTGAATTTCTTTTAAGAAAAAAACTCTGTACCCACGCAGATCATCGGAGCCCAAAAAATCAAGGAGATGCTCATGCACTTCGTCTTGTGAAATAAGTTCTTTAAACTCAGAAATAATTTCGTCGTAAAACTCAATAACCGCCTCACGTTGCGCGTTATAAAGTGCATCGAGATCTAGTGTTTGGGATTTGGATTTACATATACCTAAAAGCGGCTCGATAAATTGATCCAGGTCAAACCAGTAATATTGGCGGACCAACTTCGTGATTTTGTCAACGTCCCCGTTTTCGGCAGCCTCAATGATTGGTTCAACGAAGTTGTATGAAAAAAGATTAATTGAAAACAAAAAACAAACTGAAAATAATTTCATATTTTTTCCAAAATTAATATATATACTATTAAATCTTTTTTCATTGTAGCAAATAAAGATATTACTGCAACAAGCACAATCCCCCAGCCTTAGGAGCAATGTCGTTAGGCTTATTGATGACTGAGCCAACTGAGTAAGGAAAAAACTGATTTTTTAGCGGGAAATGCTAAGTCATTGTTTTTGAATGGGATATTGAGCTCAAAAAATCAGTGGATTAGGGTTTTCAAGGTGGCTCAATGCAATGAGGAAATTCAAAAAGGGCACTAAGAAAGGGTGGGAATTTGCATACGCGTGGCTTGCTAAGGGGTGGGGCGATCCAAGGCAAAGCGGTTTGCTTTGGCAAAAAAGGAAACTGGCTCAAGGTGCCGACAGGCAAGCTTCTTGATATCTCGTGTAGCCCTAATTTTATCTATTTTCTGGACGAAAATGGGAAACTTGGGTGTGTTGGCGACGATATTGATTTTGCTCCAAAAAATTCACCAAGGCGCCCGATTAAGGCCGAAGATTTAGTTAAATACGGTATCGACCCGCTGTCTAAGAATGAAAACCAAGACTTTTCGAGCAAAATTTTTAAGAATTTAAAAGCAGGCGATTCCCAAATATGTGCCCAAGGCAAGAACGACGATATTGTGAATTGTATGGGGGCCAATCTAAGGGGAATGGGCGAATCGATTTATCCAAAAGCGCTCGATTATGCTCTCGGTTTGAACAACGTCATGATTATTGCCGATGACGGTACGCTCTCGGAGGCGGGCCTGCAACCTGCATTTCCTGCGGCTAAAAACCTTGCCTCTTTAGCCGGGCTAAAATTGCGCAATGTCGTTAATTCTTTCAGTGGCAATTTTCTTAGCCAATCCAAAAAATCTATTGAACCTCAAAAAGCGTGTGTGGTGTTTTACGCAAAAGCTCTTCTAAGGCGAGTGGATAAGTTTCGTAGAGGAAATCGTCGGCTTCATTCTCAAGATTATTGCGCATTCCTTGAAAATAGATTTCACGATCGTGAGCCCTTTCCGGAGATAACTTTTGGGCACTTTGAAAAGCACACTCGGGTAGATGCAGCGCACCAGCATTTACTATCACGCAGTCAGCTACCTGGAGGCTATCTTTCACAGCACCAGATAGGGCTTCGTCTCTCGCTTTTTCTTTTTCTTTCGATGCCTTCGTTAAGCTTTTTCCGCTCAAATATTTTACATATTTGTAGCGACTGAGGGCATCCCACCCAATAATGCGATGAGGAGAAGAATTACACTCCTTAGGAAGCCTAAGATGACATATTTTCTCCATATAATTCATAAAAATTTCTTTTGAATACATCGGCAAACAATGGCTACCATGCCTAATCCGAATGCTCTCTAAATCTCGAGAAGCTTGAATTTGAAGTATCATTAATCGAATAATATCGTCACTACAGGTTTCTCCCCTATCAAGGCCTTCCCTAAGAATTATTGTCGAGAGACCGAGGGAGTTGTTTTCTCTTAAGCGAGATAAAATAAAGGCTGCGTTTTTAATCAGCCTATCTGGATTGTTGTGAGTCTCGGCAATGAGAGAAAGTCGTTTAGCTAGTTTTTCATCAGCATAGCTTGTGTTGCAGCCACTAAGGTTTTCTTCGCTTATAAAACTCTCAATTTCATTAAAAATGGATTTAAATGAAATGAGCGTAGCTTCTTCAAATTTACGTTCCATTTGAGATAAAAAATTGGGATCGCTTAGTTCACTATAGAGCCGATTAAGATTGTTTTCCTTAAGGCCATTTAAAAACGCCTGCCAACCCCACATTGCATCCATACTGTCGACTAATTTAATGATTATAAAAGCTCTAGCAATTTCGCTCCCTAACTCTTCTGGATGATTTAGTGCAACATCAATTAATGGCATTTTAATTTCTAACAAATTTTTAACATAGGGGTAAATTTCTTTATATTTATTGGTACACTCTAACGGCGATATTTTTTTGCCATCCTCATGCGCAAGAAGATGCACATCAATACCATGCTTGACGAGATATTTGGCCATATCTATGTCATCTTTGTAAACCGCTCCAAAAAAAGCCGTTGCTCCGTTTGCAGCATCTTGATAATTAATATTTGGATTAAGAGAATACTCAAATAATAACCTAACTAAGGTAAAATTTCCGGCTTCTGCTGCTCGGACAAATGCCTCACCATCAAATTGTTGCTTTCGAGCTTCCCGAATTAATTGTTTCATTGGAGCAACCATTTCTTCTGAATGTTGCTTTTCACTCTCTTCCAAAATTAATTTGCCGTAGCTGTTTACCAGAACCTCGTTTGAGCATGAAGCACCATGCTTAAGTAGCTTTTCTGCAAGATCCTTATCATTGATCTTCATGGCTTTTTGCAATGGCGATTCACCGTATTTATTAAGCACGTTTGGATCTGCCCCAAAACATCAACCAGTTGCTGACAGAGTGACACAATAAGCATTATGGGTCCGGCTGCGCGAATAGAACCTGGGCCAAAGTCATTTTGGGGGCTCAATTGACTCCAAAATCAGGATTTTGGGCAAAGTATTACCAAGGCTCGGATCACCCACTATTTTATCCTATATAGATACTTTTGATAAAAATGATTTTGCCATTTTGTACCCTTTAACTGGGTCTTTGCCCATTAGAAATAAACAATATACAAATCTGGCTTTGTTTCGTGCAAGTTTGGATGATGAAGCAAAGGTTTTGATAAAAA
>CAYJDW010000101.1:0-8538 GCA_964368985.1 uncultured Myxococcales bacterium | reverse complement strand
GCTTATCGCACCGCTATGCATCAAGATAAAAATATTCTCGACGTCAGTTCATTTGAAGCCTACATTGGCGCAAGTCTCTTTCTTCACGGGTTAAATCAACTCTCGTCAAAGGACCCAAATCCTCTGGAAATTCTCAGAGTTATCGAAGGAATGAAGCAAGTGGATTTTCAGGGAATTAATCTTGATTTTAATGCAGCGACGCGCTCTTTGGCAACGGAAGTATATATTGAGACCGATGAGAAGAGTATTTGGCAAAAATACCCGGTTGGTTAATCACGCCTCTCTGATTCTTATCCTCCGCTCTTTCAGCATCGGAATATTTCACCTACCAGAATAAAAAATATGATTAAAGTCGAGGACGTTATCGTGGCGAGAGTGCTTTACTATTATCCGGTGGTTCTAGCCAGTGTCGGGATTCTTGTGCATGTCTTAGGGACACTTGGGCTTTATCAAACACAAATGGCACGCAGCCTTCATATGATAATTTATGCCGCGGCCATCATGGTACTCATTGGTCTTTTAAATAAGAGTCTTTGGGGTTATATTTTGGCCCTTTGCGTGTTGCTTGAGCAGATTATCAGGCAAGGGTATTGGATTTTTAAGACCCTTCCCCAAGGACAAATAATCCTGCCACTGATGATATGCACGCTCGTTAGTTTAGCATTGGCAGTGCTTATTTTTAAGCCTAGACTGTTCATTTCTCCTCGCCAAAGAGGTGTTTAGGAAATTATTTGCCAAAGGAATTTTTAGGAATGTATTCAATAAATAATTCCGCTCGGTCTTCAATAATGTTTTTATTCTTGACGATAAATTCCACCTTAAAAGTTTGTCTTTTATAGGGTTCTTTTTTGAAACTGATGGCCACCGGCATCTCACTGCTTGCATTGCTACGAGAGGAAAGAGAAAAAGTCGCAGGAGCAACCAGGATATTATCGTCGTAGACCTGTGTTTCTACCCGGGCATCGACGTCGCCAATATTGTGCACCAAAACTTCTTGCGAACTGCTGATATTACGCGTGAAAATGAGATAATAATGATCAAGCTCAAGCAAGCCTGCATTTATTTGATTGCCTCGCGCAAGTTCCAAAGCGCGGCCGGTGTCAACCGCTAATGAACCGCATCTATTTTCTGTGCTGGCGCAACATAAAGTGGCACAACCGATTTTGCTCGAGCTACTTTCTTCGTTCAGACAATAATCCTCACAATTTAATGGCGGCGCTTCACTGGTTAAAAAATATCGCGCGCTTTTCCAGGAGAGGGAAGGATTGATGGCTTTCATGAGGGAAATGCTGCCAGCAACATAGGCGGCACTGAGGGAAGTTCCCGCCGCAGTTTTATGAAGATTTGGATAAATAAAATTGATGCCTTCCCCCGGCGCCAGCATGTCAGTATCGGGGCCCCAGTTACTAAAATGAGCCCGTTTCCCGTGTTTATTGAGAGCTCCTACGTTTATTAGTCCTGGAGCACGCCCAGGAAAAAAATTGCTGGAGCTTGCATGATTATTTCCGGCTGAAGCGACGACAATGATGTTTTCTTGGTTGATCGCTTCGAGCATATCGGAGAAGAACTGCAATAAATCGGAAGCATTGTTCGCGAAGGGCAATAAAATGATGTCGGATTTTTTAGGCATGGAAAGAGTGAGACCTTTCGGGCAAGCTATGAGACTTCGCTCACAAATATTAATAGCGCTAGCATAAAGTGCGGCTGCCATAGTTTGGGCATGGCCCATGGAGGGCCTTTGAATAGCCATGAGATTCGCCTGTGAATCCATGCCTAAAGAAAGTTTGGGTTGATTATTGCAAGCTCCTAGAGCGAGTAGCATGAGTTCTGCGTGCCCACTACTTGACGTTGAAGGTTCAGGACGACCAAAAGGCTCAAAGAGAGTCACGCGTGAAAGGCAGTTTTTGAAACGCGAGGCAAAAGTAAAAGAATGGTGAGAAATAAAATCATCAATCACTGCCACCCGCACCTTTGGGGAGCCTGTACTAAATTCCCAAGCTTTAGGCATATTAAGACCTGCTTTTTGGGCACTGCGAGATTGTAAATGCCAATCCTCAATAAATTCTTGGTTGTCAGGGATGTCGGCGGCTTCAAGCACAAAATTATGCTGCGCATCCAGCACGCTCGGGAGCTGTAACAAGGAGTTGAGAATAAGTTGATCCTCGTCGGCATCAGGAGAGCTGATGGGGATTGCTGTGAAGTTTTGACTGTTTTTCTTTGCGACCAAGGTCCAATTGAGAAGAGGCAGGATAGGTTCAAGATCCAAAGGTTTAAGAATTTTTTCTAAATCCTGGGCCTGATTTTTATTAAGCAAAATTAAATATTGGCCACTTATTATAGTTTGACTCGCTTCGTGTGCTCTGATTTCGAGCTCGAGATCAGGAATGCGCGGATTTTTTTTCGCTCGTACAAAAAAAAGTCCTATGCCCGAGCTTATAAGCGCTATTAACACCACCATATTGGTTATTAAGGGAAAATTAATCTTTAGTTGCACGTGGCTATCCTCGAGTAAACAGTAGGCTTTATGAAGGATAGCGCATATGGGAGGGGTTAGTCTCTAGACAAGAAAATGCTAATGCTTGAAGGTAGGGCAAAAAAGAATGTACATCTCTAGGGCCCGGAGTGCTGATGACTTATTCAAACTGCATGCAGCTCAAAATTGATCGTGAGTTTCCTGAACCTAGAATTATTTCTCACGCCGTTGCGGTGCTTGAGCGGGGTGGGGTACTAGCTTATCCCACTGATACCAATTACGGCATCGGGTGCGCTATTTATGAAGATGATGCCATTAACCGCATCTTGAAACTAAAAAATCTTGATAAGCACCACTTGCTTTCGATCATTTGTCCCGATTTATCCGATATTGCTCGCTACGCTATTCTTGAAAACAATGCCTATCAGATCATGAAGCGCCATTTGCCTGGGCCCTACACCTTTATTTTAAAAGCAACGCCAGAAGTTCCAAAGATTTTTCGCAGTGAGCGAGAAACGGTTGGTATTCGCGTGCCCGATCATCCGGTGGTACTGATGATGGCCCGCATATTTAGAAAACCCATCGTATCGACGTCGACCGTGGTTGCTAATCGCGTATGCCGAAACGGAAATGAAGTGAACCGCGAATTTGGCCACGGTTTGGATTTAATCCTTGATACTGGCGAAATCGAGCCCAAAGATTCTACTGTTATTGACCTGAGCGGCCCTTATCCCGTTGTGGAGCGTCATGGCGCGGGTGATATCAGTGGCATCGTTGTTTAATTTTTTTATTCTTTGAGCCTATTCCTAGCAATCTTCAAGAAGTACCTGCCGAAATAAAAAAGCGAGAATACGGGTTAGCTGCCTTCGGGTAGACTCGCGCTTTTTTTGACCCTCAAGCAAAGGTTAGGCATGAAAAATCGATTTTATTTAATAGTTATTATCGCTATTTTTTGTCTGAGTGGATGTAATTTTAAGGCTTGGATGGCCAAAGAATTCATGCAAGGCAGCATTGCTGACGGGCTTTCGCGTTTATCCGTGCAACACATGTCCCTGATGGTAAGTGAGATTAACTCCAAATTTGAGACCTTAGGTGAAGTAGAAATAATTCCTGCAACCGACCCGAAAGAATATGGCAAGGGAACGGTGATTTGGACTTTAAAGGACTTGCCGATTAATCATGAAAATGAGGCAGCGGTCTACACCGATTGCCATGGGGAACATGGTCTTTGGAAAGGTAAAGCGCTGATTTCTGCGAAGAGGACTATTTATGGCCGACTTACCAACAATCTTGAAAACCCTGTAGTGCCCGACCTCGGTACTTTAAAAATCGAGGTGGAAGCACAGGCCGATAATTTAGTTATCCGATTTCCCGCGAAGCCGGGACATCTTGAGATTGAAAAGGGCACTTTAAGCTTTCGCGCTATTCCGAGATTAGCCCAAGGCCCCAATGGAATGCGTGTGTTGCCAACCTCTAATACGCGATTTGAGGAGGTCAGGCTCAGCAATATGACCGGCACGTTAAAGTCTGAAGAAATAGATTTGCCCGTAGAAATTCATAATTCCGCTATGACTATTCAAGTTGGTATGGGTGATAATGGCGATGAGAATTTACTTGATGGGTATATAAACATTTTTGGTAATCAGCACCCCGTGCCTCGCGACAATAAGGGGCTTGATCCGGATTATGATAGCGATAAATTTTTAGCTACTTATGAATGCAAGTTTGAGAATGGGGTTGCCTATGACCACATTTCCATGGAGCAGCGAGCCGCCCCTGGAGTTGCGGGTTTAACTTCGAAGGTGATAGGGATCGTAGCAGGCGAGATTGAGAAAAATTCAGAGTGTGGTTTTTTAAGTGCTGAGGCCGCTAAAAATCTCGAGGTCACAGCGATGCCCGGTGAAATGGGTGCATTTATCGCGAATATTAACCGGCCCTGTGCGCTGAGTTTCGACAAGCTTCAAACCAAAGCCAATTGTTTTGGAGTCGCCCAAGTAGTTAGCGGAAAAGTAACCGTTGCGCGTGCCATAAAAACTTTAAGCGGAATAGTAATGAATGGCGAAGAGGAACTCAAATCCAGCCAAACAAAATACTTAGCATTGCTTGCCACCACTTCCGAACCTGCGGCATTACAGGTGGATTTTCCTAAAGCCGTCGTGCCGTCGTCGGCGAGTCCCATACTCATCGCTATTGACGCCGATTTCGCAGGGCTAAAAGTCGAAGACATTTGTACCAATGAGGGAAAAATTGATCACCCGAGTCACTGCCAAAATTCACCCAAGCCTCCGATTATATTTAACCTCTACGCGGGGAGAGTCAAAGGTGAATTTAAACCGCTTTTGGCGAAAGATTTGCGCGAGGACAGTAAAACTAAAAATGCCTGCGCCATCCCCACGCCGATTAGTGAGGCCAAAGTGGAAGTTAATAACTTGATAATTTCTATTGTTAAAGATGGCAACGACGCTCATGTGAATGTCGATGGAGCGTATCAACTCGTTAACGGCCGCATTGGTGAGCGCGAAAATGAACTTAAGGGAGAACTTTTTCTCGGTTCTACTTTGGTTTCCTTTAAAAACTCAACCAGCGAATTTTTGCCACTGGATTCAACCTATAAAAGTGATATTTTTAAGGACAGCTTTTTATCCTGCGACGACACCATCGCGCTTCCCCTCACTGACGAAGAATGTAGAGCTGAAGATGGGGTAAGCGAAAACTTGGCGCGTCTGCTCGTGATGAATGCCGGTGCTTTTATGAAAGCGGGCTCTTCCAGTGAAGTTTCCCATAGCCTGGCTTCCTATAACGCCATAAAAACTAAATCGCTGAGCAACAACGGCACTACCTTGGTGTTAAAGGCCGACCATAGAGGCGAAATTGACCTAAGAAGCTCGATGGCCCCCAGCGTTGATGGGCTTAATAATCAACTTATTATTCAAGGAAAAATGCAAAATTTGCAGGGAAGCATGACGAGAAATGGGAGTGCCTTGCCCTCTCCAGGAGGAATCCTTAGCTCATTTAGTTTGGTTCAGGCGCTGGTTACGCGCTTTAATGACCGTAACGAAATCTTTGTCCGGCCCATTTCGCCTAAGTCGAGCTTCATAAAGCTTGAGGCATCGCTGAAAGATTTTTCGGCGCAGCTTAAGCGCGCGAATAACCAAGTTGAGCCTCAGCTGATTTTTAATCAGGCCTCCATGAAGATTGAGGCCCGTCCGGTCATGGGCATTGATCGGCGAACAAAATCCGAAGCCCAGCCTTCCCATTGTGTGACAACACCAGTCGTAAAATTTGACGCTATTAGAGTCAAAGATGCCCCCGCGGTGATCGTCGGTCAGGGTTTGAGACTTCCCTTGTATATCCACGACGCAGATTTACGTGCCTTTAACGGCCGGCATGCAGGCGAGGGAAATTATGTGGAAGGTCGCATTCGTTTCTCAGTTGGTGGGCAAATAAAGCCTGGGTCTGAGATGCCTGAAATTATTATTCACCGGGTAGACTTAGTTCCCGATTATGACCAAGCTGAGTTTGACCGAAGTTATGTCCATACGCGTCATTTAGATGCGGTCCTGAGCCCAGACTAGTTTTAATATTATTTTTTTGGGAATAAAATGGCGGGATTGAGCTCTTATCTTTTTGATAAGATATAAAGGATAACTATGCATTTAGTTCATCTAAGTAAACCCGTTGAATCAGTGAAGAAAAATAGGAAATCACTGGGGCTTTACCAAAAAAATAATTCCGCTGCTTATTATGAAAAGATGAAATTCTTGGCCAAGGACAATAGTCAACGGCTCGATAGACCTGGTGAAGATGTGGTGGATGGCGCTCGCACTGAGACTAATCTAAGCCCGAACGAGCTATATTTTAATCGTGAGCTGAGTTTTTTGGCTTTTAACGATCGGGTATTGGCGCAAGCGCAGGATCCGAAGTGGCCATTGCTGGAAAGACTCAAGTTCTTAGGCATATCTTCAACCAATCTCGATGAATTTTTTGAGACTCGAGTTTCTTTGCTGAGAAAACAGCGCGCAGCGGGCGTTTTAAGCATTGACCCGGACAATCGGAGTCCCCAAGAAACACTCCGACAAATCACCAGCGTCACCAAAGAATTTGTTAAAGCCCAATATCACACTCTTAACCACACCATTTTGCCTGAACTCGTTGCTCTTGGGGTAGTCATTCTGCCGCCGATTTTATGGTCTAAAGAACAAAAAAGTTGGCTCAAAAAATATTTTGAAAGCCAGATTTTGCCGGTCTTAAGTCCTCTTGGTTTGGATCCGGCCCATCCATTTCCTCGGGTGTCCAATAAGAGTTTGAATTTCATCGTGGAGCTCGACGGTAAGGGCGCTTTTGGTCGTGATGTAAAAGTCGCAATCGTGCCAGCTCCTCGCATCTTGCCGCGGATCATTGCGGTGCCCAGCAATGAGCCGATAGGCGTGCATCATTTCGTGTTGTTGGCGGATTTAGTGCGCACCTTTATGGTGGAATTATTTTCCAACATTGCTGTAAAAGGGGTTTATCAATTTCGGGTCACGAGAAATAGCAACCTGTTTGTCGACGAAGAAGAAATCGACGATTTGATGAAAAGCCTCGCTTGGGAATTACCATCCAGAAAATATGGCGAAGCGGTGCGATTGGAAGTTGAGAAAGATTGCAGCGATACGCTTAAGGAATTGCTCCTTAAACAATTTAAGTTAAGTAAAGAAGAACTTTATTTGGTGGATGGTCCGGTAAACCTCAATCGTCTCGTCGCTATTTATGATCTGGTTGATTTGCCCCAGCTTAAGTTTGAACCGATTATTCCCTCGGTGCCAAAAGTAATGGCCCAAAGTCCAAAGATTTTTGAGACGATTAAACAGCAAGACTGCCTCCTCCACCATCCCTATGAATCCTTTGCTCCGGTGCAGGATTTTCTCCGTCAAGCTGCTTTTGATCCGTCGGTATTAGTGATCAAACAGACTTTGTATCGTACTGGCCATGAATCGGTGCTGGTAGAATATTTGATGGAAGCTGCGAAACGCGGCAAAGAAGTTACCGTTATTGTGGAGCTAAGGGCGAAGTTTGACGAAGAAGCAAATATTAATCTCGCCAATCGTTTGCAAGAAGCAGGGGCCCACGTTTCTTACGGCGTCGTGGGTTACAAGACCCATGCGAAAATGTTGATGGTGGTACGGCGCGAAGGCGATTCAATCAAGCGTTATGTTCACCTTGGCACGGGGAATTATCACGAAAAAACTGCACGCATGTATACCGATTTTAGTTTTTTCACGGCTGACGAAGATATTTGCGAAGATGCCCACCAAATATTCTTACAAATTACTGGCCTGACTAAACCAAGTAAACTTAAAAAATTACTCCATGCGCCTTTCACCATGCGCAAGAAATTTATGGAGCACATCGAAAGCGAAATAGCCAATAAAAGAGCTGGCAAGAAAGCCCACATCATGGCAAAAATGAATGCACTCACTGACCCTGAGATGATTCAAGCTTTTTATCATGCCTCAAGCCAGGGCGTGCGCATTGATCTTTTTGTGCGTGGAATGTGCGCGCTGAGGCCAGGAGTGCCAGGGCTTTCGGAAAATATTCAAGTTACTTCCATTGTGGGGCGTTTTCTTGAGCATACTAGGGCTTATTATTTTCTTAACGATGGCGAGGAGAAAGTCTATTTATCCAGTGCGGATTTAATGTTGAGAAATTTAAGTCAACGGGTAGAAGTGGCCTTTGCCATGGACAATGATCGCTTAAAGAAGCGCGTGATCAAAGAAGTATTTTCCATGGCCTTCGATGACAATCAGACCGCTTGGCGCTTGGACAGCAACGGTATTTACGCAAAGATAGAACCCGCACAAAAAGATTCCGATAAAATTTCCTTGCAAGCCACCCTCGTGGGCCGCCTCACCGGTGGGAGGCCTTTTTAGTTGAATCGTTAAGGTTTGAGAGGTCTCATACCACCCGCAGTACTTGCTCCTCTTGTCAGCTTCGGGCGGGACCGGTGTTGTTGCATAAATAGATTTTGGGGCAAAAAGCTATGCACCACGCTCCCTCGCCCGCTTGCGGGAGAGGGCTCGGGGAGA
>CAYJDW010000100.1:0-8633 GCA_964368985.1 uncultured Myxococcales bacterium | reverse complement strand
TCTCCCGCAAGCGGGCGAGGAGTTGTTGAGGTAAAACGGGCCACATTTATGCAACTACGCCTGTCAAGCACGAGGCTGACAAATATGGAAGTTTAGCGTTTATCGACAGTCTCCTCAAAGGGGAGGATATTTATGCAAGTGCCCGCATCCCATCAAGTGCTAACTTTCTAATAATTTCCGCATCGAAATCTCTATAATTAGAAGTAAGTTCCTCCCCCTCGGCAATGTCCCTGAGCGCAATATCTAATCCTTCTTCGCTGTCAGGAGAGGAGGCATCTATGAGATTGGGGTGCTCGCTATGATTAACAAAGCGGCCGTTATCAAAACACAGCACGTAAAGACCGGTACGCGTGCTTAAATAACTATATCTCAGAAAAGTTTCCCGCGCTTGGTGCGGCAAACGCTCTAGTTTCTCGGCATTGAGGCGAATGTCAAAGCCATCGAGCCAACTCCACACCACGGTGCCTTGGGGAATGAATTGATCCGCGAATAATCCAATGCCCTCAATGCTACTTGCAGCGATTCTGGTCTTCACTAACAACATCCAAGCTCCCAAGGTCTTTAGGTTTAAAATCAATTTATTCGTCGCTACCCGAGTTCTTGTTGCTTTAGCCACCTCGATGCTTTTTCCACCCAAGGTTTTTTACCGGATTTTGCATGGCTATAATGTATACTTTTTTACTGCTGATTTAAATATGATAACCTAAGAAGTGCTTTGATGGTATGTTCAATCTAGGAGGCTCTTAATGAGCACAAGCTTAAACCGATTTTTTTATACATTATTCCTTCTTTCAATAGGTCTCCTCGCTTCATGCGGAAAAAGCTCTCGCTCCGCTGATGCTCGAGGAAATGTTTCTGCCAAAACGGGGACCATTTTTGATTCATGTACCCTGGTGGGAAATATGGAGGATTTTGAGGTGAGCTGTACCAAGGACATTAAGACGATTCAAATGGGCGCTTATATTGTGGGGAATGGTTTAAATAAAACTGAAGACGGCAAACAAACCAAAATCCAAAAAATCAATTCTACTACTTTGGAAGGCAGTGCATCTGGTCATGGCAAAATTTTGGTCTTTCAAATAAATCACACCGATGGTTCCTCGAGCACTATTAGGGTTAGGTAATTTTCTTAAGCACGGTCATTGAACAGCGACTGCACGAAATTTTAGGGCATAGATCGAAAAAATCCCAAAGAGACCAATAAACAGCACTGCAATGGCGGGCTTTGCCCAAAAAACTGAGGCCAGGGAAAGCACGGCAATGCTGATGGCGATCATAGGCGTTAGGGGAGCATAGGGCGCGACGAAGGGGCGAGGCTCGTTCGGAAATTTTTTTCGTGCAAGCATAAATACATACATGCTGCTGATATATAAAACCAAAGCGCCCATGACGGCGAGTGTAATGATATCTGCAGTGCGTCCGCTGAGAAGCGCGAGGATACCGATGCCCATATTGGCAAGCAATGCTATGGCGGGCGTTTTTCTTTGCTTTAAAGTGTGGGCCGAGATGCTTGGGAGGAGCCGGGCTCTACCAAGTTCTAGGGTTACGCGGCCCGACGCCAAAATAATGCCGTGAAAAGAGGCGATGAGCCCGAATAGGCCTACGGTGATCAATAAATGATAAAGAAATCCTCCCTGGCCTACGACTTTAGCCATAGCTAAGGGCAGCGGCGAATCTGATGCGATGTTTGAGCCTGGAGGAAAGACTACCGCGCGCCAGCCATCAATGCCGACACTGCAAAAAAGCACTAGCAAAGCGAGCGGAACCAGGGTGGCCATGGCGCATTTGAATCCCACCGCTAAATCACGCTGAGGATTTTTCGCTTCTTCGGCGATATTAGCGATGCCCTCAATGGCGAGGAAAAACCAAATAGCGAAGGGCAGGGCCATGAAAATTCCTGAATAACCATGAGGCAAAGGATCATCGATAAAATGAGCCCAGGAAAAATGGGGGGCGGTTACACCGGCAAAGATTAAAAGCTCGACTACAGCTAGGGTGGTTAAAAACAATTCCAGACTAGCGGAGAGTTTGACCCCAGCGATGTTGATCAGGGTAAAGACAACATAGGCAAAAATGGCGATAGCAAGCGGCGAGGCATTATCAAAGAACAACGAAAAATAGGCGCCAATGGCATAGGCAATGGCTGGAGGCGCAAAGACAAATTCACAAAGTTGAGCAAAGCCCGCAATCACTCCGAGTCTTGGTCCTCCCACGACTTCTGCATAATAAAAAGCGCCGCCCGCTCGCGGCATCATGGAGGCAAGTTCCGCATAACAATAAACGAAGGCGATATACATGACGGTGACCAGCAGGGTTGCGATCAACAAGCCAATGGGACCGCCTTCTACTAAACCCAAATTCCAACCAAAATACATGCCAGAGATTACATAACCGACCCCTAAGCCCCAAATCATCAGGGGGCTCAAGGACTTTTCTAAAGCGTTCGACTGATCGAGAGCTGTTGAGAGATTGGTATTTGAATTTGTCATGGTTTTTTGGTCTAACGGCTAGCGTCAATGGTGCTCTGAAAGAGAACAGGTTTTTTGTCTTGTTTAGGGTTTAGCCACACGGCGCTGAGAATCAAAGATCCATCAATATTTTCGCTCATAATTTTCACCGAGGAAGCCCCTTCTTCACTTTCATGGGCACATTCTAAGGAAAAAGGTTGTTCTTTAGGGTCTGCGGTATGAGCACCACTACACGATACAAATTCGTCAATAACCATAATGAAATCTTGACCATCCACCGTGATTTTAACACTGTATTCAGGCAAAGCGGTCGAGGAGATTGTTGCGAATATTTCCATGTTATAGGGGCTTACCTGGTCGAAAAATATTTCTGTCAAGGATTCAAAATTATCAGTGGCAAATATTTCTGTATAATCATTGGCGATCCAGATAGCGGTATAAACGGTGTCAAGTTGGATGATTTCCAGTTTTTCTTCCCCGTTTTGGCAGACGAGATAAAAGTCATTGCTTTCTTGAAGTGCACATTCACTAAAGGTCGTTAGCGGGCTGCCATCAACTTTTTGGATCTGGGCGCTATATTTTGTGTCCTGGGGAAAAAGTTTGAGCTGATAGGGCGCGAGTTGTGTCATGCTTCCTATTAATATTTTTTCCGGACCCGCATCCTCCGCAGCAAGAGCATGAGCGAGGAAAAAGGATAAGCATAAAAGAATCTGCTTCATGTGAAACTCCTTGATTGCCATTTATTCAAATACTAGCGATCAAGGAATTTGGCGATATTAAATGAGTAAAGCATCCACATGACGAGCGAAGCGCGGCCATCCAGGAATAGTGTCACTTCCATGGATGGCCGCGCTTCGCTAGCTATTACTTAATGTTTTTATGGTAACTGGTTAGCTTTTAATCCTGTACATTTTATTAAGCTAAAAGAATTGTCTTTCTTTTCATCTCGACAATTTTGGTTGACACATTCAATGCACTTTTCACTAAAGTGATTTGAAAAGCACTTCATTTTGCAATTAGCGGCCCCACAAGCTGCCATTTGACCATAACAATTTAGGCAAGTGTTACTGACTTCAGGATATTGTTCTTTAAGGCATTTGCTGGTTTTTTCTGCATTACCCCAGGCATCACTTGAACATTTATCCATTTGTTTTGCGAATTTTTTATTTTGCGGGTTAATCGCTACCTTTATATCGTTAGCGTTACATGCCCCCGTACGTTTCTCGACCGCTACTGACTTAGTGCAGTTGGTTAAGCCAAATACCAATAAACAGCTGAAAATTAAATAAAAAGTCTTCATTTTATCACTCACTTGTTTATATTGAATTGCTGCTCCCATTAATTAAATACTAATTACTGGTTAATAAATCAGGGTTTTCAAGATCATATTAGATTCGCTCAAAAGCCCTGCGCAGCAATTTCAAGCCTTGTATCAGCTCATCCTCGCTTATCAACATGGGAGGGGCGATGCGGATGACATTGCCATAGAGGCCACCTTTGCCAATTAAAAGTCCTGCTGCTTTGGTTGCTTCCAAAAGTTCTAGGGTCTTTTTGGGGGCCGGGGTTTTGGTTTTTGGGTCAAGCACTAACTCAAGAGCTTGCATAAGTCCTTTGCCGCGCACATCGCCGATGAGCGGGAAATCCTTTTGTAAGGCCACCAAATGTTCTCGCATAATGTTGCCAAGCTTGGCGCTGCGAGCGGGGATATTCTTTTCCTCCATGAGAGAAATAGTGGCTTCAGCGGCCGCCATTGAAATTGGATTGCCGCCAAAGGTACAAATGCTTGCGCCCTTAAACGCGCTTGCCACTTCGTCAGTGGCGATGGTGGCACCCACTGGCAGGCCATTGGCGATGCCTTTGGCCATGGTCATGATTTCTGGATCAACCCCTGAATGCTCAATACCAAACCATTTATCGCCCGTGCGGCCAAAACCAGTTTGCACCTCATCGCAAATGAAGACACCGCCATAGTTGCGGATAATACCAACCGCCACTTTAAAATAATCATCCGGCGGCGTGATAAAGCCACCAACGCCCATAATGGGCTCGGCTAAAAATCCCGCGATTTTTCCTGAGGTGGAAGTTTGAATAATATCTTCAATGTCACGCGCACATTCAAGACCGCATGAAGTGGGACTCGCGTTGAAAGGACAGCGATAGCAATAGGGTGCATGAGCATGCTTGATGCCAGCAATAGAACTTGAACGTAGACGCCACGAGGCGTGCCCAGTGAGATTGGTGGCAAGCTCCGAGCGCCCAGAATAACCATGACGAAGCACAATAATTTCATCACGTCCGGTATAAATTTTAGCGAGCATAACCGCAGTTTCATCGGCTTCGGTACCGGAATTGGTGAAGAAACTTTTTTTGAGTTTTCCCGGAGTCAGTTTGGCTAACATTTTAGCCACGTTGATTTGGTTTTGAGATTGATAAAGCGTTGAAGTGTGCCCGAGTTTTTGCACCTGATTCATAATACTTTCGCTAATACTCGGTTCACAATGAGCCATGGATACGGTGAGAATGCCCCCAAAGAAATCCAAATATTCGGCGCCTGAAATATCCTTTAAATAGGACCCGTGCGCACTCGCGGCGATGATTGGCTCTTCATAATAATTGGCCACGCAGGGAAAGAGAAAATCTTTTTGATCTTGGTGGATGGTTTCGCGGGTGGTCATGATGCTCCTAGATTGCTAAAAAGCGCTACTAAAACCAACCGGGATTTGGAATTATTGCAAATTTGGCCATCTCGACGAGCTTCCTTTGAAAAGGAAAGAAGAATTTGTCCTCCGGGCTTGACTGGCGTAGGTGCATAAATAAATTTTGAGGCTAAGGCCCAGCACCTACGCTCCCTCGCCCGCTTGCGGGAGAGGGCTCGGGGAGAGGGTGGAGAAACGAAAACCTAGAAAATTCTCGTCGATAAAAAATAACGTTTATGTCTCTCCACCCTCTCCCTGGCCTCTCCCGCAAGCGGGCGAGGAGTTGTTGAGGTAAAACGGCCCACATTTATACAACAATGTGTCACAAGCCCGGGACGGCAAATTATCTGCAAAAGAGGGGGCCGCTACTTAAACCAAATACGTATACCCCGACAACCCTTCTTCATACCGCTTCATCAATTCCGCCGATTGCTCAAAGCTCATATCACCGCGACGCACTGCTTGTTCAGCCGAATCGCGCACGCGGCGCAATAAATCGAGACGGTCATATTCCACGTAGCTCAACACGTCGCTGACGGTATCGCCAACCACAACGTGTTCGAGTAAATAGCGGCCGTCATCGCCCATCGAGACGTGTACGGCATTGGTGTCGCCGAACAAGTTGTGCAAGTCGCCGAGAGTTTCTTGATAAGCGCCAATCAAAAAGGCCCCCAAATAATAGGGTTCGTCTTCTTTGATTTTATGCAGACGCAAAGTTCTTCTCACGTCGCGTAGGTCAATGAACTGATCGATTTTACCATCGGAATCGCAGGTAAGATCTGCAAGAATAGCCTCGTGAGTTGGCTTTTCTTCTAAACGGTGAATCGGCATTAGAGGAAATAGGTGACCTACCGCCCAGGCATCGGGGATCGATTGAAAGACGCTGAAATTGCAATAATAAGTATCGCTCAACATTTTATTGAGGTTGATGAGGTCTTCGGGCACATATTGCATGCCTGCCACAGTTTTTTGGATTTTCTTACAAGTCACCCAAAAAAGCTCATCAATACGGGCACGATCTTCAATATTAATCACGCCGTGACTAAAGAGGGCGACGCTTTCTTCTTTGGCCGCCACCACGTCATTGAAACATTCTTGAGCATTTTTAGCGCTCACGCTGGCATAAGCTTCGTACATAGTATGAAGAATCGTGTGATCGTCTTCGCTGACCTTTTGAATGAGCGTTTCATCTTTCATGCCCAGTTCATTGGCGCCCAAAACATCAAAGATCAAAACCGCATGGTGAGCCACTAAGGCTCGTCCAGACTCGGAAATAATATGAGGATGGGGTTGTTCAAGCTCGTCACAAATATCTTGCAAAACGCTCACGACGTCGTTGGCATATTCCTGCATGGAATAATTCATCGACGAGTGAAAATTACTTTGAGAGCCGTCATAGTCAATCGCTAGCCCCCCACCCACGTCGATATGATCGAGGTCTGCGCAGCCAATCGATCTAAGACCGCAATAAAGGTGAGCAGCTTCTCGCATGGCATTTTTAATAGAACGAATGGTGGTGATTTGAGAGCCAATGTGAAAGTGCAAGAGATTGAGGCAATCGATCATGCCGTTTTCTTTCAAAATCTCGACGGTTTGCATGACTTCACGAATCGATAACCCAAATTTGCTGCGATCGCCCGAAGACTCAACCCAGCGTCCTTTGCCGCGCGCAGCAAGCTTTGCTCTCAGTCCAATGCGGGGCTTAATACCAAGACGCTTACTGACTGAAATTACTTTTGCAAGTTCAGCAAAACGATCGAGAATAAGCACGGTTTTTATGCCAAGACGCTCTGCATGAAGCGCTGTTTCAATATAGTCTTCGTCTTTATAGCCATTACAAATCAGCAAACCGCTTTCTTTGTCGAGGAGCGCCATAGCCACTAAAAGTTCAGGCTTTGAACCTGCTTCAAGGCCCAAATTGTATTCAGAGCCATGCTTCACCAACTGTTCCACCACATGGCGCTGCTGATTAACCTTGATAGGCATAGCGGTGCGATAAGTGGCGTTATAGCTATATTCATCGATACTTTTCTTGAAACTCAAGGCCAAGGATTGAACCTGAGCGGCCAAAATATCGTTGAAACGAATCAATAAAGGGGGCTTGAGCCCGCGTTTTATCAGATCGTCCAAGAGCTCTTTTAAATCAATGGAATCTGTCACGTCTTTTTTAGGTGTGCAGATAAGATTGCCCTTTTCATTGATCGAAAAAAACGGCTGTCCCCAGCGGGAAATCAAATAATGTTCAAGGCTATCTTGAATAGTCCAGTTGGTGCTCATGTAATGGATTCCTTATTAATTGGAGAGGCTAAGATGGGCTTTAAGCTCGGTATATCCGCCAATAAATTTATCGTCGATAAAAATCTGCGGCATGGTGCGATGTCCAGTTTTTGCGACTAAATCAGCGCGCGCTTCTGGGTTGGAAGAAATATTAATTTCTTCGAAGGGGATCGATTTAGAGTTGAGAAGAGACTTGGCAGCTTCACAATATCCGCAATTATTCATGCTATAAACTACAACATTTTTCATGGGTTCAACCTCAACAAAGACATTGTTTTATTGTTATGTATCTTGGTTAATAAAGATACTAAATGCGGCTTTCTAAACTCGAGCCTAGAGAGTGCTCGAAATTCCCGTTTTTAATAGGGGGGACGGGACAGAAATTTAGAAAGCCAGGGCTTTTTATTCCCTGGCTTTCTGATTTTTTTTACTTCTTTAACGCAGTTTAATACTTAGAAGTGAATCGGTGTTTCATCTGTAGGTGGGATCGTTTCTTCCATTTTGCCATTCTTAATATTTTTTTCTAGGCGAATATTCTCTTTGGGACCCTCAAAAGAAACCACGCCTGGCTCATTAGTAAACCTCACCACGCCCTTCACGGTCAGGCCGCTTTTGATGACGAGTTTCTTCGATTGAATCAAAAGGTCGCCCTCAATAACGGTGATTCCGATTTTTGCCGGTCCAGAAATATCCAGTACTCCATTAAACTGCGAATTCTCAATGTTCGCTTGTCCCTGAATCGTAGTACTAATTTCACCGATTGATAAATCTGCTGTAAGGTTGGATGGGAGAGGGGTTTCATGACCATCAAGAAAAAAACCGAGCCGAAAATTACTTTTACTTTTAGGGAAGCCATTGAGGGTTTTTGGGGAATTCGTCGAGAAGAGGCTCCGGAGCACAAGGTGCTTAAACTCGATGGCCACTATGAAATTCGCGAATATTCGGGTTATGTGTGCGCGCACGTAGAGGTAGCGAATGACCAGAATGAACGGGCTGCCGTGAAAGAAGCTTTTATGAAACTCGCGCGTTTTATTTTTGGCGCGAACACTACTAAAGACACAATTCCCATGAGCGCACCGGTTTTGGTTGAGCAGCAATACAGTGAACAGATCACGATGACAGCACCCGTTTTGATCGAGCACCCTAATATAAAGCTTATTCGCATGAGTTTTATCATGCCGCGCTCGTACCG
>CAYJDW010000099.1:0-8762 GCA_964368985.1 uncultured Myxococcales bacterium | reverse complement strand
TAGGCCTTGGGTAGATGGGTAAAATGAAAAAAAGCGGTTTATGTTACTTATCCTCAATATCTTTAACTTTTTGCCCCAGTGGCAAAGTGTTATAGTTGTTCAAAAAAAATTATTATACGGGAGACCACCGGACCTTGGTGGTAATTCGCCCAAAATCATGATTTTGAAGCCAATGTGCCATTAAAACGACTTTGATCCTGGTTTTACTCTTGAAGCCGAACCCATATTTGCGCTTAAATTAAGCCTTTGAGCAACCGAGGGTTGTTCTGGCTCCAAATATGGGCTTTGGGTAGGGTGGGCAAAATGAAAACGGCCGTTTATGCTTCTTATACTCAGCAACAAGATGGCTCTGGCATTTACAATAATGAAAGGGCTGGGATTGCGCGAGTGACCTGTTCATAAGCTCCTTAACAAGCAAGTAGATCTAAATTAGTACCGAAAGTAAAAAGAAAGCTGCCGTGCAGCTCTAAAGATGAGTCTTTCATAGCCGCTATTAGACGGACATAAGAAATTCCCGCATCCTGCTCCTCAGATTAGATCTTCCTGCGGAGCAAAATACGGTGAAAATTGGCTTTGGAACCGGGAAGCATCAAAGAATTTACTTGAGTTTTTCTCAGCTTTTTGCGAATTCTTAGCGGAGATCCTGGTCAATGTGAATTTTAATATGATTAAATAATTCTTCCCCGTTTATCTGTAATGCGTTTTGCAAACAGATAGGGCAATAAAATTTAGTATTCTTTTCGAAAATAAATGTTTCGGGATCTTGTACTCTATGAATACTATTAACGTGTTGTAATAGATTTTTTTCAGAATCAAAAACGCCGTTTTTAAAACAATCAATACATGCATGATGTTTGTACATTAAATGATTGGTGAAATTAATTATTTCTTTTTCTAATAGCGCATCTTTGCTGTATAAAAAATTATTATAATCATTGTCATTTTTGTTGTTAATTTCGAAATCGTAATCACAACAATTTTTTGAAGAATTTAATAGTAATGAATTAATGTCAATACTATTTTTTTCTCTGCCGTTCTCTATTTGAGCCATTAGCAAATCTACATCTTCCATCAAAACTTCATTTACCAGCAGCTCCTCGCATTCTTCTTCTTCAGCTTTCTTTTCCTCTCCTTGCTGATTCGATAACTGCATTGCTAGCGCAAGATCACTTTCAAAAAAATCATCTGAATCTTCATCGCTCATGCTCTCCCCATCAATTAAAGTATCTAATAAACGCGGTGATTTTTTAGACTTAATTCTGCACTGATGCGGTCGATTAGTGGTAAAAGATATGTGATTACAGTCTTCACACACGGTGATTTTCATTTCTGCTTGCCGACTTTGCTTATGCGTAGAGCTCATATGCTCAGCAAGTTCTGCGAGTGAAACATTCTTCCTAGCATTAAATTCGCAAGACCCATAGTGGGCCAGCTTTCCTTTAAAAGGACATCGATGATGCCTGGATAAAATGTGGCTTTTCAAGGGCGAGACTGTTTGTTGCTTATTATGTACAAATGAACGCTGGCAAATATGACATACTAAAGATGTTGCTAAAGTTTTTTTAGGGCCAATTTCGCTTTTTACCTTCATATCGTTTATGTTGATAATTTCACTATTTTTTAAGTGATGTTTATCTGTCAAATGTCTTTTAGCAAAATCAGACCGTATTGTGAAATAGTTGCATTCCTTACAAATATAGCAATTTAAGGCTATGTTGTTTTGACCCATAGTATGGCCCATCTCCAAAACATGCTCAGCAAGTTCTTTGGCGGTTGAGAAGCTTAGCTGATTTTTCACATCTGCATTGGATGATTCTTGGCACCAATAGCACGCGTGATGTGCGCTACCCACATGGTTCATTGCATTTTTCTTATCAACAAATTTTTCTGAGCATGTATCAACATTACATCTATAAATTTGTTTACTGGGGGAGCACAATCTTCCTTTTTGATGAGCTTTTAAGTCAGTTGTATTGAAGGCAATATAATTTTGGCAGATATCACAAACGAAAGTCTTTTTTTTGGCACCATTTTTTGGACCGTGGGTGTCGCTAATATGTTGAGCTAGAGCATGAATATTCTCTTTAAACAGCAACTCAGGACATAAAAGACAACTCTGATGCTTTACCACACCATGTCTTAACAAAGATTCAAGAGTAGAAAATGTTTTTCTATTACACTGTTGCTCTGAGCAGCGGAAGCTACCTTTCTCGTGCTTACGCACATGTTCAGTTCGTTCTTCAAGGCTCTTAAAAGGCCCTTTTTCACATGTACTAAAGAGACAACTAAAACCTTTAAATTTTTCAGGAGGATTCTTTTTCTTCAGGCTGCTTGACGCACTTCTTTTTTTTGTTGCTTGAGTAGAATTCATTGCGAATGTAAAAGAACCAAAGAAGTTTAAAAATATTGAGACAACTAAAAAGTGTGGTAAATATTTCACCTAATACTCCATTATAAATTACTGTTTATTATTTTTAACGCTAAACGGATAAATAAAAAAATGGGCACTTCATAACATATGGATTTAGGATTTTATAGATGATCTTGATTGTTTTTTTTAGTGTGCCATCATAGGAGCGGCCCCCCTTGCATGAGTATTTTATGTTGTTATCAGGAATAAAATAAGTCTAATGAAGGCCTATATTAATGTTTAAATTTAATCATTTTTTAACTTTTGCTTTACTCTTTATAAATGGCCTTGGATGCGGTGATAATATTCCTCAACCTGCCCAAACTACAGCCAAATCTGCCGATAAACCTAGAGAAACAGTAAGTGTAGCTCCAACAGGGCTCACCTTAGAAATCCCCGACGGCGACCAAAAAACGGTAAATGCAGCTTTGGCAGCTGCTACCGAACAAATTCAAGCAAAATATCAGATTTATTTCGATAAGGTGCTGAAAGAAATAGGATTCACCAGTCGAACTCAAGCAGTGAGACTTTCAACAAAAGAAGCTTTTAATGTAACAGAATTACCTTTTGATGCAACAGAAGAAGCTCTTAGTCTTGCAAGCTATAAGAATTCTCTGCCACTCTCTTTGTCAGTGAGTGATAATGGAATTTTTTCAGCTCGACTGGTAAAATCCAGTCTAAATAAACAGCAATTTGAAGGGCAAGAAAAAATAGGTGATAAAAATTTAATATTCTCCACTAAAAAATCAGGCACTAGTTCTGGTCTTGTTTGGAGATTAACTATTCCCCATAGGGAGTTAACTGAAAATTTAATGAAAAAATTCTGGGTGCTTGAGCGCTCAGGAGCAGAACTGGATGAAATACATAGAAATTTTATGAGGAACATAAGCTGCAAAGTTACCGATGTTCTTGATGCTTTTTTGGCTAAATATTTCTCGGAGTTAGGAAAGGCCAGTGATGTAAAATGTACTCAGGAAAATCAAATATTGAAAGGGAATGGTTTAGTTCCAGATATGATAACGAAAACAACTATTAATCTCAGTTTTACATTAGCCAACCGGTCTTTTCTTGTTAAAAGAAGCTCTTCACTCCTCGGGCAGCTTTTTTTAGATATACTTATTCCGCTTAAGCTTGATAGGGTTTGGCCTAAACTATCACGTTTAACTCCCGGATAAGCTACCCGTCATTGGAAAGCATTTTTTGTTATTATAACCGCTTTATAAATTTATTGATTTCGCAAGGCTTGAGCCAAAATGGCAAAATCACTTCGCTGGCTGAAAATAGAGCATTGTTCGAGGACAAATTATCCAAAGATCGGGATAGAAGTATTGAGGAAGTAGCCGGTTGTCCTAGCCTCATGCTGCTCATTTTAAATCCGATCCTTGGTAATACTTTGCCCAAAATCCTGATTTTGGAGCCAATTGAGCCCCCAAAATGACTTTGGCCCAGGTTCTATTCGCGCAGCCGGACCCATAATGACGCTTATGTTAACCCTTGAGCAAGCGACGGCTGTTTTGGCTCCAAATTATAGGCCTTGGGGAGATGGGTAAAATGAAAAAAAGCGGTTTATGTTACTTATCCTCTAAAGACGCAATTCGCGGATTCACCCATGCTCACAGTCGAAGAAATAGAAATGCGAGCTACCGAGGCTTCACTATCTTCATTTGATATTGTGAACTCTTATATTAAAGCAATGCCTAGGCCCTAACGCTTGACCAATAAAGGCTCAATAATCGAATCTATTATGTTAAAAAATGATTTGAATAGTTAAGGGCTCAATGCATCAAAGCAATGAGTTCATTGGCTTCAAGTGCTTTTTTATATATAACAAGGGTAATACCATTTTCTTGTGGGCGGGTTTTTAGGAATTTAAACCCGCATTTAATAGCAACCTTTTTAGAGGCTTCGTTCTCTTCCCAACATTCCCACTTGAGCTTTTGAGCTTGAATCTTTTTCTGAATCCAAAGAACGGCACTCTGTATTGCCTTAGTGGCATAGCCATTTTTACTGTAGGCTTGGCCTATGAAAATACCTAAGAAAAGCTCGCCTTTACTTTCGTAGCCTATAATTAATGTACCGATAAGCGCCTCTTCATCCTTGAGTCTTATACTATAAGTCAATGAATCGATTGATCCTGATTGCCCTCTCAATACATTCAGAGCGCTTTGGTTGTCCTCCAAATTTGTATTTATATAATCTTCGATAAGCTCTACATCCCATGTAACCCTTTGGCCAAATAATGAATCCATATAATGGTTATGGATATTTTCAAAACATAATTGAAAAAGGCATTCACCTTCTTCCTCGGTCAACAAAGAAAAACTCAAGCCATTGCCTTCAAAACTCAAAAGTTCATTTTCAGTAACACCATCATTAAAGTGTATCGCAATACAAAATTCTGAAAACGTAAAAAAACTTATTATTAATCCAAATATTAATTTCATATATTTAACCCATTTAAAATGATATAAACTATTGATATAACAACAATAAGAACACATCAACGGGGGTTAAGAAAGATGTTAAAATTTAACCATTATAATTACTGGAGTGGTGCCCTTCATGGCAATGCTGCTGATAAAGCAAGCTTTCCATGATCTTAGCCATTTATCGTGTTTTTGGGGAGAAAATTTCCCGCCGAAAAAGGAAATCGTTAAAATTGCCGAAGAAAAGAAAAATATCTTTTAAAAATAAATCCCTATGGTTATTTACAGTTCTTTAAGAGAAATAAATTAGTTATCTTTAAGGAACTTCGCTTAGTGTTAAAGAAGAGCTTTTTAGAAATTGCCAAACGAGCTTGATGCAAAATACGTTGTTCGCAGCATGGCCAATCGTCGCATAGAAACTGGAACAGGAACGAAAGAAACCAGCACCCTCGATGCAAAGCTATTGAGCACCGAATCTCTTGGGACGACTACGCTGGAAATATCGGACGAAAATGGGCGTGTTCAGTTGCATCACATGCTTGTAAAAGCTGTCCAAGTTAGCCTGTTTTGCCCACAGCGCAATGTTCAAAGCGAAAAGGTTGGGGCCTTAAAGCCGCTCTCAGGGTTTGGATCGTGGAAATAGCCTCCCTCGAAGAGGCTGGTCTGCGCTGGCGCCTCCTTACCAATTTAGAGTGTGCCGATTTTAATAACGCGATTCGAATACAGTGCATTATTTTCTCCTGAAGAAATGCAAATATTAAGCCTCTCAAAATTCTATAGCTCAAAAGGTCCACAAAAACTCCTAGCTGGAGAAGCCGTCACAATCCTGGCTAGAATAGGCGGTTTCCTTGCACGCAAATCTGACAGCCCCCCTGGAATGACTTCTATTTGGAAAGGACTCAGGATACTTGCAGAACGCATCGAATTTATCCATGAGATGACATATGGGTAAAAGTCAGCCATGAATGGAGAGGTTTTGATGCGCTAGGGAGTAAAACTGAATTTACTTTTCATCATGTATTATTTAACCAAGCTAGACCTTAAACCCGAGAGAAAACAAATGAACGGCTTCATTGGCAATATTGAAAAAATTACATTGGCAAACGGCAATTTTCGCAAAGTGCTGTACACGGCAAAAAATTGCCAACTGGTCGTGATGAGCATTCCTCCTAGGGGTGATATCGGAGAGGAAGTGCATCATTTAGATCAGTTTATTCGCTGCGAATCGGGAAATGGCAAGGCTATTTTGGATGGCAAAGAGCACGCAATATCGGATGGATTTGCCGTTCTCGTCCCCGCGGGCGCGCTTCACAACATTATAAATACGTCATTAAATGACGATCTGAAGCTATACACCGTCTATGCTCCGCCCAACCATCGGGACGGGGTTATTCACCAAACCAAGGCCAAGGCGATGGCCGATGAAGAAGAATTCGACGGTGCCACGAGCGAGTGAACCACACTTTAGGTGAATGATATCAAGGGGCAAAAGGTCGGTTTTCCTATAGGAGAATTTCGATTTCGAGCATTCTTCCTTCATCCGCAATCCTTGATGTCAGACACCTAGTACTCTTTAAAATTGCTGCTCTGGGGCTCTTATAGGCATTCCATAAAATTAATAGATCATACGTATAGTTAACATATTTTATGAAGAATACAGAGTCGCTCGATAAACGAGCAAACTCATTAAAAAATAGATTAACCCATATCGTGAGTGAGGAAAAACCAATGATCGAGTCATTAGGTTTATTGACACAACAATTTCGGCATTATCTACTTTTTCAACGAGTTTGCTCGCCGTGCTACGTGGGGAAATTGAGAGTTTTTAGTGTCCTGAACGATTAGTAGGATTAGATTCTATTTTAGGATCTCGCGGAGCAGGATTTGGATGTTTTGGCTGCAAAGGAGAGGTTGACGGTTCCCTTGTCGGTGCTTTTGGAGGATTGTTGCGATTAGGATTTTCTTGGTGCTCTTTATTACCATTATTGGTTGGTTTTTGATTTGACATTTAATACTCCTTTTATAAAACTCATTAAAATACTGAGTTGCGAGTATTTAGCATCTAATCCGTGCCGCGCCCAACTGAGATCTGAATGCGGGGCTAAGCTCATTGTTCTAGCGGGTTGTACTCAATGATAGTGGCTGAGTATAGGGATATTAATTAAGGCAAAGCTAAAAAAATAGGCCTTGGAACTCAAGACCTCTCTTTTTACTCTACGATACCCATTGATTCTAAACAGTATGGGGAAAACTGAACATTGGCTTGCATTGTCTTAAATTTTTCGTGAGGAGAGGCCTCATTCGCTGAAGGAGGTGGAAAGCCATTGGTATGCTCGACAAAAGTAGGCTCGATGTTTAATGGTATGAGTGGCTGAGTGAGCGAACTTTCAAGTTCTTTTAGTTGCAGGCGAGCAATGCTCAGGCATTTCATATGGTGTTTTATAGAATAATGAAGATGTTTACTATAGCGTTCGCTAGACGAATAACTGCTCATCTGCCCCAGCATTATTTGATCATTTCTTATACTATTTTCATATGATTCTATAGAGTCGCATAGTCGCTGTCTTAATGAAGCTAGATGAGGAGGGATTATTATCTGAGATTCAGAAGGTCCTTCATCCATAGTTTCACTAGACGATTCTGACTTAGAAGATGCTATAACTTGGAAGTCCCAAGCCCGAAATTGGCGTGCACGACGCACACATTCCAATCCCTCCTGAGCACAGTTCCAGCATGGCTGTTCATTAGAGCATCGGTGTTTTGTTTTCTTGCAATTGTCACATGCATTTTTAGTTCTTTTCTTTTTTATCGAAGTATTTGGCCTAGAGTCTTTATTCATGGCATGACCAGAATAATTAAAAAATAACACCGTAAAAATAATGCTTAGTAAGAATTTAATCTGCATATTATTACTCATCTATCTAAATTTTATAGATATGTCTATTTCACTAAAACAACAGAGAGTTAACTGTGATATATTTCGCGCTTTGCTTCAATAGGTGTAGGATTATTAATTTGCTTATATATGATTCATAAAGCATTTCACAACAACCGCAATAATTGCATCATAAACAGGCCCTTGACTTTAAAAAATATCACGCAATTATATTTAACTTATTTGACTTATTTTCAGTAAAGAGTTTTAACGATGAATATCAGCCACATTATATCTTGCATTATTTTTGTTTTTCACTGTCATCAAGCTATGTCTTTTTCTGCTCATATCGAAAATTTGCTATGGGAAAAAACCGAGAATTATTCTCACTCCTTGGACTGGAATTCTTTTGTGGAAGTGGCTTCCGCCTTATTTGAAGAACATCCCTGGATAGGCGAGGAGGATAAAGCTCAATGGGTCGATGAGTTTAGCAAAAGAAGTATTCTGGTTAAAGATTTTGGGGCTAATTTTTTGATAATCACGCGAGAGATGTTAAGTGATATATTTTTCAGCAAAACAGTTATTATTGGCGTACCACCTGCGGGCTATCCACCCATTTGTCAAGAATATTACTCTTTCGATTCAGCTGCCCCGGTGCCAGAAGGGCCTGCCATGGAAGAAATCAACCCAAGTGCTCAGGTCGCGCCTTTCTTAGATATTCCCAAAGCTCAATCCGCCATTAAAAAGCCAGCGAACTGCAGGAAGAAAAATAGGAAACGCCAGCCTTGGGACCAGCGCACATTTCGCCTGAATAACTTTGTTTGGCACCCTAGCCAAATGCCGCCGAACCAACCTTAAAGACTTAAAATGAGAAAACTGATTCCTGATAACGCGCAAAATGAGTGGACAACTCAGTACGGGATTGCTTTCCAAATTAATCTCGTTAATTCGGGGAGCGTTAAAACTTATGCCACTCCAACCATAAAAATTGAGGCACCGAGCCTTGGTAATACTTTGCCCAAAATCCTGATTTTGGAGCCAATTGAGCCCC
>CAYJDW010000098.1:0-8777 GCA_964368985.1 uncultured Myxococcales bacterium | reverse complement strand
ATTTGCTGTGCACATTTAAATGGTAGTTTTGCTCAGCAAAGCCTAACCCCAAGACAAAACCGAAACTTGTGCTATATTAAAAAATTGGCAGCAGCCTTAAAAGATATAAAATAGTATTTGAAACAAAAGGAGATTTTTATCATGAAAATTCTTAATTATTTTGCCGTTGTCGCTTTGTCTTTATTGGCAGTTTATGTGATTGGGGGCTTTTTGCTGCCCACCGCTTGGTCCATTTCAAAAAATACCACCATCAAAGCCCCTGCTGAAAAAGTATACGAGCAGATTGCCAATCTGCGTAATTGGCAAAACTGGGCGCCTTGGAACAAAGATATGGATAGAACCCAGGTTTATACCTATGAAGGTCCTGAATCAGGTGTTGGAGCAAAATGGCTGTGGACCAGTGAAAAAATGGGCAAGGGATGGCTTGAAATTACCGAAGCTGACCCAGAAAAAGGAATTAGCTATCGCCTTTTTATCGATATGGACAATCGGCAGTCAACCATAAATGGCGCTATCAATTATACCAAGACAGAAGATCATTTGAATGTTGTGTGGAGCGATCAAGGAGTAGTAGGTGATAACTTCAACGAGCGTTGGATGACACTCTTAATCAAGTTTATGCTGGGCAAAGAAATGTCGGCGGGACTCGAAAAATTGAAACTTATTACTGAGCACTAATCCCTCGCATCGTCATCCTAACAATTCGTCATGGCAAGCGTTAGGCGGCCATGACGAATGCTCAGGACCACAATCCCTTGGCGATGAATCTTTATAATTTCTTCCCAAGCGGACCCGTGTAATTCGCTTCCGGCCGCATGAGGCGGTTGTCCTTAAGTTGTTCAATCACATGAGCGGTCCAGCCTACCATGCGCGCTACTGCAAAAATAGGAGTATACATATCAGGCTCTATTCCCATGGTGTAATAAGTAGATGCTGAATAAAAATCTACATTGGGATTTATGCCTTTTTTCTCCATCATGAGGCTTTCGATTTTTTCACTCATTATGAACCATTTTTTCTCTTGCGCTCGCTCGCCCCACTCCTTGGACATGCGCTTTAAATGCTTTGCTCTTGGATCGGTCACCTTGTACACTCTATGACCAAAACCCATGATTTTTTTCTTTTCTTGAAGCGCTTGATTGAGCCAAGGTTCAATATTCTCCACTGAACCAATTTCCATCAACATTTTCATCACTTCAGTATTCGCGCCACCGTGAAGCGGACCCTTTAATGAACCGATGGCGGCAGTAACTGCTGAGATCATGTCTGATAGCGACGAAGTCACTGCTCGAGCAGTAAAGGTACTCGCGTTAAAACCGTGATCCATATGCAAAACCATGGCAGTATCCATAGTTTTTACGACGACATCTTCGGGAACCGCGCCCGTGCACATGTACAAGAAATTTTTGGAATAACCGAAGGAAACATTTGGTACCACTGGATTCTTACCCAGACGCACGCGACAAATGGCGGCGGCAATGGTTCCCGTCTTCGCAATTAAATCAAGTGAGGTTTCCACAAGCTCGCGTTCATTGTTCAGGGAGGGTTCTTTCACATAACCCGAGATCATCGACACTGCTGTTCTGAGCGTAGCCATTGGGTGATCATGCTTGGCTTGGCGACAAATGAAATCGATGATATCGGCAGGCACCTGGTAGCGTTTCTGCAAGTTGAGGCGCAATTTTGTTTCCGCCTCTTCGCTGGGTACCTCGCCATACATAAAAAGATGGCAAATCTGCTCGAAGTTAGAGTCCGCCAATTCGTCGATGTTATAGCCCCGATAAATTAGCTCTCCAATCTCACCATCCACCCGGGAGAGGACGGTGTCTCCGACTACCACGCCGTCAAGACCTTTAGCTTCAAAACTTATTGCTTGCATAAGAAAACCCTACCCTTCGTTAAAAGAAACTGCCAAAAAATCTGTCTAAGTAGTGATTATTCAAATAATAATACAACAAATAATCGATGAAGTTTGTTCGCGGGGCTTTTTTTGAAGGATTTAGTCCCCAAAACTAGCCTTAATAAAGAAAATAAATTATACAATCCACCTCGCTATTCATTCAATTTTTTTACAAATCCAGCGCTTGGTCGATAGTGAAGCGCTTCGGCGATATGGTGTTCATGAATATTTTTTTCCTCGCTTAAATCGGCGATCGTGCGAGAGACCCGCAAAATGCGATCAAAGCCCCGTGCGCTCACGCGCAAACGGTTTGCTGAATTCACTAAAAAATTTAAAGCGCGATCGTTAATTAGTGAATATTTTTTAATCTCTGACCGTGTCATTTTTCCATTGGTCCTCGCTTCGCCTAGACGAAGAGTTTGGCACTTGCGCGCATTGATCACTTTTTTGCGCATAGAAAGCGAGTTCTCTCCGGGCGAGCACGTCGCCATCAGCTTCAAATCAATGGGAGGCACATTGACGTGCAAATCTATGCGATCGATCAAAGGGCCACTCAAGCGACTTTGATATTTGCTAATGGCCAAGGGCGAGCACGTGCAATCGGTTTTGCTTTGCCCAAAGTGCCCACATGGACAAGGATTTAATGCAGCGGCGAGAGAAATTTCAGCCGGGTAAGTGATGCTATGATTTGCTCTACTCAAAGTAATCTCGCCATTTTCCAGAGGCTGACGCAAAACTTCTAAAACAGTTCTGGGAAATTCCAAAAGCTCGTCGAGAAATAACACGCCAAAAGAGGCCAGACTGATTTCGCCAGGACGAATAAAACTACTTCCCCCTCCCACCAGCCCTGCTCGGGTAATGGAGTGATGGGGCGCGCGAAAGGGCCGCGCTTTTACCAAGTTTCCCGCTAAGGTGAGACCCGCGATGGAATGAATTTTAGTGAGGGTGAGAGCTTCTGGATAGCTAAGAGGCGGCAATATGGTGGGCAATCGACACGCCATCATAGATTTCCCGCTGCCGGGCCCCCCGATAAATAATAAATTGTGATTACCGGCAGCCGCAATCAACACAGCCCGACGCGCTTCTTCCTGCCCTACCACATCACTCATATCTATGCCCAACTCTTCCACGGAAACGGTGTCCGCCTGCTCGCCAGAGGGGAGGTGGTCGAGCTTTCCCGACAAAATCGTTTCCACCATTTCGCCAAAACTACTGACGATTTTGATCGTTAAGCCGGTGATAAGTGCCGCTTCTTGCGCATTTTCCTTCGCTACTAATAAATAGGTAAAACCCTGAGCCCGAATTGATTCAGCAAGCGCCAGCATGCCGCGCACGGGCCGAATTTCTCCGGTCAACGACAATTCACCGATCGCTGCAATTCCCGCCATTTTTGGTTCAGGGATAACTCCAGAAGCAAGTAAGATTGCCAATGCAATGCTTAAATCAAAGGCAGTGCCGCTCTTTTGCACATCGGCCGGAGCGAGATTCACTGAAATTCTGGCTTTGGGAAAATCAAAACCGGCATTAGAAATTGCCGCCTGCACTCTTACGCGGGATTCTTTGACCGAGTTTTCCGCAAGGCCCACTAAGGTAAAATTGGGGAGGCCGCGAGCAATATCCACCTCCACTCGTATTTTCTTTGCGCCAAAACCATCAAGCACTGCACAATCCATTATCCCAAGCATATAAAGCTCCAATTTTGTTGTGCTTATAGCTAGGCTTAAAAGTCTGGGCACAGTCAATCGGACGAATGGCGGAGGATGTCTTGAAAGCGAAGAGGAAAAAGAGCTATTTGAAGCTTTGAGATAAGGGCGTTCAGCCCCATCTGTTTGAGTTTTGGCCTCAATCTGCTATCTTGTTTCATATCTTTTTGAGGGGGGAAAGCCACATGAGAAAAACTATAGAACCGCCAATACATTCATTTTGCTGGTCTGAACTTGCCGCCAAAAATAGCGACGTAGCAAGGAAATTTTATGCTGGCCTTTTGGGCTGGACTTATCAGGAAGAAGAAATGCCTGAGGGCATGGGGAGTTATATTTCTATCTTTGCGAACAATATGCCGGTGGGTGCTATGTTTGCCATGACCCATGAAGCTTTCGACGGTGTTCCTCCTCATTGGGGCTCTTATGTTCGGGTGGCAAATTGCGAGGCTAGCCTTAAAAAGGCCGAAGAGCTTTCAGCCATCGTATTAAAACCGACCTTTGATGTTATGGATGCTGGTCGCATGGCGGTTATTAAAGACCCATCTGGCGCCGTTATTCATCTTTGGGAGAAAAAAAACCACGCTGGTGCAGCAGTGCAAAAAAATGTGGCAGGCACCTGTTGCTGGAATGAACTGATGGTTTCTGAGCCTAAAGTGGCTCTCGACTTTTATACCAAACTTTTTGACTGGGTCTATCAAGCGTCCGAGTTTGGTGGCCAGACTTATTATTCGTTGAATCATGCCGATGGCACTCATATTGGTGGCCTGATGGCTATTCCTGCGAAAATGAAGATGCCCCCAAGCTGGACTCTCTATTTCACCGTGACCGATCTTGAGAAGGCCATGGCCTATGTCTCCAAAAATGGCGGCCGAGTCCATTTTGGTCCCCACGATGTTCATGGCATGGGACGTTTTGCCGCCTGCCAAGACGCTGAAGGCGCTCAATTTTCGGTGTTTCAATATAAGGCTTAAGGTGCAAGCCCAGGCTTTGCTCACCTGGTTCTTTAGCGCGAAGGATGACGCGCATATTATCCTCTCCATGAAGAGTGTCGATAAACGCTGATTTGTCATACTCGGGCCTGACCCGAGTATCCAGTCTATGAGGTGCTGCGTGGATCCTCGTGTCAAGCACGACGATGATAAATAGGGAAGTTAAGCATTTATCGACAGTCTCTGAATGAAGAGGATAATATGCGCTAGGGGATAAATTTAACGCATTTGCATGCGCGCCTCACTAACCCGCAAAGATTGACACTTTGTCATTTCTAGAGGTTAGCTATGCAGAAAAAATTCCTCCTGTTGTTTTGTCTGGTTATGGGCACGCAAAGCTTGACGGCGCATGATCTTAATTTTGATCTTGCGGGCACATGGAAATTCGTCATAACCAAGAGCGACAATAAAGATTGCCTTGGTGCCAATGAACTGGTTTTTGTACCCTCTCCCTTCACTACACCGAGCGGAAAGGCTCTGTTTATGATTCAAGGATCATTATGCGGTCAAGCACTCTGGGGCGCCTCGATTGAGGAACTAGGCACTCAGAAGCACCTGGTTTGGTATGAACTTGAAGGTCAAAGATTTGACGTCGAATCGAATATGATCTTGTCTTCGACATCGACCGATCTTTCGCTCGGTGGAGACTTCGAAGAATATGAAGTGGCGACGATGACGAAGATTGCAGAGTTGGAAGAATAGCTTAAGATTTCTTCTTTGCGAGCCTAGCGCGGCAATCCTTGTGAGATTGGTTTTAGGCTCGCAATGAAACCCCTGTTTTAAAATCTGCCATAGATCGCATATCCCGCTTTAACGACGTCATTTTAATAAGTTGAGTAACTTTTACATACTGACTATTAAAAAACTCTCTCACTTCACCTTCCACATCGACGATATCAAAATCTCGCACACTAAAGCTGCCATCAAAAACCAGGTCCCAGTATTCGCCCGCTTGTGTGCCTACCGTCACAAAAGTGAGTCTGGTCTCTTTTGAATGATAGCGACGATAGGTGGCAACCAAGCCACGTAGGCGAATATTTCTGCCAAGGCGCACAGCGGTGCAGCCTGGAACAAAGCGGTCACTCATCCAATAGCCATATTTTTTATATTCTTCGAAGCCATTATTAAATAAAAATGGTGTTTGTTTTGGATCATAAAGGGCATCACCATAGCGCACCCAATTAGGTCCTGCGGTATGAAACTTTAAACCTGCTCTTTTAGCTTCGCTCACATGCACCCATTTGGCATACATGGAATGACAATGAATAAGGGCTGCATGCCAAAACTTCTTTGGATCGCGCACTTTCCAATAAGCCAAGGCCCACACCAAATAGCTATATGAAATCGCATGAGATTTGCAAAATGAATATTCACGCATCATGGACAAATTTTCCAGATGCTCATCGGCACTCGGTAAATGCTCAATGAGTTTTTTGAATCTCGCGATAGTGACTTCATCACCCTTGGCGAAAGCTCTTCTATAAAAATCCGCTTCGTCTGGGGAGATTTTTAATAGATATTTAATCAAATCGGTAGCATCATCGTCATAAACGATTTGAGTTTTCTTGCGATATTTTTGCCATTTTTTTAGAAACGATAATTTTTTCCCTCGTGAAGCAGCCGCTGGTCTCACCAGGGCTAAACAAATGGCAATATCTCGACGGCTGCGCGGCTTAATGGCTTTTACCAGCCGCATCATGGTGGGTGATTCTGAAAAAGTGATACCCAAAACATCGCCGCGGCAAAATAAATCGGCGGTTTTTTCATCAAATTCAGGATAAGTTTCGAGCGGTTGTTGAGAGATTTCCCATAGCTGCGCGAAGCCGCGGTTGCACAATAAATCGATTTTGATCAAGCCTTGATCTTCCACCTGACGCTTGTCCATTTTGATTTGGCCAGGTTTCAGTAAAAGTTCTTTTTGCACTGGCTGATCAAAAATCACCACTCCACCGCAGTGAGTGCTATAGCCACGAAACTTGCCAACCAGGCTATCCGCGGTTTTAATAACTTTTTCTGCCTGTCCTGGGAAAAGTTGATACACATCAAAATTTTTCGGCAAAAAGCGCCGATGGCCATGGATTCTCACCGCCTCTCGCAAAGCCGAGGATTCTCGATACATCACATGATTAGAAATACGCGCTACCCGCTCCCCATAAAGGCCTCTTAATTTTTCGATAATTTCATCACGACGATTATAGGGAAAATCGATGTCGATATCAGGAATGTCGGTGCGAAAGCGGTTCATAAAACGCGTGACGGAAATATTTTCTTTCACCGGATCGATGTTGGTGATACCGAGCAAATAACAAACTAAAGAGGAACCCGCCGAGCCGCGAACCAAATGGGGCACGCCGTCAGCCAAGCGCAAAATATCTAAAACCTGTAAAAATACTTGCTCGAAACCAAAGTAATCGATCAACTCAAGTTCATGTTTTAATCGCTCTCTATAGAGTGGATGTCGAGGACAAACACGCACAAATTTAGTTGGCAAAATACTTTTAGAATTATTCATTAAAGATTGCATTAAAAATTACCCACACAAATGTATGGGTAATTGATCAAATCCACAGCAATAGCAATCCGTATACTAATTTATTTATCTATCACGCTCTGATGGCTCTTCAGGATGCCTTCGAGTGGGATGATTTTCTTCCTCATCATCATCATCGTCGGATTCATCATCATCATCGTCAGGATCTGTTGGACGGTGAGGCGCGTGACTGGGATTACGAGGATTTTGATCTGGATCATTTTCAACTCTTCCAGGATTTTGATTATTACTTATTCTCATATTTTTCTCCGTCTCTCTTTATTACATTTATTTATTCGCAATTAAATTTTTTCTATTCTGACCATTAAAACATCTCAATTAAGATTAAATAAAGGTTTAAAATAAATCTTAAACCTTTATCATTTGATTACCTTCTAGAAGGGCTACCGAAGCCCTGTCTACTTTTTTCGTCCCGGTCGTTATCTTGGTCTTGATTTTTTTGAGGGTTTTTAACTTTATTCTTTCCCTCTTCATCATGACTATGCCGCTCGGTTTGCGGGCTCTTGCGACCGACGTTTTCCGGTTCTCTATGTGGTTGTTTGTTAGGCATAATAAGTCTCCTTATAAAAGCCTAAACGACTTCTCTTTATATATATAACCAACTGGGATGAGCTTTGCATGTGCACAAAAGAGGTCCTCATCGCATGGGCTCTAGATTTAATCGATTATTGTTATAGTTAGAGCTCCAAGGACCTTTTTGATTCATTAGAAAAAACTAGAAAATTTCTCCCAAGAACCTTTATTTAGACTCATTATGGCAAAGCTATCACCTCTAAAAATTGCCGTGGCCATCGATGACCTCCCTTTAGAAGAGGGTCTTAATTTGGCTCAACGCTTAAATTTACCTCTGGTTGATTTAGGAGCACTGGGAGCCGCAAATCAATCTTTTGATTTTCTCTTAGTGAAAACCCCTGCGTGTTTAGAACTCCGTCAATTAGGAAAAGCTCCTCCATCGCCGCTATTAGTTGATTTCTTGGATGACTCACTGAATTATCGACGACTACGCAGCACCCGTAATAATGAGGCCATTGCTAAGGCAGTGGGACTTAAACATGATAAAACCCTGAGGGTTATCGATGCTACCGCAGGGCTTGGGCGAGATGCTTTTATTTTAGGAAGCCTCGGGGCACAAGTCACTCTGCTAGAACGCTCGCCTATCATTGCGGCATTATTGCAAGATGGCTTAGCGCGAGCTCAAGGCCACTTAGCTTTTTCCATGAAACTGATTAAAATGGATGCTATTTCCTTTTTACAAGCATGTTCATCTCACGACGCACCGGATGTGATTTACCTTGATCCCATGTTTCCGCCACGCCCTAAATCAGCTGCAGTGAAAAAAGATATAAGAATGCTGCAATTATTGCTCGGCGTTGATGAAGATGAAGAGATATTATTAGAAGCCGCTCTAAAATGCGCGAAATCCCGCGTCGTTGTGAAAAGGCCCAGCTGGGCCCCATCACTTAAAGTTCAACCTGATATGAAAATCACTACGCCGAGTCATTATTTTGCGGTTTATATTAAGCATACTTAAAGCCTAATCGCCCTAACTAAATTTAGCGATACCCTCCCTCGCCCGCTTGCGGGAGAGGGCTCGGGGAGAGGGTGGAGAAATATAATGCGTCAAAGAAATTAAA
>CAYJDW010000097.1:0-8827 GCA_964368985.1 uncultured Myxococcales bacterium | reverse complement strand
CAATTGGCTCCAAAATCAGGATTTTGGGCAAAGTATTACCAAGGCTCGGCGAGCACGGCATGCTCGCACTGCCTAATCTCACCACCACTTCCGTCAATTCTGGGACTTCAGTGGCTATTTAATCATAAAAATAACTTTTCATTTTCTTCCGCGGCGTGCCAGCTTTTTTGGGGGGCAGAGCCTGAGGGTCCTGTCGCCCATGGACAAAAGATCTTGCGTCAAACCTCATACTAAAACTCCGATTCTTCTTAGCCGGCCACAGCATTCGATAAGCGTGCTTCCATTCCTTAGTTGCGAAATCACCTTCCTTGAAATCCAAATTATTTATAAGCTCTTGAAAGTTTGGCGCTGCTTGGTAAGAGCGCTTTTTAGCTAATCTATAGGGTATAGAAAGGCTTTTACGGAGCTTTGTATAATATTTCAAAGCATTGTTATTAAGAATTTCAAATGGTTCAGCATCAGTCAACGGATCAAGTTCATTTACATGTATTACATCTTTCATAATAATCATTAGTGATGGTATACTGAATTTCCTGTCAAATAGGCTCAACTGAATACGATAATTCTTAAAGCTTGATTCGGGATTAAGCAGTTGTATTTCTTCATAAATTTTTTCATCTACCAAACGCTGTATACTACTTTGATTAAGCGCAGTGCCGACGGCAAATGCGCTCATAAAATCACCTTGATCAACTATCATTCCATGGACGCGCAACCAAGTTCGGTAATTTCGATCAACACTCAATCCTTGCTCTGGATATTTAATGGTCATCTCAATAAATTTAGTGAGCTTAGTACTTTCCTCAATGGCATTTTTTAAAACGACGCTCTTATCAGGATTTTTTATTTCGTTCAGCAATTGTTCAGGTGGTAAACTTAAAAACAATCGTCGCGATTTTTCTATAATGGCATAGGCCAAATTCTTCTCGATGGCGCCAGCTCCGATTGAATCTTCCACACTTATAGTGTCAGCAAAACTATGCTTTGAATTTGATAATTTATATGCCTCACAGATTAAGAGCAGAATAAATTTTTCCACTCCTAGCGGACTAAGAATATCTATAACTTCAAATAATTCGTCTAGGTTAAGAACTTTATCCTGCAGGAATAAATTATCAAACTCACGTAAATATATATTAGTTTTCCTTTCATCTATGAGGTTATTTACGAATAGATTCTTTATTGAGTGAGCTATCTCTTCTTTACCCGCAAAGAGTCCAATAATTTTGCTCAATTTAATTTGTAAGTCGTCCTTGTTATCTCTCGCTGCAGCCAAAAGCATGCGTTCTACTTTAGTCAAATCACCCGCGAATTCTTCTGCAGGTCGTTCCCTAATAGCTGAATCTTGATTAAAAAAATGCTTCAAAGCGAGGCTTAAATGTTCTCTTTCTACTTGGGCCCCCCTTCGCACTAAGAACCTAAGCAAACCCGGATCTCGAGCTTCGATGGCATAGAGCAATGGTGTTTGCTGATGCTCATTCAGGCGGGTGCTCCATTTTTGGTCCAGGTCTAGCTCATTTTTGAGGCAGGTATAATTCCTGAGCTCCAGGCAAGAAAAAAGCAACTTGGAACTATGGCTCGACCAGGAGAATAGCAATCCAATGATTAGGAAATGAAACATAGGAACATTAATCATGCCGGCCTCTTTCAAAAATGACTCGTGTCATTTTCGGCGAGGACTGACTTTTGTTTCGTAAAATTTGGCTCTACTTTTCTCAGAGGGCTTGAGATGTTTTCTACGGCTACTCCAAAACTATTTTCACGGGTTTTACCCATATTGTGCTTAAAAGGCCAGAGCAGAATTTGAGACGAAAATGCAATCCCATAAACCACCGATACAAAATTAAACACAATTAAATAAAAGTTTACCTGCAAAAAAAGCTGTTTATGCTTCCTTTACTCCTGCCGATAATGTTTTATATTTTCTCGGCATAAATCTGTGTAGAATCATCCTGAATTTTATTTTAGCGAGAGATTACGCTGTTAAAAATTTTTTTTGCCGCAGTCTACTCGCGTCCGAGGTATAAGAAATGACTTCATCATTTAGTAAACTTGCACTCACATCCTGCGCCGTATTAATTTTGAATGCCAATGTGGCAATTGCCTTGCCTGCTGGCGCTGAAAAGCTTCTGAAGATATTGGACACATTGATTGCACTGGATCCTCAGGCAAAGCGTATTGACATTACAATGGGTTCAGCTGAATCCGCAGCTGCTGCTGAAGCAAAAGGATATCGGGAAAGATTTGGGTGTGAAGAGAGCCCGTTCAACCTTAATGAATCACTTGATGCCCTTAACTTCCTTCAGCAAAATGAGTCACTTATTCAACGATTAGGTACCGATAAAAGAGATATAGCTGAAGCCAGAAATTATCTGGACCGTTTTCGCATAAATTACTTTAAATAAATCGCTGCAAACAGCACTCCTAATAATCCGAGGAGGATATTAGAAGTGCTCTTTTACGAAAAACATTTTTTTGGGAAAAATTTTGTCGGTCTGGTCGCAAAATCCCTAAAACGCAAATCCAATAGTTAAAGAGGATAAGTAACATAAACCGCTTTTTTTCATTTTTTTATTCCTGAAGGTGAATATCACGAACTTGGTCTTTTGATTTCTGGCATAGTTTGTCGACAAAAGGGATTTCACACTATTTATCTTGGTCCCAATCTGCCGGTAGAAAGTATTTCATTAGCTATAAAAGGTATGAAGCTTGTTCCTTAGCCATTCTCATATCGGTAACTCAAATTCCTCTCAAGTTTATCAAAAGTCCAATTGAAAGCTATATTAAAGAACTTACTCAGCATATTCCAAAATCTTGCTCCATTTGGCTAGGCGGTAGTAGATCCTTTGAGCTTAGTCATACCAGGTTTAGAAACAAGCTGAGGATTTTTGAGAGCATTGAAGAGTTTGAGCGGAAAATCGAATATCTTTAGGTCGGTACTCGTCGGTCGATTACCTATGTAGACACAAACGACTAATTAAATATAATATAAGGCAAATAAATGTGTTTTAAAATAATAAAATTTTTCTTAATTTGTTATGCTAGCAATATATCAGCGGTCAACTTTGAAAATAATTTCAGTGTATTATCCAAAGAAGATAAAATAACTCATTCATGTAGCAAGGTGTTGTTAGCAAGAACAAGTGAATACTGGAATGCTATGCTTAGGTCTGGCATGAAAGAAACACAACAAGGTTTCGTTGAGTTGCCGTACACAAGTGAAACCATACAAGTGATGTTAGGCTTGATACATAAAAAAGAACATCATGAAAAATCCATATCATTGCAGATTTATACTGAATTGTTTGATTTTGCTTCTATGTCTCTAGATGATGATTTAAAAAGTCATTTAAGCACATTCTCAATAGACATTACAAATGAGGACTGCCTTGATGCCTTAGCTTTTGCTCTTAGATATCAAGATCCCTATCTAAATCCACAGATTTTTGAGTGCCTCAAAAATACCGAGCCCGATAACGAAATGGCCCAGCTCATTATCAACTCGATCTCCAAGGATACTCTCATGCTTATTAATGAACTCAAACAAAACTGGGCATCCAAGCTCTTTGAATATTTAGAAAATAATAATAAAAATCTCTTTTTAAATAAAAATTTAACATCCTATAAAACAGCTAAAACTCTTCTCAATATAGATGGTTTATCAAAAGAATATTTACAAGAATTGATTCAAAATTACGAAGATCACGAAATCGCATTAATAAATAATTTAGAAGCTGCCATAATCGCCAAGACACAGGAGCTCACTATAGATAGGGAAGATCCCAAAGTGTTACTAAGTCTTTTTCTGGCTCACTATGAAATTAATATGAAAGCCCAACTACCCGATAATAGCGATGGACTTTCCAATAAGATTAGGGATCTCTGCGCAACCGGGGCCGCCCTTGGTTTTTTAATGACAGGACTGACTTCATTTTACATCGATGACCATGAGCATCTAGCGGCGTGCGGTAATATTTTCTATTATGCTCAGCTCATGACTACCATTGGAATTGCCACGGGCCTGGGGGCCTATTCTGCCAGTTGCTTAACCAGTAGTTGCTTAACTTGGCTTGTTAACAAATCAGAAGATTTGCTATCTTACAATAATGAGGTGCGCAGCTCCTTCTTTCTGAATGCAGCTCATAGCACCTGGCCGGCTGTCATTGAAATTTGTAAAACCACCAAGCCGGTAGTTAATGCCGCCATAGAGGCCAACCTGAGGGCTGCTGAAACTAATCTAAAAAAATTCGTCAATAACGCGGTCCTGATTGCATTACCTAAACTTGGGTTTACCGAGTTTATTAATTCAGTTAAAAAACAACAAGCCATTTGGAGATTAGGTCGATTATTTGAGCTAGCATACAAAGCTCAAAAAAATTATATAGATATATATTTTTCAACCCAATACCAAGCCGTTTTTGATCTTTTGAAGAATAAGCAAGGTTTTAATCTAACGAGTGAACAGGTCAAACAACTCATTGCTAAACGAACTTGGAAAAATTCTATAAATCCATACCTTATTTCATTGAAAAACATTATTGACCCTGCAAACCAGGCGATGAACCACTAAAGAGGAAGGTCAATGCAGGCCAAATAGCTCTTTTAAAGGAGCCATTTTGTTTTGCAGAGACTTAAATTCCATTTTCCGCGGAACAACCTTTATGATTTACCAAGGCTTTCTTGAGCGCGGATATTTGATGTTTGCTATAGCCACCGCCACCAAATTGACTTGGTGGAAAAATCATATTTTTGCCCTTACCAAGTTTACTGTTCCGGGGGCCGTGAATCTTGTTAATTGCTGCTCTGAAATGCACATAGCGATGGAATACGGTTTCAGCCGCTACAGGCTGGCCCTCAAGTAATTTTTTTTGCGCAATAATAATAGCATTATTAAGAACATGTTCTTGATGCATTTTCACGATATCTTTCTCGGCATTATTAGATAAAATTATAAAGCTGTTCTCTTCCTGAGCAAATGCCACACCAAAAATATAGCCATGGCTATTTAATGCTTCGAGGGTCCTTTGATCAAAAAATTGCCCCCGTGTGATAGCTGCGACGTCGCTATCAATGGTGGCAACATAAGGAAGTTTATCAATGCGCAGAACATGGTCCATGACCGCCGCTTTAGCTAAATCGATTCTAAAAAATAGAGGAAGGCGCCCATCAAACAAATCTGGATTAGATTTTAGCGCCAAAATATCCTGCAAGTTCCTGAAACGCAGATTTTCTAAGTGAAATCCGATTTGTTTTAAGCGATCTTTGGTGCGTTCAATGGAGCCATTCTTTACTGAGTTGCCATCGTACCAAAAGTTAATCTTAGCCTCCGGTTGTTTAGCCTGCCAATCGCTCAAAGGCTGGAGAATATTTTTCTGAAGCTGTTCTTCCTCTTCGCCCGTGATGGGGTATTTTTCTAGAACCACAGCAGAAGAAAGCCAGAGAAAGTTCAAAGAATAGTGTTCAGGAGGAATAGATTTGGCAGCCGGCCTAAAAAGTATAGGATTATCATGTCCATAGGCAAAATCGATTAAATCCTCAGATTGCCGCTCGGTTATTTGCTTTTGCTTCACGAAATCCATGAATTGACAATAGGAAATTGGCTCATCAAAATTCTCAATACGCTCTTTGATTTCATCAACGAGCCCGGCAGTGCCGGTAGTTGTCAGGGATTCAGAACTAGGAGAAGAACTCTCCCGACAAGCCCCAAGAATGAAAATCAAAAAGATAGCTATACCCTTAAAAGAATAACCAAACATTCATCACCCAAAAATGTTAAATAGCATGCTAAAAGCCTAGCTTCCGCTTCCTAATTTGCAATCGATTTAAATAAAAATGTGGCTTGAGCCGGCCTTCTATTTATCCTGCAAAAGCGACATTTTAAAACGAAGGTACTGAACCAACTCAGGTTCTTACATTGTCGGTGGGGAGCTCTTAATCACAAATTTGTGCAAACCCGTTAGACAAAGAACAATAAAAAAACAACAACGTCGACATTATTCAAACCCGAGGAAAAATAATGCTCGACATCTTTATAAAAACGTCCCTATGGGTGACCTTTCTTTTTGGTTCTTCACAACTTTTACACGCTTCCGATTATCGGCTCCCCCGCCCGGAGGAAGAATGCTCATCAAATGGGCTATTCAATAGGAGGGGTGAATATATAGGCTGTGAAGTTATATCTTTTTCTGACCCGAAAGAAATTTTTTCCAATGAAAAAATGTCAGAACGCCAGTGCATCCAATATTGCTATAACGCTCACCGAAACTTTGAGGTTCCCGCCTGCACTGCGGCTGATAAAATATTGGATAAGAGAGGCAGCAGAGCATATGTAGATTTTGGATTGTGTCTTGACAAAAATCTCAAGATTAACAGATGCATAAGAATGTCCTCTAAAAGCGATTCATAGGTTGATTAATAAAAGCCGCAAGCCTTTAATAGCTCGCCAAACTCAGGTAGCGCTGCTCGTGTGACGCTGTTAAATGACCGTGCCGAAGCAAAAATTTTACGGATAAATCCTAACAGATTGTTCATCATGCTCCTGAGCAGTAGCCAATAATTTAATTATTTTTATTCTCTGGCGCGCACCAAATAGAGGTTTTAATACATAATCTCTAACAAATAAAACATGACGGTATTTGCTTGGAATTCGGATTCTAAACCATATTTCGTCATTGAATTAATATGTTATGGGTATTTTTGTTTTTTAATTCAACAAAAACTTGATAGTATTTACTTAAATGATATCATATATATATCATTTTTGAATTTGATTCCAAAAAAAGTGAAATTAACGAGCAAAAAAATGGCATTAACTTTGTTGATGCTCAACAGTTATGGTCAGTTGAGGCGTTATATTGGAAACAAGATTCAGCGAAGAAATGCGTAGCTCTTGATTGCCGAAATACCCAGCGGTTGTTGGACGGCCATTTTCACTAAACGAGGCAGTAAAATACGAATTATTTCGGTGCGACGATCACGAAAAAATGAAAAGGAGTTTTTTTATGCCAAAAAATAAAGGACGCATTAGCGCCAAGATGCTTGATAAAAAATTTGACGATAACAAAGAAGATATCTTGCAATACTTTGATACAGGGAGTGCATCAAGGAGAATTCTTGTTGATTTCCCTGAATGGATGATCGAATCACTTGATAATGAGGCTAATCATCTTGGCATTTCTAGGCAGGCGGTCATAAAATTTTGGATTAACGAAAAAATCAGGGAGATATTGCCCAAATTAAAGGTGGTTGGTTAGTTGATTTTGCACTCCATATCTGGGCCCTTAAAGCTTTGCCAAAGTTATAAGCCATCGCTTGCTCAAGCATGAACATCGTGATGGGCTCAGCTTCGCGAGTAAAGCCCAGCTCAAATCATTTTAAGGCTTCGTAGGTTATATGAATACAAATGCTCTCAATAAAAATTTTACACTTTTAATTATTGTTCTTTTGGTAGCCTGCTTAGCAGGTATTAGCTCAGATATCTATGCTCCCTCTTTGCCGGCGATTTCTGCCAATTTAGGAGCTTCTATTGCTCTGGTGCAGTGGAGTATGAGTATTTACATGCTTGGTCTTTCCCTTTCTCAACTGGTCTATGGGCCGCTTTCGGAAGGCTTTGGTCGTAAGCTTGCCATTATGGCAGGCCTTCTTATTTTTCTTTTCGCCACGGGTCTTTGTTATTTTGCTCCTACTATTGAAATCCTCATCTTTGGTCGACTTATACAAGGCCTCGGTGCAGGCGCATGCGCTGCGTTGTGGCGTTCGATATTTCGGGATGTATTTTCGGGCGAACAATTGGCCAAATATGGTTCTTATTTAAGCGTCTTCATGGTTCTTGTTGTACCAGCGGCCCCCGCTCTTGGCGGCTATTTGCAGGAATATTTTGGGTGGAATGCGTCTTTTATATTTTTAGCTATTTATACAATAAGCTGTTTATTATTAGTGGGTATTTTATTCAAAGAAACCAGCCGACATCATCAAAAATCTCGACTAAAATTCTCGTTTATTTTTGCCACTTATGGACAACTGATGCGTAGCTCAACATTCATGGGCTATTCCCTTTGCGTGTTGCTAAGCTACGGGGCTTTTTTCTCGTGGTTTGCCGTTGGCCCTGTTTTGCTTATCAAAAATCTTGGCTATTCGCCCGTGATATTTGGATGGATCTCATTCGCTATTTTGTGTGGTGCGATGACCGTTGGCAGCACGCTTAATGCCCGATTAGTTGAGCGCTTTGGACTTCATGCCATGCTTCGTTTTGGCTGGTCTTTAATGTTTAGCTCTGGCCTTCTCATGTTCCTTTCCTATTGGTTCATGGGGATAAACGCATTTTTCATCGTCGCCTCGGTAATGATTTTTTATATGGGCTCCACTTTTATTTTTGCGAATACCTTTGCCGGCGCATTTCAGAATTTTGGTCATATTGCTGGTTATGCCGGCGCCCTATACGGCGCTCTCCAGGTAGCTGGAGCTTCAGCCATGGGAGCCGTGGTCGCATATTTACCCGACAACAATCAAGTTCCCTTAGCTTTTGTGTATATGGGATGCTCGTCCGGGGCATGGTTTGTCTATAAAAAACTCGTAAAGCCCCCTAAGTTCAGCAGGTGACCGCTCGGAACCCAATAATTTAAACATTATCCATGATTTTTTCATAATGCCCCCAAAGATATTTTTTAGATCTTTGAGGGCCATTTAGTTATTTTTTTATAGAATAAAAACTAACTCTATTTATTTTACTGCAGGTATATCTAGTGTCTTTTGTAAATATAACTTAATTTGTTCAGAGGATAAGTAACATAAACCGCTTTTTTTCATTTTACCCATCTACCCAAGGCCT
>CAYJDW010000096.1:0-9149 GCA_964368985.1 uncultured Myxococcales bacterium | reverse complement strand
CCCTAACGCATCGTAATGCTCCCTCGCATATTTTAAGGCTTTGTCCGCCTCGCCAATAGTTGAATCTTGAGGAGTGGGCCCGCCTCTCCTCAATGGTTATCTTTATTCAATTTCAACAATCGCCTGTATCTCAACCGGCGAATTCATGGGAAGCGATGAAGCACCAAAGGCAGAGCGCGCGGATATTCCTCGGCTCGGCCCCAAGAATTCGACTGCCACCTTGGAGGCTTCATTGAGAATGGCTGAATGGTTCACATAGCCATCTCGGGCATTAAAATGACCGGCGATATGGACGATCTGTTTTACGCGAGAAAAATCCCCGCCCACCGCACTCCCTAAAACGGCCAAAACGTTCAACATGCAGTCCCTGGTTGAGATCTTGGCTTCTTCTTCCGTGATAGCAACGCCAATGGCTCCGGGATATTCGATCTTGCCATCTTTGAGAGCAATTTGATTAATGAAAACCAAATTTCCCGCGATCGCGTAGGGTTTATAAAGGCCCACCGGTTCGGGTGGGGGAGGTAATTCTATGCCATGGCCAGGCTGAAGGCCCAAGAGTGTTTTATGAAGACATGCGCCGTATTCAGTCAAGTTATTATTGATGTCACCGGAGCTCATATTGCAGGCATTTTCCAGAATATTAGTATCTAAAAACAGAGCATTGAGAGTAGCCTTCAGGGTATCTTTGGCGAAACTTGTTCCGTTGCCATTAGAGGTTAAAAAGGTGCCAGCCGGTTTATTTTTTAAAGACTGCTTTTTCCAAAGCTCTATCCCGCTTTGCAGAAATGCCAGCATCTCGGCGGCGGGACCGTAAAAATAGATGGGAGAGCCGAAAATAATCCCATCATAACTTTCCAGCTCTTCCACTGTGGCAATAGGAAGCTCATTCACCTCTGTTGAACTGGGCGCTAACAACAAAAAAGGTGGCACACGCTTTATTTCAGCGCTTATGTTTCCATTTCTTTCCATGCCCTCTTTAACCTTCTTCGCAGCAAGAAGTGTATTACCGGTTCGAGAATGGATCAGGATGAGAATCTTTTTTGTCATAAGATCGTTGCGATGCATGGTATTTGCAGAGGATTGCAGTGCAAAAATACCAAGAATAAGAGCTATTAGAAAATGCCTCATGATTAAAATCCCCAACCTATTTCAGGAAATATCAACCTAAGGCCGCCTTTGGCGCGTGAGAGGCTCGAACTACAAGAAGGGCCAAATAAAATTATTAATACCCAATACAGCTGGAGTATTTCCGTATTAAAATTATATACTATTTAAACGCTAAATTGCGTTTTAGGAGTATACATGAGAGGACTATTATTTTTTGGACTTTTGTCAACCAATCTGTTGGCGGGCGAGCCGGACGCCATCTATCTTACATGGCGGGATGATCCTCGTAGCACTATGATGATCAACTGGATTACCGAGCATAATGATGATGACGATGACATTGAGTATAGGGAAAGCAGTTGTCCCACATGTGAGTTTCGTAAGGTAAGAGGCACACATAAGCGCTTAAATGTTAATAACGATTATCAAGTTCATAGAGTGAATATAAATGGTTTAAAGTCGGGAACTTCATATACCTTTCGCCTCGAAACTCATCGAAGCAATGAATACAATTTTCTCACCATGGCAGATAACCTCGATACTCCAACCAAATTTATTATCGGCGGGGATATATACAGCGACAGTTTGGGCGATGATCGTGATGCATTATATACAGAAATGAATAAACTAGCCGCCTCATATGATCCTTTTTGTGTGTTCTTGGGAGGCGACTTATCCTATGCTGGAAATAATCCTGATGCCTTTAAATATTGGATACGCTGGTTTAATATTTGGTGGAAAACCATGCGAGGAACTAATAATCGCCTGATTCCCATGGTCACTGCGGTTGGCAACCATGAGATTGAAGATGGAAACCCCAAAGACCCAAGCAAATTGCTTTATTTTGATTTTTTCCCAGCCTTAAATAATGTCGCTTATTACAAGCTTAATTTTGGCAGCACGATGTCGATGTTAATTCTCGATAGCGACAATGTGAGCCCGATCAACGGATCCCAAAAAAGCTGGCTCAATACCAATCTGCAGCAAGAAGCCAATCGGGACCATTTATTTGCTCTTTATCACCATCCTGCATATCCGTCGGTTCGTTCTCTGATCGGGCCCGAAGCGAATAAAATCCGTCAACATTGGTCACCTTTGTTCGAAAAATATGGCCTGGATAATGCTTTTGAGCATCATGAACATAGTTATAAAAGAACCTATCCGATAAAAGCTGGCCGCCGTGCCGACGGAGGTATCGTGTATGTCGGAGATGGTGCCTGGGGAGTTGAGCCTCGCGCGCTTAACCCAGTGAACAAAGCCTTCTTCGAAAAAGCTCAATCGGAGCGGCATTTTATTCTAATGGAGCTGCAGGAAAAGACTCGCAATTTTAAGGCTATCTCGTGGGAAAATAAGGTGATTGATCAGTGGTCGGCGGGAGCGAGTGTTGAGAGTCTTGGGAAATTTAAGAAGCTCGACATTGTGCATTAATGGCACACTCTCAAATCGTTGGTACTTCTTAGCGACGATCTTCGCTCTTTGCGGAAGCGTCGCTGCATAAATCAAAGATCTCCGATGCTCGAGCTTTGCTTATTGGGAACGAGCAGATTCTTTTTTTAGTAAATCAGGACAAAGATCGGAGATGAGCGCCGTGTGATGGTCATTAATAAAATCCGTTTCCTCACCAAGTTTTTTATGGCCCCATAAAATTAAATTCAAACCCATTTTTTTCACCTTGGCCGAAAGCGCGGGATTTAATAAATCAATGTGCGGATGCAAATAATCCACTTTGTCTAGCACTGCTCTGGCGCGGGCCCACGAAAAAAGAGTGAGGTATTTATCGAGGAGAAGCCCTAAAGCATAATCAGGGTCAAGCTTCGCCACCATTTCTAAAATCACAGGCTCAAAACTCGAAATCACAATTTTTAAACGGTTTTTATGGGGAGCAATGATTTCTAGAACCCGCTTCATCCCTTTTAGTCCTTTCATACGGGTGGTTTCTTTGAGTTCAATATTGATAAGTTTATTGGACGGCATCGCCGAAAGCACCTCTTCGAGAGTTGCTATTCGATAACTCGATGAATAAAGGTCGCTCATTTGTCGCAGTTTAAGAAGCTCGCTTGACGAAAGATGATCGATATTATTGTCCACCCCGGTCAGACGTAGCAAGTTTCGATCATGAAAGACTAATGGGACCAAATCGAGGCCGAGCTGAACATCAAACTCGACACCGTCAGCACCTTTAGAAAAAGCTTCCTTGAGAGCCTCTAGAGTATTTTCCAGATGCGCACTCGTCAGCCCCCGATGGGCCACAATCATGGTGGGACCAGCTTTAAACAACGACTTTAAGTGCCGTTTTTTTTTCGAATGATTGAGCTTTAAAGCGTGAAGAAAAAAAATCATACGTTTCATGCGAGCCTAGGGTCAATAAAACCAACTCACCTAGGCTAACGCATCCCCTCTTGGCTCGAAAAGCCCGGCCATAAATTTAATCGTCATTGTGAGCGCGCGTGGCAACCTTAACGTTGTGCCACTTTGCCGCGCTGCGCTCGCAATGACGACAATTAGCGGGTCACTATCAAAGCCGGGCGTCATTTGGCAATGGAGCGCGGGCCAAATATTCTCTCACCAACGCGAATATAGTGGGCACCAGCCATAATGGCTTCTTCAAAATCGCTGCTCATCCCCATGGATAATTTCACTTCGCCGGGAAGTTTTTTCTTCAACTCTTGCATACGCGAAAACCAATAATTATTAGGCTTAAGCGGTGCTAATGGCACAATAGTCATGAGCCCCAAAATATGAAGATTATTAAATATACTTATTTGTTCCCAAGCCGTAGGAATTTCATTTTCGCTAAAACCTTGACGACCAGATGCGCCACTTAAATTCACTTGTAAAAATAGCTGAATCACTTTAGAAGCCGCATTGCTGAGTACTCGCGCGTGCTCCACGCTGCCCACACTATGAACATAATCGGCAGCAGCGATGAGTTTTATTTTATTGGTTTGTATCGCACCAATAAAATGCCATTTTATATCTTTTAAGCCTGCGGCTTGCGCTAAATCTTGCTTGAGCGACAATTCCTTGACATAGCTCTCGCCAAAATGCCTCAGTCCTAAGTCATAAGCATCTTTTATTTTGGCGAAATCATGCCCTTTTGATACGGCCACCAGCTCGATCTCAGCTTCATCACGGTGAGCGGCCTCGCAACTTAATTTGACTTGGGCTTTAACGAGCTCCAGATGAGCCCGCAGCGTCTTTGACCATTCGTTTGGCATGTTGAAGTATTTCCTCGATGGGTAAACCAATAATATTACTCACACTACCGTTGATCGATTGAATTAATGCGGCTCCCGCACCCTGAACCGCATAACTTCCAGACTTATCAATGCTCTCACGGGTCAGTAAATAGCCGGCAATTTCTTCGAAGCTCAACTTTCTAAAAGTTACCTCAGAAGAAAGTGCTGCACTAAATTCCATCCCTGCCCTATTTATCAGACAATAACCCGTCGTCACCCGGTGAGTGTGTCCGGATAATTTTTTCAACATAGCCGCAGCATCGGCCTTATTAAGGGGTTTTCCAAACAGTTCATTATTAAGTGACACAACCGTGTCAGCCGCTATTATTATCTCCCACTCAGGCAAACGGGAATTTTCATACACTTTTTTGGCTTTCATGCGCGCGTTAATAATAGCAATATTTTCCGGCAGCTCACCGGATGAGCCATCCAGTTCCATAACATCGGGAGCCATGCAATGAATATCATAACCAATGCCTATCAAAAGCTCCCGCCTGCGGGGCGAGGCGGATGCTAGAATTATTTTCATTTAATCCTCCGAAGATTTTTTTTCATTTTTGCTTGTCGCCACATTTGAATAAATTTGCTTGGTTTATAGAGGCCAAAACTGAAAATAAAGGCGGTGATAATACCCCCAAAATGCGCCGCACTTGAAGTAGAAGAGGCTGAAAAAGCAAATAAAATTTCTAGCCCAATGGTGAGATACACCATATTGCGGCCGGTTAATGGCAAAATACCAAAGATATACATTTGTTGCTCAGGAAACGCCAAACCCCATGCTACTAATAGGCCCACTGTGGCAGCGGAAAAACCCACTACTACGCCTCCACCTAAGCCGATAAAAAAACATAGTATGACTAATAAAGCGCCCAGCACGATGGCAGTGAGGACAAAGATCAAAAAGCGCTTTTCGCCCCAACGATCCTCAAGTTGCGGCCCGATCATATAGAGCAAGAGGCAGTTAAAAATCACGTGCATCGGTGAGCCTTTATCGTGCAAAAAGGCATAACTAACGATGCGCCAGGGCTCGAGCGAGAAAATCGCGCGATAGGGATCGAGCACGAGCTTTCCGTAGATAAACGCGCCCCAATAGCTGTGGCCAAAGATGGCAAAAAGCAAATAAGTGGCAATGATGATGATCAAAAACTTGGTAACATTGGGGGTGGGTGACCCAAAACCAAACTGACTGTTCATTAGTTTTCCTTTGCGCAGCATGAAAATTCTTCACGGGCTTGAAAAAAGCCGCTGTCTGCTTATGATCAAGCCATAGGTATTTGAGCAATATATAGTTTAGGGATTAATAATGAGCAAGCTGCCCATAACCCCCCAAGGTTTTGAGAAATTATCTAAGGAATTAGACAACTTAACATCGGTGGTCCGTCCACAGGTAATCGCAGATTTGGCTGAAGCGCGCTCACATGGCGATTTATCAGAAAATGCCGAATACGATGCCGCCAAAGAACGCCAAGGCATGGTGGAGGCGCGCATTCGTTTTTTAAAAACGAGGATTCAGCAATATCAAATTGTTGATCCGAAAGAATTGGAAGGCGACCGGGTTACTTTTGGTGCCACCGTTTCCATCGTCGATTGCGAAACCAGCAAAGAAGAAACTTTTCAAATTGTTGGGGAAGACGAAGCGGATTTAAAAGAAAAACGTATTAGCATTACTTCACCCATCGGTCGCGCCCTTATTGGCAAACAGGTGGGGGATGCGGTAGAAATACATACCCCCAAAGGGCAACGGGAATGCGAAGTAATCGCGCTTCGCTTCCAATAAACTTTGGGCACTGCGAGTAACCATGCCCACGCCTCCTGATGCACCTACGAATCTCCTCGCCCACCCCATTGCTAGCATAAAGGGCGTGGGAGAAAAAACTTGTTCTGCACTTCAAAAATCTGGCATCAATACCATTTTTGAAGCGATGCTCAGGGTACCAAAATCCGTCGTCGAAGAAATGGAGTGCCCGGGTTTTGCCCATATGGAAGCCGGTCGCACCTATGTAGCGCGGGGCCGGGTGGTTGGTGTAAAACTTAGCGGCATGGGTTTAAAAAAACGTCTTGAAGCGGTGGTGGAAGATGATTCGGGCCGCATGACGGTGGTCTTTTTTGGCCCCGCTGTCAATTATGTGCAAAATACGCTTAAAACCAATGCCGAACTTATTTTTACCGGCGAGGCCAAAAATTTTTTAGGGCGCATGCAAATGGTGCACCCGAAGGTTGCCGTTGCTAAAGACGATAATATTAACCCCGTCAATCAAGCTAACTATTCGCAAGTGGCGGGAGTTACGAGCCCTACTTATAAAAAAATTATTGAAAAATCTCTGAAACTGCTTTCGAGCAATAATCATGCGGATCATCTCGATGAGCATTTTTTAGAAGAGAACCAATTTCTGCCTTTGATTGAAGCTTTGCAAGCTATTCACCAACCTGGCCGCCTTAATCAATGGGATGAACGTGCTTCGGATCCGAGTTTTAGACGCTTGGCTTTTGAAGAAATTCTGTCTTTTTTCCTGCATCTTTTTAGAGAGCGATCGGCGGAAAAACCAGAAAATGCCGTGGCTATCACTCCGATACTTATCAATCAACTCCTAGAGAATTTTCTGCCCTTTAGCTTAACCCGCGCCCAAGAACGCGTGATCGGTGAAATTATTAGCGATATGGGTCTAAAGAAACCCATGAGTCGCCTCATTCAGGGCGATGTAGGATCGGGCAAAACGGCAGTGAGTGCGGTGGTGGCGCGCCACGCAGCTCAGGCTGAATTTCAAGTGGCGATTATGGCGCCCACTGAAATTTTGGCGGAGCAATTATTTGGCGTTTATCAAAAATTATTTGCCGGCTCCTTCGTGAAAGTGGCGTTGCTCACCGCCAGCACCAAAACCAAAGAACGTCGCGAACTCACTTCCCAGATTCTCGAACACGAAGTTCATATCGTAGTAGGCACTCATGCATTACTCAGTGAAGACGTAGTTTTTAAGAAGCTGGGATTAGTGATTATCGACGAGCAGCATCGCTTTGGGGTAAATCAACGTGCCGCATTAGTGGAAAAGTTTTTTAACGCGCAAGGTTTCTCGCCACATTTGATGGTGATGTCAGCCACTCCCATTCCACGCTCTTTGGCGCTCACCATGTATGGCGATTTAGATTTGTCGGTAATCGACGAGCGTCCGCCCGGGCGCACGCCAGTTCTCACCAAAATTCTTGCAGGCGATCCGATTAAAAACCTCGACAAATTATGCGAACGCATTATCGCAAGCGAGCAAAAAGCTTTTGTAGTTTTTCCGCTCGTGGAAGAATCGGAACATCTCGATCTGGAAAATGCGAGCAAAGCTGCCCTTTTGCTGCAAAAACGATTCGGCGCGAGCTCTGCTCGTTTGTTGCACGGCAAAATGAAGCCCGACGAAAAACAGCAAGCCATGGCCGATTTTCGTGATAATAAATTCCGCTTTTTAGTAGCCACCACCGTCGTGGAAGTGGGCGTGGATATTCCCGATGCTACCTGCATGGCGATTATTCATCCCGAGCGTTTTGGTTTAGCCCAGCTGCATCAGCTACGCGGGCGCGTGGGGCGCGGCAGTCTAGCAAGTTTTTGTTTTTTGTTGACTAACGTCGAAAATAAATTCTCAAGCGCTTATCACCGCCTCAACGCTATGTGCAAAAGCGACAACGGCTTTGAACTCGCTCAGGTTGATCTAAAAATTCGCGGCCCCGGCGAACTGATGGGCACGCGCCAAGCTGGCGTGCCAAATTTCCTTGTCTTTAACCACACCGATTTTGCAAGCCTGGTGGAACCCGCGAAGCAGTTGGCTAAAGTTTTGGCAAAGACCGAGGTGAGTGTTCCGATTGCTCATTTATTTGCATATCAAAGCCCGCATTTTTCCTGATTCGCGACGTTCATGGTTGATCATAATGGACATCTTTTTTGGACCACAAAATCAAAAATAATTAAAAATATAAGCACCAAAAGCCTCCCCGGATAAGAAAACAATTTTGCAATCAAGCAAAATGTTGCGACCGGGAGATTATTGTGTCTAGGAAATTTATTCTTTGTATGCTTAATTTTACATTCCTTTCTTTCGCATCTTTTGAGTTGGTTGCCGATGAAAAAATCGCAGTCGATCAAGAAATCGAGATCGCCCTCGATGAAGAAATCAAGAATGCCATGGAGCAAGTGGACGAGGATGGCGAGCACTTTGGCTTTCGTGAGCGAATAAAATATATCAGGGCACGCCTAGCCGAACGCTTAGAATTACTGCGTTCGTCGCAGGCATCACAAAGGGTCATAAAAGCTCATGAATGGCTGATTCATCGCTTGGAAATTCTCGGCACCCCCAAAGCTGCTGTTATTATCGCCTGTGTTTATGGACTTTCCCAAGGTGTTTCCAATTTTCTGTGGGCCTTTAACTGGGCTTGGCATGCGAATGCTGCGCCAGAAACAGCGGCCATAATCCAAGAAATCGGAGGGCTCAGTGCATCCTTGGAGAATTTCTTATTAGGAGTGGCTGTGCCTGTGGGATTATATTTTTCGGCCAAAGAACTTAAAAAACACCAGGAATCTGGACATTGCCCCGAGGCGGATCTTGAGGCGAGGATTCCTCAATAAAAGGCTTACAATGGACCGAGGCTCGCTTGTTCTCAAGGGATTTTTACGAGTGTGGTCCTAAGCCGCTTTGCTGAATTTTTTCAGCTCTACTATATAGGGCTCACCCACCTGGTTTACTTGATCCTGCAGAGCTGTTTGCACAAAAAGCACCTTAGAGTTTTTCAGTTTTTTGGCATATTCAACTGCTCGTTGCGGGCTAACGA
>CAYJDW010000095.1:0-9334 GCA_964368985.1 uncultured Myxococcales bacterium | reverse complement strand
GGTCTGACCATCTTCACTGATATCATAAAGTTCATCGCTCACCGTTCGATGGATGATAAAGAGTTTATTTTTGATTTCATATTTATACACAGACGCTAAGGCTTGGGGTAAGTAAAAGCATTGAGCATTATCAGTCATAATACTCATTTCAGTGTCTAATTTAAAACAACGCTGAGCAGGGGCACCTTCAGCTGTCGGTGGTGTCATCCAATTGCCGCAATATCTATCTCCCGCTTGCGGATGGTTGGCGACAGCTACGAGTGAAGCAGCAAATAAAGCGATGAAAGCATAATGATGAATTTTCATAGGTCCTCCGACTTTAGGATTGTTCCTAGGCCCGGGCACGAGCATAGGTGATCGGGAAAAAGCTGGGGCCTAAACGTGGCACGCGGGAATTATATTCATCACTTGATGAGAAATTTCGCGGGCCATCCCTAGGAAGTGTAATCCTGATGGGTGGCCCGCGAACTAGCTATGTCCTAGCGCCGTTGAAAATTACCATGCCTTCTTTGGGGCGGGCGACGATAATTATTGCGTGGCATGTTTTGACGCGCACGTTCGCAGACAATCGTAGAATGCGCATCACCCTCATCTTCAGCAGATTTTTTGGTGTTGTGTAAAGCCGAAATTACATTGTCGGCAACATCAGCATCAACTTCAATGTGGGCGCTGTGGTCTCTAATCATGCCGGTGCCGGAGAAATGTCCTAGGTCAACGCCGGATTTTTCGCTCAAAAATTGCGCGAGGTCGGCGAGATCGTGAAAATCATCTTGGCGGCCCAAAGTAATATAGAGACGGGTGATACCGTTATCCTCTTGAGGTCTGTCGTCGGGCTGAGCATCGCTTGGCTCAGAATGGCGACGCGGTTCACGCGAATGTTCACGACGAGGGCGCTCACGCTCACGCGAGTATTCCCGTCTTTCACGAGGCGCATGCTCACTTCTTGTCGAAGTACTTGGTTTTAAGAGATAGTGCCGCATTAACAGGGCTATTGCCGGCAAGACATCGGTTTCAGCCATGATTCTTTTGGCCAAACCTTCAAATTGTCCTAGCTCAACCTGGTTGGCTTCACGATTAAGATTTTTAACTAACCTTTGAGCACTCAAGGTGAGAACCTCGTCGCTATTTGGGAGTGCCTGCTCGCTGAATTCCGCTTGGCAATGGGCCTTGGTGGTGGCAAGTAAACTGAAGTCTTTGCTGGTTATGAGGTTTACGACCCGACGAGGATAGAGGGATCTTCGCTGAGCTATTGCTTCATAAACCTGAGGGCGCCCAATCATATCGTAGTTGAGTATGAAAGAGATTTTCTCCAAAGAATGGGACTCGAGGAGTTGATTTTGACAAATAAAAACATCGAGCGAGCCATCAGCACACTTCGCTAAATTCTGAGCTATTGCCTGGCTATTATGTTCTTCGCTGGCATAAGCGGTCTTAAACCCATAATGCATTAGATAGCGTGAGAGTAGCTCGCATTCTGGAGCTTCGTTGCAGGTAATTAAAGCACTTTTGGGGCGATGAAGCTCCAAGGCCGCAATCAGAGCTCTTGGTTTTGGTTCTGTTTCATTAGTGTGATGAACGATATGCTCAATCGTTTGGCTCTCGTTCATCAAATCAACATTATCAATATATTCTAGGGCATCATCGGATGATGCATTTGACTTAAAATCCGGATTATTAGTCATCTCAAAGCCTTTATTTTTCTTGAGCACCTATGCTCGCTCGCTCGGACTCTAATGAAGGTGGTGGAGTGGTCAATAGCGTTTTTGTCATAATATTTCCCCTCTCGGCCACGGGCCCCAGCTAAAAAGTTATACTCCTTATGAGAAGATGGAGGATTTTGTGCTTAATAGCCTCAGTGATTTTTCTGCCCATGCATTTTTTATTCGGGATGCCAAGTTCAAAGATTTAGATGATATTTGTGAGCTAGGCTCACTTTTAAATACCTTTAATTTGCCAGCCAACAAAGTTGAACTGGAACAGGTCATTGCAACTTCTGAGAATTCCTTTTCCTTAAATGAGCAGGACCCTACAAAACGGGCCTTTTTATTCGTATTGGTCAATCAAGATGACAAAGTCATTGGCACCAGTCAGATTTTTGCCAAACACGGCACCCTAGAATCGCCTCATACTTATTTTGAAGTAAATGTGGATGAACGCTATTCTGAGACCCTTAAAAAATATTTTCGCCATCGCACGCTCCACTTACGACAAAGCTTTGATGGACCCACGGAAATAGGCAGCCTCGTACTGGATCAAAAATATCGGTCAAACCCAGCCAAACTTGGCCGCAATTTGAGTTTTGTGCGCTTTTTATTCATGGCCATGAATAAGGATTTTTTTTCCCACCGCGTTCTTGCTGAACTTTTGCCTCCCCTAGGACCCAATTTTGAATCAGCCTTATGGGATGCCATTGGGCGGAAATTTACCGGCCTTGATTATTATGAAGCGGATATGATTTCTCGTAATAATAAAGAGTTTATTAATACACTTTTTCCCGGAGGAGATCTCTATGTTTCATTGCTGCCTGATAATGCCCAAGAAGTGATAGGTCAAATAGGTCGTCACTCGAGAGCAGCTGCGCATTTATTGAGTAAAATTGGCTTTCGTTATAGCTATCGGGTGGATCCTTTTGATGGGGGTCCGCATTTTGAGGCCAATCAGGATGAGATTAGTCTTATTAAAGAAGCCATGACCGGTAGCGTGCGTCTTTATTCTGAATGTTTTGAGCGAGCTGAAAGCATTTTGCGCGTAGGGCTCTTGGGACGTTATCAACCGCAAAATGAATCGGGCGTCCGTTTTAGAGCGAGTGTAGTCCCATATTCTTTCGATCGTGAACATCGGGAAATTTGCCTTGCTCAAGGCTCCATGGCCGCTTTAATGGTGCAGAGCGGGGAGCCCGTAACGGTGATTGATATGACCCATCAAGAGGCTTTTTAGCCTATCCGCGCTTGAGCACGCGGGCGAGTTCTTTTTTGGTGTCACGTTCTTTGATAGTTTGGCGCTTGTCGACTTTGCTTTTGCCCGTGCCTATGCCGATCAAAATCTTTACTCGCCCTTTTTTGAGATAGATTTTTAAGGGTATTAACGAAGCCGATTTGATGCCCAAGGCACGCTCAATACGTTTGATTTCTTTTTTATGCAGCAAGAGTTTACGAGTTCGTTCAGGGTCAATCTCGTCGTGAGTAGCTTGCTTATACTTTTCGATGCGAAGACCAATGACGAATATTTCGCCGTTTTTGATGAGGGCATAAGCATCGGAAAAACTGATGTGGTGGTCGCGGATGGATTTTACTTCCGAGCCTTCCAGAACAATGCCGCATTCATAAGTATCTTCAATAGTATAGTTATGCCGCGCACGGCGGTTTTCAGAGATAAGAGTTTGGTCGTCTGCTGTTTTCATACTTGGTCTATCTAATGCTTAATTTGCGGCATCACAACTGGATTCACTTTAAAAACCAGCTTGCGTAGAGGATTTGGCCTAAAAGGTTGCAGCTGGCGTGAAAGATAATGGCCGATAAGAGGTTGTGGCGCTTAAAAACAATCCAAGAAAACAAGAGGCCTGGAAAAAAAGTGAGCAGCCGCACGGGGGAAAAGCCGCTCACCAAGTGGCCGAGCGCAAAGATACTATTGGTCAAAATAATGGCACGACCGACAGGCAGCCCGAAAATAAAGCGTTTAGGGGTCCAGGTTTTAAGAAAAGTCCCTTGTAAAAAGCCCCGATAAAAAAGTTCTTCGGGCATGGCTACCACAATGATTTGGGTCAAAATTTCTTGGAGCAGCATGGGGGGCCAGTTAAGTGAAAAGACGAGACTTTGGCCTAAAGCATGGGCCTTCCATAAATAAAATCCATAATAGGCCCCAATATATGGCACAAAAATGATCGCGCAAATTTTAACGCTAAAAATTAGTTCACGACCCACTCCTTGCCAATCTGGCCGAGGAGAGTTTGGCTCACCGCGCAGGACAAAATCAAAGGCCGTTTCGAGGCGATGGGCATAAATATTAAAAGCCCGAGGCGAGATTTGAAAGCGTTCGAGAATTTTAAGAGGCAAAGTGAGCTCGCCCAAAATAACTGCCATGGAAAAAAGTACGGCCAGCGTACTAGAAGCTAACTCAAGATAAAAAGCCGCCATCAGCACCGCCAACAAAAGAGCGGAGAGGCCGAGGGCGGTGGCTAAAAGTGAGGGTTTTTTCTTTAGCATGGTCGCTTTAAGTGCTTGGCCGAAAAAGCGGTGATAGCGGCCATGTGGACAATATTGTTGGGCGAGGCATAGAGCTGACAGACATTGGCCGCACCATTCACCCCAAGCAAAATCGGCCCAATAGCCTCACAAGGTGCCAGTTGTTCCAGAAGTTTATAAGAAATATTGGCGGCTTCTAAGCTTGCAAAGATAAGAATATTGGCGTTGTTTTTGAGGGTAGAGAAGGGAAAGTGGTCGGTGCGTTTATTTTCATCGAGGGCCACATCAGCTTGCATTTCGCCATCAATATTTAAATCCGGCCGGAGTTTTTTAACAATTTCCACAGCTTTTTTTGCCCGTAGTGGCGACGAGTGTTCCACCGAGCCAAAGTTGGAAAAGGATAAAACCGCGATGTGCGGAGTGATAGCAAAATCCCGTGCTACCCGATCGGCGGTTTGAATGGCGATCATGGCAATCTCTTCCGGTGAAGGTTCAATATTTAAAGCCGTGTCTGCTAAAAACTTAATGTCGTCTTTAAAAGCAATCATGTACATGGCCATAGCACGCATGCCGGGGCTGATGCCAATGCATTCAAAAATCGGTCGCACTGCGGAAGGGTAGGAACGGGTAATGCCCGACACCATGCCTTCAACTTCACCATTTTTTAGCATCATAGCTGCATAATAAGCGCGTGAGCGGAAGCGATGTTTGGCCTCTTCAACGGTAATCCCTTTACGATTGCGAAAAGCAAAATATTGATTTGCTTTCTCCGCGCGATCGGCAGCCGTCATAGGGTCGATTATTTTGACATTCTGCAGATTGAGCCGCAAACGACGCATCTCTTCATGGATAAGGGCTTCATTGCCTAAGAGCACCGGGATGCAGATATTTTCTTTCATGAGAGTATCGGCAGCCTGCAATACGCGTGGATCATCGCCTTCGGGAAAGACAATGCGGGCGCGGGTTTTTCGGGCCTCTTCGTAGACGAGATTAAGTGCGCCGCGGGCAGGATTCAGCCTCCGCGCCAAAGAATCTTTATAAGCTTGAATATCTGTGATGGGATATTTGGCCACTCCCGAATCGCTCGCGGCTTGGGCTACAGCTGGAGCTACCGCTAACAAAACTCGTGGATCAAAAGGTTTTGGCAAAATATATTCAGGGCCAAAGGAAAAATCATTGCGTCCATAAGCATAGCGCACGCTTTCGGGAATCCGCTCCTTGGCGAGATTAGCAATGGCGGTGCTTGCGGCAATTTTCATTTCTTCATTGATGGTAGTCGCACGCGTATCGAGTGCGCCGCGAAAAATAAAAGGAAAGCCTAAAACATTATTTACTTGGTTCGGAAAATCGCTGCGGCCCGTCGCTACTACGGCATCGGGTCGAGCTTCTTTGGCATCGGGATAAGAGATTTCTGGAGTCGGATTTGCCAGTGCAAAAATAACCGGGTTGGCCTTCATTTTTTTGAGCATGTCTTTAGTGACCACGTTGCCGGCGGAGAGGCCTACAAAAACATCGGCACCATCGAGAATATCAGCGAGCGTTCGCTTCATGGTCTTTCTTAAAAAGTCTTGATGGCATTCAGCGATATTTTTTTCGCGGCCTTCAAATAAAACGCCATCGATGTCAGCCATGAAAATATTATTGATATCAGCACCCAGACTCACAAAATAGCGGGCGCAAGCGAGGGCTGCAGCGCCGGCTCCGGAAAAAGCGATGGTCACCGAGCTAATAGTTTTTTGGACAATTTCTAAAGCGTTAAGAAGTGCGGCGCCGGCAATAATGGCGGTGCCGTGTTGATCGTCGTGAAAGACGGGAATGGGAAGGCATTTACTCAGCTCTCGCTCAATCACAAAACATTCTGGAGCTTTTATATCCTCGAGGTTAATGCCGCCGAAAGTGGGGGCCATAGCCTTGATAATGGCAATTAATTTTTCGGGGTCTTGCTCATCAAGCTCAATGTCGAACACGTCGATATCGGCGAATTTCTTAAACAATACGCCTTTGCCTTCCATCACCGGTTTGGCCGCCAAGGGACCGATGTTGCCTAAACCGAGCACGGCCGTGCCATTGGTGATAACGCCTACGAGATTGCCTTTGGCCGTATAGTTATAAGCGCAATCTGGATCGTTTTTAATGGCCAGCGTAGGGGCCGCAACGCCCGGCGTGTAGGCGAGCGAAAGTTCATAAGCGGTGCTGCAGGGTTTCGTGGAAATGACTTCAATTTTTCCCGGACGCTTCATTTCATGATATTTCAGTGCAGATTGATCATTACTCATTTAATTTTTCCTAAAAGTCAGTGATAAGCTTCAAGCCACAATTGGCTATTAAACGTTGACCGTAAAGGGTTGTCGGCTTTAGTAACATAGCTTATTTTGGCCCGACTTCACTACTAACGGGATTATTATGACAAAAATTATCAAGATCAATGCTCGATCCGTATTCGATAGCCGGGGAGTGCCCAGTGTTGAGGCCGATGTATTTTTGTCGAGCGGCGAAATAGGACGCTTTAGTACGCCATCGGGGTCCTCATGCGGGAGCAAGGAAGCGCTGGAGTTGAGAGACGGGGATCCTAAGAGATTTCACGGAAAAGGGGTAAATAAGGCCTTGGGTCATATCCGCAAAGAGATCACCGAGGCGGTGGTGGGCAAAACTTTTTCCTCGCAAAATGAACTTGACGAAGTTTTGATTAAGCTCGATGGCACGCCCAATAAATCGCGCCTCGGGGCTAATGCTCTCTTGCCGGTATCGGGTGCTTTTTTCCACGCGCTGGCTTTGAGCCAAAAACGGCCGCTTTATGGCAGTGGCCGGCTTTTACCCATGCCTTTGGTCAATGTCATCAATGGGGGAAGCCACGCCAATAACGGTTTGGATGTGCAGGAATTCATGCTGGTGCCCAAAGGCGCTCCTAATTTTAGCGAAGCTTTGCGTATGGTGGCGGAGATTTTTCATGCTCTTAAATCCCTCCTCAATGCTCGAGGCCTGAGTACGGGAGTGGGCGACGAAGGTGGCTTTGCGCCGAAACTTTCTCGCAACGAAGAGGCGCTTGAGCTCTTGATGGAGGCTTCAGTCAAATCTCATTATCAACCGGGGCGTGACGTCTTTTTTGCGCTGGATGTAGCAGCGAACGAATTATTTGATGAGCAAAAAAATTTATATCGTATCAACCAGCATTGGCTTGATGCTGACGCGCTTTTAGATTGGTATGCAGGGCTCACTAAATCTTTCCCCCTACTTTCGATTGAGGATCCATTTGGTGAAAACGATTATGCAGCTTTCACCAAAATAACCGCGCGCCTCGGCTCATCGGTGCAAATCGTAGGGGATGATCTTTTTGTGACGAACGAGCATTATATCCAAGAAGGGATTGAGCGGCGCTATGCCAATGCGGTTCTCATAAAAATGAATCAGATCGGCACCATGAGCGAGACCTTGCGTGCTATTGAGATGGCGCAAAAAGGCGGGATGCGAACGATTATTTCTCATCGTTCCGGGGAAACCGAAGATACAACGATTGCCGATTTAGCGGTGCTCACGGAGGCGGGGCAGATTAAGACGGGATCGATGTCGCGCTCGGAGCGGGTGGCTAAATATAATCGGTTGTTGCGGATTGAGGAGGAGCTTTCGGGGAGCGCGAGGTTTATCGTGAGTTGACCCGGACTGAATAGAAGCACCACTCTGCCTCGCCCGCTTGCGGGCGAGGAGTTGTGGAGGAAAAAGCTGCTCAATTAACCCTCACACCAATTCCCAGGAGAGCCCCATGAAAAACCTCACCCTCATCCTCACCACCCTCATCCTCACCTCCACCCTCCACGCCTACAAATACGACAGCGGCCAATACTACATGAGCGGCGGGCTAGGGGCGAACGTCAACGTTGTGCGCCATGAAGGACGCGAGCCCACGCCGAAAGCGGCTATGCCGCTCTACATGACGCTCGATTATGCAGTGGATAAAAATTTCGGCGTTTTTGCCACTTTTGCGCCGCAGTTTAGCGGCAGCGCTGTTTCTTTTCTGACCCGGGCGGGGGCCAAATATTGGATGACTTTTATGGATGCGCCCTATGTTCCCTATGTTTCCTTAGCGCTTACTCCGGCGCTATTATGGCCGACGGGGCAGGCGAAGAGCCATGTAAATCTGGGTATCAGCCCTGGGGTGGGCATCAATTTTTTCGTCATGGCCAATTTTTTGGTGGGCATGCATCTAAACCTGAATCCTTCCATCGCTATGGTTAATAACGAACGCCACTTTGAGTTGGCCGTCAGCGGTTTGTTGGATGTGAGCTTTAGGATTTAATAAATTTTTTAGCCATGGCCAGGAAAGCTCTTTAAGGGCATCACTGCGGCGATCCCTATTTTTAAAACCAAATCTGCAAGGCACAGTCCTTCAGGTCTAGATACCCTCGAAAAGGAGTTCCTATGGATCGCAATTTGGCTTTAGAAGTAGTGAGAGTGACAGAAGCTGCCGCATTATCCGCGGCACGTCTCATGGGGCGCGGTGAATCTGCGGCGGCTGATCAAGCGGCCGTGAATGCAATGCGTCATGCTTTTGAAAGTGTTTCGGTGCGCGGTACTGTTGTCATTGGTGAAGGTGAGCGCGACGAAGCGCCGATGCTTTTTATCGGTGAAAAAGTTGGCTCCGGCGATGAATCAGATCCAGAAGTGGATATTGCGGTCGATCCTTTGGAAGGTACTAGTTTGTGCGCCTTGGGCCGACCAAATGCCTTGGCGGTGATTGCCATGGCGGAACGGGGAAAGCTTCTGCATGCGCCTGATATTTACATGGATAAAATTGCCGTGGGGCCCCATGCCAAAGGCGTAGTGGATTTGGACAAATCACCTACTAAAAATCTAATGGCCATCGCTAATGCTAAAGGGGTCTATGTCGAGGATTTGACAGCGGTTATTTTAGAGCGTCCACGTCACCATGATTTGATCGAAGAAGTAAGAAGGGCAGGAGCTCGCGTGCAGCTTATTTCCGATGGAGATGTCAGTGCCGCTATCTCAACCTGCATCGAAGGCTCGGGCATTGATGTGCTCTTTGGTATTGGGGGGGCTCCTGAAGGCGTGTTGGCGGCTGCCGCTTTACGCTGCGTGGGGGGGGATTTGCAGGCTCGGCTGGTGGTAAATAATTCCAAGGAAAAAGAACGTTGCCATCG
>CAYJDW010000094.1:0-9357 GCA_964368985.1 uncultured Myxococcales bacterium | reverse complement strand
AGTAAACTAGCTAGATAAACCGCCGATTCGGCGGTTACCTGCTTGCATGATTGCAAAAAATATATATAGAAAGAGTGCTCATAGGTAATAAGGAAAGTTAAGATGTCCGCAACTAAAATTAGAATTCGTCTTTCAGCATATGATTGCAAATTGCTGGACCATTCGGCTCAAGATATTGCAGGAACCGCTACTCGCACTGGTGCCAAGGTGGCCGGCCCTATTCCGTTGCCGACTAGCATCACTAAGTATACCGTTTTGCGCGGTCCTTTTACGGATAAGAAATCCCGCGAACAGTTTGAAGTTCGAACTCATAAGCGTTTGTTGGACATTCATGAGCCAACACAAAGTACGCTCGATGCGTTAATGAAACTCGATTTGTCTGCTGGTGTTGATGTCGAGTTGAAGAGCTAAGCATCGTTTAACAATTGTAAGTTTTTCTGGGCCTTTTGGAGGTAGAATTACCGTTATGGCTACATTTGAAGTGTTTAACTTTTCTGGCGAGAAAATAAGCCAGACTGATCTTGATGATGCTGTGTTTGGGGCGTTGGTTCGTCCTTATCTTCACAGTGAAGTAGTTAATTGGCAGCGCGCTTGCAGCCGTGCCGGTACGCAAAGCGTATTGAGCAAAGCTGAAGTAAGAGGCTCGACCAAGAAACCATTCCCTCAAAAAGGTCGTGGTATGGCTCGTCAGGGTTCTGGTCGTAAGAATCCCCACCAAACAGGCGGTGGTGTTGCCTTTGCTCCAAAGCCACGCGATTACAGCTTTAACATGCCTAAATCGAAGAAACGTGCAGCCTTGGCCTCAGTTTTGAGCGCTCGCGTTCAAGAAGGTCGTTTGCGTCTGATCGACGAATTGGCTTTTGCTGAACCAAAGACTAAGCGTGTTGGTGAATTGCTCAACAACTTCAAACTAGGCTCTTGCCTTTTGATTGATGAAGACAATAACGGCGCAAGGTTGAGCTCGAGAAATCATGCAAGCGTAAAATTCCTTAAACAAGAAGGGGTTAACGTGGCTGATGTTTTGAGATTTCCTTATTTGATTATGACCGTAAGTGCAGCGAAAAACCTTGAAAAGCGTTTGTTGGGTTAGAAAAAATGTTTAATCAAATCAGTATATATGAAGTTTTGAAGAAGCCGATCTTGACTGAGAAATGTGCTCAACTGCGTGAGACCCAAAATAAGGTTCTCGTAGAAGTTGCGCCCTGGGCAAATAAAGATCAAATCATTCGGGCTGCCAAAGTTCTTTTCGACGTTGACGTTCTTAGTGTTAATACTTTGAACTATCGCGGAAAAATTAAGCGTGTTCGTCAACATGTCGGAAAACGTAAAAACACTAAAAGAGCTTATTTAACTCTTAAGAGTGGTTCGGATGTTGACTTATTCGGTTTGGTAGGTCAAGAAGTTGCGCAACAAGAAGGGAAAGGCGCTTAAGTTTACTCTTACCGATAACCTGACGGGTCCTATGGTAAGAAAGGAAAAAAAATAGTGGCAATTATAATTTATAAGCCAACAAGTGCTGGTCGACGTAATTCCAGCATTAATAGAGATCTCACTCTTAGCAATAAGAAGCCTGAAAAAAACCTTGTAAGAGGTAAGAAGGCTATCAGTGGTCGTGGCTCGAATGGACGTATCAATGTTCGTTTCCGTGGTGGTGCGCATAAGCGTAAGCTAAGAGATGTCGACTTTGTAAGAACTAAGAATGGCATTGGCGCTAAAGTCTTAGCCTTTGAATATGATCCCAACCGAAGTGCTAACCTAGCATTGCTTCAGTATCTTGATGGTGTAAAATGCTATATTTTGGCACCAAATGATCTGAAGGTCGGCGACATGGTATTTTCTGGTCCCGGCTCCGAAATTAAAGTTGGTAATCACCTTCCTTTGAAGAATATTCCGCTTGGTTTACAGATCCATAATATCGAATTGAAAGCTCAAAAAGGTGGTCAGTTAGTCCGTTCGGCGGGTGCTGTTGCTCAGCTCCTCGCGAAAGAAGGCGACTATGTGACCGTGCGTATGCCATCAGGCGAGGTAAGGTTCATTCACAGCGAATGTTCTGCAACCATCGGTCAAGTTGGTAATATTGGCCATGAGCTCTACAAAATTGGTAAAGCCGGTAGAAAACGTTGGTTAGGTTTCAGGCCGCATAATAGAGGCGTATCTATGAATCCTGTCGATCACCCATTGGGCGGTGGTGAAGGTAAGTCATCAGGTGGTCGCCATCCAGTATCGCCGTGGGGACAGCCTGCTAAGGGCCATCGTACGAGAAATAATAAGCGTACGGCTGGAATGATTATTAAGCGTCGTAAAAAATAGAATTGGGAGAGCAACAAGATGGCACGCTCATTGAAAAAAGGATTTTTTGTTGATCATCATTTGTGGAAGTTTGTGACTTCGGTAGATGAAGGTAATAAGAAAAGAGTGTTTAAAACCTGGTCACGTCGTTCGACGATTACCCCAGAGTTTGTAGGTGGAACCTTTGCTGTTCATAACGGTAAAAAGTTTGTACCCGTCTATGTAACAGAAAATATGGTCGGTCATAAACTCGGAGAATTTTCTCCTACGAGATATTTCGTTGGGCATGCTGCCGACAAAAAAGTTAAGAAGTAGGGTTGAGGACGATAATGGCAACATTAGAAAAGAAAAAAGCCGTTGAGCGAAAAGCGGCAAGAGTAAATGGGCCGGTGAGGGCAAGTCTGCGCAACCTGCCGATGAGCGCTCGAAAAATTCGAGTGATCGCTGACGCTATTAGGGAAAAGAAACTTAGTTATGCTTTGGCTTTTTTGTCGACGCAAAAGAAAGCTTGCTGCGGTCCATTAATAAAATTATTGGAAGCAGCTGCGGCAAATGCCGATAGTCGCAAGCTTGATGTGGATGAACTGAGTATTTCGCGTATCGTTGTTGACAAAGGTCCGCTTAAGAAACGCTTTATGCCACGTGCTCAGGGACGTGCTACGAAAATTCGCAAACAATCAGCTCACATAGAAGTGTTCTTAGGGGCTAACTAGTATGAGAAACGTTATTTCGACTTTGGAAGGTAGGTAGAGTCAATGGGTCAAAAAGTTAGTCCGATCGGATTTAGGCTCGGCATAAACAAGACGTGGGATTCTAAGTGGTTTCGTTCAAAGGGCTACGCCCAATGGCTGAAAGAAGATTTGTATATTCGCAGATATGTGAATAAACATTGCAAGAGTGCAGCCATTAGTAAGGTAGAAATAGAACGAGCTGCTGACAAATGCAAAGTAAGCATTCATTCAGCCCGCCCTGGTGTTCTCATCGGGAAAAAAGGTACTGAAATTGAAAGCTTAAAGAAAAGCATTCAGAAGTTTTCGGCTAGTGAAGTATTTCTTAATATTCACGAAGTTCGTAAGCCTGAAATCGATGCAACGCTGGTAGCACAAAAAGTCGCTCAAGAACTTGAACGCCGTGTAGCATTCCGTCGCGCTATGAAAAAAGTGATGGCAAGTGCTCAGAAATTTGGTGTTCTTGGTGTGAAAGTTATGTGTTCGGGCCGACTAGGTGGCGCTGAAATGTCACGTTGTGAATGGTACCGAGAAGGTAGAGTGCCTTTGCATACCATCCGCGCTGATATCGATTATGGTTTCGCTGAAGCCGATACAACTTATGGAAAAATTGGTTGTCGTGTTTGGCTCTTTAAAGGTGAAGTTTTACCTGCAGAATCGATTGCAGTTAAACGCCAAGCTGCCTAGTTTATTTAGGATTTGATGGATAGAAAAAAATGTTATCTCCAGCAAGATTAAAATATCGCAAGACGCAGAAAGGTCGGCTTCGCGGACCAGCCAAGGGTGGCACTGAGATCAGTTTTGGTACAGTTGCACTCTTAAGCACTGGCACCGGTTGGGTGACTGCTAAGCAAATAGAAGCAAGCCGGGTTGCAGCCACGAGGCACGTAAAACGGGGAGCTAAGGTCTACATCCGTGTATTCCCTGACAAACCTGTAACCAAAAAGCCTGCCGAAGTTCGGATGGGTAAAGGTAAAGGTGCTGTTGAGGGCTGGGTTGCGTGTGTAAAACAAGGGCGTATTCTATTTGAGATCGGTGGTGTCGAAGACGCTTTGGCAACAAGAGCTTTGGAGCTCGCTGCGGCCAAACTTCCTGTCAGCACTAAGGTGATTTGTTCCTCGAATGAGCTTTAGGGCTTTTAGAAAAGTTGGTATTAGGAGTTGTCTATGGCAAATGACATAGTAAAGATGAATGTTGTTGAGCTTCGAGAGAAAGCTGTTGAATTGAAAAAGAAAATCGCTCATATGCGGTTTGATAAGGCTACTGGGAAGATAATCGATACTTCGTCGCCGCGTAAAGTGAGAAGAGAGCTCGCGCGTATTTTGACCAGAGAAAGCCAACTTGAGTCGAAATAAAGGATTAAAAGATGAGTCAGGAAAATAGTAGAGGTTTTGGCAGGGCTTTGCGTGGGATCGTCTCGAGCGACAAGATGGATAAAACCATCACCGTTACAGTGACCGACACAGTACGTCATGCGACCTATAAAAAGTTTATGAAGCGGTCAAAGAAATATCACGCTCATGATGAAAAAAATGAGTGTCAAATAGGGGACGTGGTTGTCATTAAGGAATCAGCTCCCTACTCTAAGACCAAAAAGTGGTGTTTGTCTAAAGTTGTTGAGACCAGCAAATCATAAATTTGGCTGTGTAATTTGTTTGGAGTGAATTATGATTCAGGCACAAAGTTGTATGGCAGTGGCCGACAATAGCGGAGCTAGAAAAATTTGTTGTATTAAGGTATTGGGCGGCTCACATCGTCGCTATGCCTATGTCGGCGATATTATTGTAGCAAGCGTAAAAGAAGCTTCCCCAGGTTCTAAAGTACAAAAAGGCGCGGTAGTAAGAGCTACTATCGTAAGAACCAAGAAAGAAATTGGGCGCGCTGATGGTACCTATATTCGCTTTGATAACGCTGCGGCGGTCCTAGTAAATAAAGACAACGAGCCTATTGGAACGCGCATATTTGGCGCTGTTGCCAGAGAGCTTCGTAGTAAGAATTTTATGAAAATTGTTTCTTTAGCGCCAGAAGTGCTTTAGGTAGGTTTCAAAATGAGAATTAAAACGGGTGATTTAGTTAAGGTTATTGCCGGGAAGGTTAAGGGACTGACTGCTAAAGTAGTATCAGTTGATGTAGCCACTCAACGCGTAATCGTAGAGAATGGTCCGAAGAATCTTCGGCATTTGAAGCCTGAGAAGAATAAAAAGTTTCCTGAAGGCGGCATTATTGAGCGACCCGCTTCCATGCATCTATCAAACGTGATGTTGATGTCGGAAGAAGAAGGCAGGCCGTTCCGTGCTGGTGTTTTAGTGAAGGATGATAAAAAGGTTCGGGTCTCTCGCGGTAGAACTGCTACTGGGAAACAGATCTAAATCTGGAATTACTTAAAAGAATTTATTGTTAGGAGTTAGCCATGTCTGGGCGAGCTATGCCACGGATTAAAAATTTTTATAACAAGGAAATAGTTCCAAAATTAAAAGAGGAACTAGGAATTGTTAATGTGATGCAAGTGCCATCGCTCAAGAAGATAGTTCTTAATATGGGACTAGGCGAGGCTGTATCCAATCCTAAGGCTCTGGAGTCTGGGGTTGAAACCTTGAAATCCATTTCGGGACAAAAACCCGTCATCACCAAGGCTCGTAAGTCGATTGCGACTTTTAAATTGCGAGAAAAGATGCCTATTGGGTGCATGGTGACATTGCGCGGCGAGCGTATGTGGGAATTTTTTGATCGATTGGTCAATGTTGCATTGCCACGCGTAAGAGATTTCCGCGGTATCCAGAGCAAATTTGACGGAAAAGGTAACTGTTCTATCGGTATTAAAGAACAGATCATTTTCCCAGAAGTTGAGTACGACCAGGTTGATAAGATCCGCGGCCTAAACGTGACTTTGGTCACCAGTGCTGTAGAGGATAAGGCCGGTAAAGTGCTTTTGAAATATCTTGGCGTTCCGTTTAGGAATTAGGAAAGGATTATTATGGTTAATGACCCAATAGCGGATTTTTTGACGCGTATTCGTAACGGCCTTATGGGTAGAAAACGAGAAATTTTGACGAATTGTTCCAAAATGTCGAAGCGCATGGCTGAGATTTTGGAGAACAGCGGTTACATCAATAGTTTCAGGGTTGAAGAAAAAGGCCCAGCTAAGATGATGCGTATCTCTCTAAGATATGATTCCGCTGGTAAATCGGTTGTCGAAGGGCTTAAGCGTGTTTCTAGGCCAGGTCTGAGAGCTTATTCGGCTTCGTCGGATATACCTAATGTTAGAGGTGGAATGGGGATTACCATTGTATCGACTTCTAAAGGTGTTATGACAGGGCTTGATGCGCAAAAGCAGAACGTTGGTGGTGAAGTTTTGTGCCTCGTTTGGTAATAAGCGTTGGTAAAAGGAATTCTAAATGTCTCGAATAGGAAAATTACCTATCTCAATCCCTGAGAAGGTCGACGTTAAAATCGTTGATTCTAGAGTTGATGTGAAAGGCCCCAAAGGCTCACTAAATTTTTTGATGCCTAAAAAGGTCAATGCAACAGTTGAATCTGGTGCTGTCCTTGTGGTCAGAGATAGTGATGATAGCGAGGCTAGAAGTCTGCACGGATTATGCCGTAGTAGAATCGCTAACATGATCAATGGTGTCAGCGCAGGATTTACGCGAGAATTGGACATCAACGGTGTTGGTTATAGAGCCGAAGTTAAAGGAAAAGAACTTCACATGGCCCTGGGTTATTCCCATCCAGTGATTTATCCTTTGCCTGCCGGTATCAATGCTGAAGTTGATGCTAAGCGGACTAAAATTACTTTGACTGGTATCGATAAGCAGCTATTGGGTAATACCGCAGCGAAAGTTAGGAGCTTTAGACCTCCTGAGCCTTATCGCGGTAAGGGTATTAAATATGCGGAAGAAACGATTAGAAGAAAAGAAGGTAAATCGGCAGGCAAATAACAGCATTTTGCGATGTTTGAGGCTCGGTAAATAATATGAAGTACGATTTAAAAGCTATAAGCAAGAAGAATAAAGACAGAGCACTGCATTTACGCAGAAAAGCTCGAGTCAGAAAAATTGTCGTCGGAACTGATGTACGACCACGTTTGAGCGTCTTCAAGAGCGCCAAGCATATCTACGTACAAGCGATTAACGACTCACAGGCTGTTACTCTAGCGAGTGCCGGATCTTTGGATGCATCCATTAAAGAAAAGATTAGTGGACTGAAGAAGGTTGACGTTGCCAAGTTAGTAGGGCAAGTTTTGGGCGAAAAGCTTAAAGAAGCTAAGCTCGAGCGCGCAGTATTTGATAGAAATGGCTTTCGCTATACGGGTCGGATCGCTGCAGTGGCTGAAGGTTTACGTAGTACAGGGTTGATAATTTAGTTTATCGACAACTCGGAGAAGAGTAATGGAATTTTCGCATAAGAAAAATGAAGCAGCGGGCGAATTTAATGAGAAGGTCATTAATGTTAACCGTGTGGCAAAAGTAGTAAAAGGTGGTCGACGCTTCTCTTTTAGCGCTCTGGTAGTTGTTGGTGATGGAAAGGGACAGCTGGGAGTTGGTTTAGGAAAGGCTGGAGAAGTACCTGAAGCTATTAGAAAGGGTACCGAGCAAGCCAAAAAGAATATTCGACGGATATCTCTGGACGGCAGCACCATTCCTCACTTGGTTGTAGGGAACTACGGCGCTGGCAAAGTATTGTTGCGTCCAGCTTCAGAAGGTACTGGGGTAATCGCTGGTGGTGTTGTACGAGCTGTTTTGGAAGCCGCAGGCATTCACGATATTCTATCGAAATCAATCGGCAGCAAGAACCCACATAACGTTGTTAAAGCAACGCTAAATGGTCTCGATGCCTTGCGTACTAAAGAAGAATATTTTAGACGCATCAGCCGCGTTTCGGCGTAGTGATAACGCGAGTTATTTTAGATTCTTGGAGTGTTTAAATGAAGAGATTAAGAATTAGGCAAGTGAGAAGCACTATTGGAACGTGCAAAAATCATCGCCTTACTATTAAAGGTTTGGGGCTGGGTAAGATTAATCGGGAAGTAGTGCTTGCCGATACGTCTGCGATTAGAGGCATGGTTACCAAAGTACAGCATATGGTAAAAGTAAGCGTCGAAGACTCGGAAAATTAGGAAATTATTATGGAAACACAAGAAAATTTTTGGGGCCTGCATAATTTAGTTGCTCCAATCGGTGCTCGCAAAGGTCCTAAGCGATTGGGAAGAGGCGAGTCCAGTGGTCACGGTAAGACATCTGGTCGTGGTCACAAGGGTCAGAAAGCCCGAAAGAGCGGTAATGTTAGAATCGGCTTTGAAGGTGGACAAAATCCACTCGCAAGAAGGTTGCCGAAGAAAGGCTTTACCTCCAGTGCTACTAAAAATCAGATTGTAAATCTAAGACATCTTGCTGATCGTTTTGAACCAAATTCAAAAATTGATCCGATGGCTTTGGTTGCAGCTGGTCTTTTGCGCAATGTGAATGGCAAGATCAAAGTGCTCGGTATCGGTGAGCCAAAGAATGGTTTTGAATTGCACGTTCATAGAATTTCAGACTCAGCTAGGAAAAAGATCGAACTTTCCGGCGGCAAGATTGAGATCTTGGCGTAGTCGTTCTAGCGTAAGATATTGATGTACTTAGCTACCTTGGTTGGTAGCAATTCGCTTATGGGGGCGGAGACTTTATGTTCTCTAAGATTTCCAAACTATTTCAGATCCCTGAGTTAAGAAAGCGTTTGGCTTACACGCTAGGGCTGCTAGCTGTATATCGTATTGGCATATTCGTAACTTCGCCCGGCATTGATCGCACCGCGATTAGGGATTTGCTCAATGCTCGCCAGGAAGATGGCGGAGGTTTTCTCAACTTATTCAACTTTTTCTCAGGCGGCGCCTTAGAAAATGCCAGTGTGTTCGCGCTGGGGATCATGCCTTATATCACTTCCTCAATTATCATGTCGCTTATGGCGGTGGTTGTGCCAACCGTTCAGCGCTTGCAAAAGGAAGGGGAGCAGGGGCGTAAAAAGATCAATCAATTTACTCGTTACGGGACAATTGTGATCGCCTGTATTCAGGGCGTGATGATCGCTAATTATTTGAAATCTCAGTCCTATAATGGCCACGGCGTAGTCAATGCCGATTGGGCTTCAGCATGGGGGGGCTTTGGCTTTATCCTTATGACTGTAGTGACGCTGACGGCTGGTACGGCTTTCATTATGTGGCTTGGAGAAAAAATTACCGAAAGAGGAATCGGAAACGGTATTTCTTTGATCATTTTCGCTGGTATTGTGGCCCGTCTCCCTAAAGCTATTTTCGCGACCGTAATGGGAATTCAGAATGGTACTTATAAGCCATCTGAAATTT
>CAYJDW010000093.1:0-9389 GCA_964368985.1 uncultured Myxococcales bacterium | reverse complement strand
ACCCTCTCCCTAGCCTCTCCCGCAAGCGGGCGAGGAGTTGTTGAGGTAAAACCGTACATTTATGCAACAACGCCTATTCAAGGTGGATATAGGGGGATTTTGGATGAGAATACCGTTTACAACCAAGCCTCAAAAACCTCAAAACAAAACCCTATTTTCCTGCTGGGGCTTCCCCACAAACACCACTCCCCGCCTTCTTGTGCACCTTAATCACCTGCCTACTCCTGCCAATGGCAAGGGTCTCACTAGGCACCTCTTCGGTAATCGTTGAGCCGCCCGCCACATAAGCGTATTTACCAATAGCGAGAGGCGCCACTAACGTTGTGTTGGAGCCAATGAAAGCTCCATCTCCGATTACCGTACGGTGTTTATTTTTGCCGTCGTAATTGCACGTAATACTGCCTGCCCCGATATTACAATTTTCCCCAATCTCTGCATCTCCGATATAAGCCAAATGCCCTGCCTTAGTCCCTTTTTTGAGGCGAGATCTTTTGACCTCGACAAAATTCCCAATCTTGACATCATTTTCCAAACGCGCATCAGGGCGCAACCGCGCGAAAGGACCAACCTCTGCCCGCTCTCCGATATAAGCTTGATCACACCAGGAATAAGGATAAATATGAGCATCTTTTTCAATCACGGTATCCTTGATGATGCAGCCATTTTCAATGATACAGGCCTCCCCCACATGAGTTTCGCCGCGTAAATGCACCTGAGGATAAATCACCACATCTTTAGCAATGCGCACACTTTCCTCAATAAAAGTGCTCGCAGGGTCAATAATGCTCACTCCATCGAGCATCCATTGATCGAGCAGACGACGGTTGAGAACTTGCTGCGCAAAGGCTAGTTGGCGGCGATCATTGACGCCATGCATTTCCTCATAGGAAATCTCTACACTTTCAACCGGACCATTTTGGGGTTTATTTTTAATGTATAAATCAACTAAATCAGTTAAATAATATTCTTTTTTAGCGTTCTTATTAGTTATCTTATCGACATTATCATTTAAAAACTTTGCAGAAAAAACATATATACCAGCATTCACCTCATCGATTTTTTTCTCCACCGGCGAGGCAGAATGCTCTTCTACAATGGCGCGCAACTCCCCTTTGGCATCGCGAATGATGCGACCATAACCGCTAGGTTCTGGAGCTCTTGCCGACAAAAGCGCGATAGGCGCTTGACGCTTTTGTTGAAGACTAATCAGTTGAGCCAAAGATTGTTTTTTCAAAAGCGGAGTATCACCATACATTACCAAAACGCTCTCGCAATCTGCATCTAAATGCTTAACCGCGGCTTTAACAGCGCCACCGGTGCCATTGGGAGTGGGTTGATAGGCGAATTTAATAGAATCATGAAAATAAAACTTGAGGGCCTCTTCGACTTCTGAGGCCTGGTGGCTGAGCACCACAATGGGTTTAGCGGTAGTGGTTTCAAGCGCGTTTTTTATACACCAATAGGCTAGAGGTCGGCCTGAGATCTCGTGCAATATTTTACTTTTGGAACTTTTCATTCTGGTGCCAACACCGGCACATAAAACGATACTTGCTATTTTCATGGTCTTTCCTCAATCTAAAACGCTAATCCATTTGTGTCGGTTTAATGTTACAAACATGTAGGGGCTCAAATCTGCTCAAAGGACTGCTTATATGCCAAATAAAAGCGTTAGCGAAGTAAATTTCGATTGTTTAGTGGGTCCGACCCATCATTTTGGCGGCTTATCCTTGGGTAACCTCGCATCAAGCAAAAATAAGGCCCGAGCATCAAACCCAAAATCGGCAGCTTTGCAGGGTCTGAGAAAAATGAAATTCCTGAGTGATTTGGGATTTGTTCAGGGCATCCTTCCTCCCCATGCCCGCCCTCATTTTGCCTCTCTCAAAAATCTAGGTTTTAGTGGCAATGCGCAAACCATGTGTGAACAAGCCTATGAGGCCATGCCTGAGCTCTTTTCACGCCTAAGCTCTTCCTCATCGATGTGGGCCGCCAATGCCGCAACTGTCTGCCCAAGCTTGGATTCTCGCGACGGAAAGCTCCATATTACGCCTGCAAATCTCATCACTATGTTTCATCGAAGCATTGAAGCAGAATTCAATTTCGAGCTTTTTAAGAAAATTTTTCACGACGAAAAAAAATTCGTCATCCACCCGCCCTTAGCCCCCCATGATCTATTTAGCGACGAAGGCGCCGCCAACCACAACCGCCTCTGCCCAAGCCATGCCGACAAGGGCCTGCAGCTTTTCGTTTTTGGTAAAGAAGCGGGCCTCGCTGGCCAAAAAACCACCACCTTTCCCGCCCGCCAATCAAAGCTGGCGAACCTAGCCATAGCCAGGCGTCATGGTTTGCAAGATGAATATTTTATTAATATTGAACAAAATCCCGAAGCTATTGACCATGGTGCCTTTCATAACGACGTAGTGGCAGTAGCTAATCAATCAGTTTTTTTGGTGCATGAACTCGCTTTCGTTAAACAAAAAACCATACTTAAACAACTTTCTCTCTACTATAAAGAACTCTATAAAGAAAAACTTCATCTTATTGAAATATCTAACGATGATCTCCCCCTTAAAGACACGGTTTCATCCTATTTATTTAACTCTCAGCTACTCACCAAACATGATGGCACCATGATGCTCTTTGCGCCCATTGAATGCAAAAATAACCGACGCGCCCGCGCCGTGATTGAGCATATAATTGCTGCCAAAAATCCCATCGACGAAGTAAACTTTTTCGACATAACCGAAAGCATGGCCAATGGCGGCGGGCCCGCCTGTTTGCGCTTACGCGTGGTCCTAACCAAAAAGGAATTGCAATCAATTCACCAAGGCGTGCTGCTTACGGATGAGATAGTAAAACAACTTGGGAACATTATTGAAAAATACTATGTTGAAGAATTTTTTATTGAGAAATTATTGGATAAAAAATTTCTTCTCGACTGTCACTATGCTTTAGAAGAAATAGCGCAGGTCTTGGGGCTTAAAGGGATTTATCAATTTTAAAATTAAATCTTAAACACCTATTGATACAGAATATTATTTACGCTCAATAATATTGCTTTAAATTATGCAGCCGCATCCCACGCGTGAATTCTTAAAGTGCCTTAGCATTCCGAGTTCGCCCAGCTTTTAAAAGTTCAAACGTTTTCCACACGATCAAACTCAAATCGACCGATGAGGTATATCAAAGAAGCCTATCCTGGCTGCATGGGTTTAGGCCGTGGAGAATTTGTGAAGGCGGAGCTGAGAATGGTCTCTGAGTTTTAGCTAACAAAAAACCTAATCAAATTTCAAAAGCGTGAGTTTTTCCTTAAGCCCAAAAGCCTCCATCAAAACCTCATCTTTTATCCGCTGCCGCTCACGGCGCGCAGCTTCTTTCTCGTCTTTGATTTTTTGTTTATGAGCTTGATAGCGGGCGCGGCGCTCTTCTTTCGCCTGAACTTTCATGGCTTGGTATTTCGGATCATTGTCTCTTGCCGCTTTGGCTTTTTGATAGGCGGCTTTGCGCATTGCTTTTAATTGTTCTTTATCCATGGCGCATCATAAAAAAAAATACGCCCGCTAACAAGACGGGCGTACGGTTAAAAAATGCCGAGGGATTAATTGTCGAAATCTGAATCTTCGGATCCGGGAATTACCGAAAAGCAGATATCGTCAAAACTAAATTGGCAGCTTACCTTCGCAGTGCGAACAATGTCATTTATATCAAATGGAACGACGGTGTCGGAAGCATCTTCTGCAAATGATGCTGCTGCATATTCCATTCTACGACCGCTATAATTGTTTGTAGTTCTACTCATTTCAGTACATTTAATCGTGCCCGTGCCGCCCATTGCAGAAACCATGGTCCTCATGTTGTCCTTGGCATCAACGCAAGCTTCTTTTAGGCATTCAATATCCATTGCTTTCTCGGTTTCTTCACAGATTTCCATCGAAATTCTAGCAATTTCGACAAATGTCGCTGGACTCTCTTGTTGGCCTTTAACACGAGTGTCCTTAGTTCTTACAAGCTTTCGGATGCTGGATAGGTCTTCGGAGAATGTATCCATTCCCTCAGTTTTTAAAATGACCTGAGTAGTTTGTTGAAAAGTGCCCTGACAAATGAGTTGTCTCTTTTCTTCAACATAAATTGAATCGGAAAATTCCGAATTGCTGATGAATTTTGTTTCGATTCTTTCGTGGGCGTTGTCGGCACTGATATAGCCCTTCAAATTGGCCACGAAATCAAGCACCATCGCATCATTGGCTTTTCCTGCCAACTCAGAAGTAGCAAAGCATTTGGAAACGATTTTAAATTCGATATCGGCTGATTCGGGTCGTCTTTTGGCAGTTCCTTCCCCATCTTGGGTGCCGGTTGCCGCATTCAAATTTAAACAAAAGGCTGCAGCGGCCAGCATGGCTATTATTGGTCTTTTCATGGAGTACTCCGTAGATTAGGTCTTCATCTGAAAACTGTCTAAAGAACACTTTGTTGCGATGGGTTATTCATTTTTGGGAAAATTTTTGGATCAGGCACGCCAGAGATTCTTCCTATTTCGCAGACTATCGATAGACGCCTGATTTGTCATACTCGGCTTGACCCGAGTATCCACTTAAGAGGTGCTGCCTGGATCCTCGTGTCAGGCACGAGGATGACGGTAAATTATCGGGAGAGCATGCCGCTGGTATTACCTCGCCAAAGCCAAGTTTTTAATATCAATATTATTAATCCGCGCCTTGCAAAATCTCTCAGCACCGGCACCGATGGCATAAAGAGGTACGTCTGCTCCTGTATGGCGCGACAAACTTTCTTTGGTGGGCTCATATTTAGCAGAGGTCCAGCGAACGGTGGGAAGGCAATTTTCTTTGCCCAAGCACGCGGTTTTATCTTCTTCGATCACGAGACCACCGGTTTCATGATCCGCGGTGAGAATCACCAAGGTATCGGGGTGGGCCGCCACGAAGCTTTCCAATACCTTTATGGTATTTTCTACCTCGAGCATTTCACGGACCAGCACAGCGATGGCTGATGGAGAATTTTTATTCCCGTCGAGATGAGTATTGTGATGACTGATCATGTCGGGCATTGAACTTTCCACCATCAAGAAAAATCCGGTCTCATTTTTTTTCAATATCTTTAATGCCGCATCAGTCATTTCGGAAAGATGGGGTACTTGAAGTTCGGTAAATTTATCGGCGGGGGTTATTTCCAAGGGCAACCCCGATTTGATCGGAAAAACTTCTGGGATTAAATCATATTGGCCAAAACCGCCGTAAACATAGGGGCAATTGCCCTTGCAGCTGGTGCCATCATCCACTTTGGCAACCAAGCTTTTGAGGTCCTGCGTGTTGTGCACAAATTGATACTTAACAGGCGACGCCTCAGCGGCACTGCGGTGAAGAGGAGTGTCCGATCCGAATACTAAATTCGGTAAAGCACCTTGAAACATATCTTCGAGAATTTCTGAGGTCATATCGCGACCATCAGCGTGGGCTACGAAGGCGGCCGGCGTTGCGTCGGTAAATAGTTTGGTTGCGATAATGCCGGTGCTCTTTCCCTGTCTTTTAGAAATTTCCAAAATGGTCTCAATATCAGTTTGCTGTTGCACTACATTCTTACTCACCACGCCGTTCATTACCTTAACTCCCGTGGCGATTGCCGTGGCAGCTGCGGCACTATCGGTCACGTGATCAGATCTTTCCATGCAGTGGCCATTTATATCCGCCCCATCAGCGGCGCAGGTGCTCACTTTGGTTGAGCAAGTGAAACGCTCATACCTAAGAGCTTTTTGGCCATTATAAATTCGGGCTGCTTTAACGTGCTCAAGACCCATGCCATCGACGATCATTAAAACGATATTTTTTGGGGATCCTGAAGAGGTCTGAGCGGTCTGATTTTTAGTCGGTGCATGGACACTGGTGCATGAGCTTAGCAATAATAAGCTTGCCATTAGAAGTGATAGAGAGCTTTTTAGCACTGGTTATCCCCTGGTGAATTTTAATACCCGGGGATCCATAGCAAGAAGCAGAGAATTTTGGCGAAGTTTTTTTATCCCCGTCATTGCGAGCGTAGCGCGCAATCCATGCTGTGCCGTTTTTTGAATGCTGCGCTACGCTCGCAATAAGGGCTGAATTAAGCCTTGGCCTCCTCCCTCTTAAATAACTCTTTCAAAAACCGCCCCGTATGACTCGTCTTATGCTGCGCCACTTCTTCTGGCGTTCCTATGGCAATGATCAGTCCGCCTCCCGAACCACCCTCCGGGCCAAGGTCGATGACATGATCCGATGATTTCACTACATCGAGATTATGCTCAATGACCACCACTGTATTGCCCTGATCCACCAGCTCATGAAGCACCGTCAATAACTGATTCACGTCGTGAAAATGAAGACCAGTGGTGGGCTCATCGAGAATGTAAAGCGTTTTTCCGGTGGCACGTTTGGCGAGTTCTTTACTCAGCTTAATTCGCTGAGCCTCCCCACCCGATAAAGTGGTTGCTTGTTGGCCCAAGTGAATATAGCCGAGGCCTACCCGGTCGAGAGTTTCAAGCTTCTTTTTGATCTGGGGAATCGCAGAAAAGAAAGCTAGAGCATCAGCCACGGTCATTTCTAAAATATCGGCGATTGATTTGTCCTTGAACTTAACCGTTAAAGTCTCGCGATTAAAACGCTGCCCTTTGCATTCGTCGCAAACCACGTAGACATCAGGCAAAAAGTTCATCTCAATGCGAACAACCCCGCCTCCTTTGCACGCCTCACAGCGGCCACCTTTTACGTTGAAGGAGAAACGGCCCGCGCTAAATCCACGCATCTGTGATTCAGGAAGCTCAGAAAAGAGATTCCGAATAATATCAAAAACTCCCGTATAGGTTACCGGATTTGAGCGTGGGGTACGGCCAATCGGAGATTGATCGATATCGATAACTTTATCAATATTTTTTAATCCATCGATACCATCATGAGAAAGCACATCCGCGCCGCTGCCATAAAAATAGCGTGACAACTCGGCATAAAGAGTGTCGATAATGAGAGAACTTTTACCCGAGCCCGATACGCCCGTAATAGCCGTCATCACCCCTAAAGGTATGCTCAAATCTACGCCTCTCAAATTATTGCCGCGAGCATTTTTGATGGTGAGATATTTTTTATGACCTTCTCGACGTTTTTTCGGAGTGGCAATCTTTAGTTTCCCACTGAGATATTGCCCGGTGAGTGATGCCTTATTCTTAACAATGGACGCAGGCGTTCCTGCGGCCACCACTTCACCACCCTTATTACCCGCTCCCGGCCCCATATCCACTACATAATCCGCGGCCATAATGGTGTCTTCGTCATGTTCGACAACCAGCACGGTGTTCCCTAAATCCCGCAGGTTTTTTAGCGTGTTGAGCAACTTTTCATTGTCGCGTTGGTGCAGGCCAATACTTGGTTCATCGAGCACATAAAGTACTCCGACCAGAGCCGAGCCGATTTGGGTCGCGAGGCGAATACGCTGAGCTTCTCCGCCCGACAAGGTTCGTGCACTCCGATTAAGCGTCAAATAATCAAGCCCCACCGCCTCTAAAAATGTCAGGCGGGCGCGAACTTCTTTAAGGATGGGATCGGCAATGATCCGATATTTATCCTCAATGGTCAGCCCTCTAAAAAAAGCCAAAGAATCTTTGATCGATAAGGCTACCACTTGATGAATAGCCTGCCCGTCTATCTTCACCGCGCGGGCTTCTTTGCATACGCGCGCTCCGTCGCACGCGGGGCATAAATCACGGCTCATATAATTTTCCAACTCTTCTCGGATACTGTCATTATCAGTCTCCGCAAAACGGCGTTGGAGTTGGTTAATTATTCCTTCATAGACGCGATTAAACTTATGGGATCGACGACTTTTTTCGGCTTTAAATACAAATTGAATGCGCTGATCACTGCCGTATAAAATGGCATCTTTGGCTTTTTTGGGAAGCTTTTTCCAAGGCACATCTTCGGAAACATCATAGGCTTTGGCCACCGATAACACCTGCTGATAATAATAGCCTTTGGTATTAGCAGCATAAGGAGAAATAGCGCCGTCGGCCAAAGATAACTCTGGGTTTCTAATGATCTTATCTTCAGTAAAATGTAAGAAATTTCCCAAACCATTGCATTCGGAACAAGCTCCCTGAGGGGCATTAAAAGAAAACATTCGCGGCTCAATCTCGGGGAAAGAAATGCCGCAATCGATACAACCAAAATGTTCACTCAAAAGCTCATCGGTTGTTTTTTCTCCGTCGTGACGGACAATAATTACTAAACCGCCTGATTTTTTTAATGCAAGCTCAATCGCTTCAGCAATGCGAGGCCGCTCAGTCTTTGAGATTTCCATCCGATCTACTACCAGATCGACGGAGTGTTTTGTTTTTGGATTAAGCTCAATATCTTCTTCTAAATAGCGCACCACGCCATCTACTCGCACGCGCACAAAGCCTTCTTTTTGCAGCTTCACCAGCTCAGCTTTGTGTTCACCTTTCTTAGCGCGAATGATGGGGGATAAAATACTAATGCGCGTGCCATCGCCCATGGCCATGACGCTATCGGAAATGGCGCTCGCTGATTTTCGCGAAATGGCTTTACCACATTGATAGCAAAAAGGCTGTCCGATGCGGGCAAATAGCAATCGGAAATAATCATAGATCTCAGTGACCGTCGCCACGGTTGAACGCGGATTTTTACTGGTCGTCTTTTGCTCGATGCTTATGGCAGGGGACAACCCTTCGATTAAATCGACATCGGGCTTGTCTTGGAGCTGCAAAAACTGACGCGCATAGCTGGACAAAGATTCCACATAACGCCGCTGTCCCTCGGCATAAATAGTATCAAAAGCCAATGAACTCTTGCCAGAACCCGATAATCCCGTAATGACGATCAACTGATCGCGGGGAAGCGAAACATCAATATTCTTCAAGTTATGAACGCGCGCGCCCTTAACTAATATCTTAGAGATCCCAGCCATAGAAATTCCTTGCAATATGAGATAAATATTAGAACAGCAGGTTATTTATTACACGCAATAAGGAAGCACCAGAGTATGAGCAGAAATATCATTTTATTATTTGGCGGTGAATCTGATGAAAGATTAGTCTCGGTGGCTTCTGCGCAAGCTATGGCGGTGGCTTTAGGCAGTGCATTGCTATGGTTTTGGGATAAAAAAGGCTCCATTTATCAAGTTGAACTTGAAGAGCTTAGCAATCACGCTGACCCATTTATCAAAGAATTTGTCCCTAAATCTAGGCCTTTATTCCAAGATATTGGTGAAGCCATTAGAAGCTCCGAAGCGAATAATCATATTTTTGTTTTAGGCCTTCATGGCGGAAAGGGAGAAGACGGCAGTGTTCAAAGCCTGCTCGAAGCGGCTCACCGGCCCTATACTGGCTCCGATGCGAA
>CAYJDW010000092.1:0-9782 GCA_964368985.1 uncultured Myxococcales bacterium | reverse complement strand
TGGCCGTTCGCTGGGCTATTGGATGCATACTGGAATTGTGCTGGACGCTGCGGGAGTACCCTTGGGTATTTCAAGCAACGAAGTGTGGTCTCGCGCCCAGACAAATACTAAATCTCGATTGGAAGAAAAGAATGATTCGTATAAATGGATTGAGGGAAAAAACGCAAGCAGAGCCCTGCTCACCGAGGGAACGGAAATAATTCAAATAGCCGATCGGCAAGCTGATATTTTTACTTTTTTATACGAGTGCATAAACGATGGCTTTTCATTTTTAGTGCGTTCAAAAACTAATAGAATTATCACAACAAGCACAGATAGCAGTGCAAAAAAAGAAATGCTTTATGAATACATGGACAATCAGCCAATTATATATACAGACCAACTTAGTATTGAGTCAAACAGCAAGAGAAAAGCTGCAAATTTCAAAGTAGATATACAGAAAGGCAGTGTTGTTTTGTCTTCCCCAGCATCACGAACTCGAAACATGGATGCGAAAAAGCCACGACAATTGGAAATAAATGCCATTCTTGTAACCTCGTCGACAAAAATAAATGGCCAAAAAATAAGATGGTTATTACTGACAGATCGGCCAGTGGATGGCGTTAACGAGATAAAGAATCTGGTTCGCTACTACACGATGCGTTGGCACATAGAAATATTTTTTAAGACCCTTAAATCTGGTTGCAATATTGAGGAATGTCGCCTTTCTACAATAGCTAAAATAAGTACCTACGTTATGATGCAGTCCATCAATGCTATTCGTGTAATGATGCTTACTTATTGCGGACAAAATCTGCCCAACACTCAAATAACCACGGTGATACCAAAAAGCGAATGGGAAAAGATAAAAAGAATCATTTATCCCGAAGGAAGCAGGGCGCCTATTAATGCAAAAATAAAAGACGTTGGCAAGAGAATTGCTGAGTATGGTGGTTTTATAATCCGGTCAAAACGCCGTCCCGGAATTACCACTACCTGGCGCGGTTGGCAAAAGGTTCAAATCATATTAACCGGGTTTCAACATCTATCTTATGCGCCTTCTTGAACCACTTGTGGGGAGCAGATAGCGGTCCTTGGAGGCAATTCGCCTAACATCCTACGAGCACACAGGGCCAAGGCTACTGGACCTAGTGCTAGGTCGAATAATCGGTTTCCTACCGGCGATGATAAATAATATTCCCGCTTCGGTATGGCGCTACGCTCGCCATTGTAAGTTATGGGTGGGCAATTAGTTAATGCCTTCTTTATCATTACTCAGGGCGCTAAAATATATTTATGGCGCAGCCGCTTTATTAAGAAGGCCTTGTAATTCCATATAGCCACCGATGTATTGCCCATCGATAAACACGTAAGGAAAGGTCTTTGCGCCAATGCGGCTATGAAGATCTACTAAAAGCGATGTATCGGCGAATACATTCTTAAATTCATAAGGAATACCTTTCTCATTCAGTAATTTTTCGGATGCAACGCAAAAACCGCAGCCCGGATTACCGTATAACACAACATTTTTTATTGTTGGCGAGGTGACAACGGGAGGTGTTGACGGCGGATTTTCGGGTGGATTCACGGGCGGGTTTAGCGGCGGATTCACGGGTGGTTTTACCGGTGGATTCACAGGGGGATTTAGCGGTGGATTCACGGGTGGTTTTACAGGACGAGTTATGGGCCCAGGCGTCCTAGGAAGAGCTGGATTATTTGGGCTAAGGCTCGGTGGCGCCCCGCACGCCCCAGAACCTGGGCTATTTAGGGTATTGGCGTCTTGCCCAGAACGCAGCTGGCAATCTTTCTCAATTCCTTGTTCTAATGGTTTGGTTTCTTGAGGTTTAATGGTTGTTGTTGGCTCTTCTGACTCAGGACTACATGATATAAGAAAAGTTAATCCAGCAATTAAAAACATAGCAATTTTATTCATAATTTCACCATAATTATTATTGAAAATTACATAACAACCGACTTAGGGCTTTAACAAGTAATTTTAGGGAAATTTCAATGGTGAAAAATGGTGCTCCCAGCATGACTTGAACATGCGACCCCTGGTTTAGGAAACCAGTGCTCTATCCGCTGAGCTATGGGAGCTAGGCGCCTTATTATCCTCTTTGCCATTGTGGAAGGCACTCGTCTAGGGGGCCGAAGTTAGTGCGGTCGCAGAAATAGTTGCGGGTCCTTGGGTCGTTCTGAAACGCGGATTTGGAAATGAAGTCTCGGTGTGGCCACGCCGCCAGATATACCTACGGTGCCAATGGGGTGACGTTTATTGACAATCGTTCCGGCTTTCACGAGCGCCTTATCTAAATGGGTATAGACGCTAATATAAGGGTCCTTGTGCTCAATGATAACCAATAAACCAAAGCGCGTACCATCATCACCGACGAAGATCACTTTGCCTTCAAGGCTCGCAATGACTGGGCTGCCCCGTTTGGCGCGGATAGCGATGCCATCATAGGGTTTTTGTTTATTGGCGGAAAAAGTTTTAAAAATGTTCCCGCCCGGTACGGGAAAATCGAAGATCTTTTGGTCAGCTGAAATGATGGTTTTTTTAGGCTTAGTGGCCAAGGCTTGGCGAGGAGTTTTGCCACCCATCTTTTTGGCTTGAGGGGCGGCGGCTTTGACCACTTTTTTGCTGGCATGTTTGATGATGCGCGTGCCGATCGGATCGGGATCGGGAATAAATAATTCCTGTCCGACTCGGAGGGATTTTTCGCTATCGACACCGTTAACGTCCATAATCTCTTCAGCACTCGAACGATATTTTTGGGCGAGAAGGCTTAAAGTATCACCTTTCTTAACGCGGTGATATTTGCCTGCTAACTCACTTTCTGCAGGTTTTTCATCGATACTAATGCAATTAATGAACGATACAATTAAACATAAAATAAATAAAAATCTCATTTGTCGATAACCTTGAGAGAGACAGTAGTGATGCCTATTCCTGCGGCAAATAATAGGAGTATTAATAACTCATTAAAACCAAAATAAGAGGGTAATAAGATGCGGCCTTGCTCAGTATTGGTAAAGGGCCATAAAGCGGGCATGCTGCCAATCATGAGACCGGTTAATACGGCGAGCGTGGCGCCATTAAAATAGCTAAAACAATAGCGAATAACTGAAATGAAAATTATCACGCCAGCTATGGCTCCAAGACCAAAGGGAATGAGATTGATGGCTGCATTAATATCGAGAAAAAATAAGTGATTTATTTGCGTAAAAATATAGTGATAATTTCCTAACAAAACCAGAACAAAACTACCAGAAATACCGGGCAATAACATTGCTACAATGGCGAAAGCACCTGAGAGAAATTGAAAGCCAAAATTATTAACCACGATTCCACTCTTCATGCCGCTTAAATAGGTAGTGAGCACCGTGACCAGGGCAATAATCAACCAATGATGGACAGAAGGATTTTTGCCATAACTACTGAAAATATGCGGAATAGAGGCGGCCATGAGGCCAAAAAAGAGCGCATTCATGTGATTTGGATAAGTCTGGACCAAATAGGGAATGAAAAGGGAGAATAAAAAAATTCCCATGACCTTGCCGATTATGAGCAAGGATAAAAACGCGAGATCGAGATCAACTAATAAGCTTTGCCACGCGCGAATTTTCAACAAACGAAGCACGGCTAAGGGTTTTAGGCTCGCGATTGCGTTAATCATGCGTTGATAAATGCCCAACACAAAAGCTATAGTGCCACCGCTCAAGCCCGGCATAGTGCCGGCGGCACCGATTAAGAGGCCGTATATAAAATATTTCGGATTAATAATTTTTAGCATGTATAAATTACCGCTCTATGATGTCCATTTTCTTTATTAAAGTTAGCAAATTTTTGTCATTAATTACACTGAAATCCCTTCTTAAAGAATCGGCCACGGTACAATTATTTTTTACGAGCTCTTCAAAAGGCTTCAAATAATCAGCGCAGTTTTGTAGAGCTGTGGGGGCGGGCATCGTTTTTAGTTCGTCTTTTGCAATGGCCACTAAGGCGCCTGCCACTTCTAATACAGGCTTGCCGCGCCACTGCGCTTTTGAGCCATTATCGATCACTTCATGATGCAGTCTCACCAATTCCTCATGGCCCAAGGATCCAAGCATAGATCTTGCCTTTTGAAAGCTGGTCTCGCGATAGAACAAAGCCCAACTTAAAGCCGAGAGAGCCTGAACATAGGCGACGGGCAAAGAATCAGGACTGCGCAGCTCCAAAAAGGGTTTTAGGCGGATTTCGGTAAAAACGGTGGATAAATGATCCACGAAATCTCTCACCGTGGCTTGTTCTCCCTTGAGGCCATGGGCCATAAAATCGCGAAATGATGCGCCAGCAACGTTAATATAAGTAGTGCCGCGGCGAATAAAATACATGGGGACATCGAGCACCCATTCTGTCCAAGCGCGATAGCCAAAGTTGGGAGCGAAGATGACACTGGGGATTCCGGTTCGCGCAGTATCGGTTTCTCGCCAAATGTGTCCGCGGGGGAGCGCATGGGAAGTGGCTTTGCCCTCGATGAAAGCGGCAGAAGAACAAAGCAGGGAGAAAAAAGGGATGAGACGCGCTGCAAGCTGGGTTTTTGCCACCATGTCGGCTTCATTCTGAAAATCTAGATTGACCTGGATGGAACAAGAACGGGTCATCATATCGAGCCCGAGCCCCGGCAAATGGCCCATGTAAGAGCGCATAATGTCGTAGCGGCTCTTTTTTACCGTGGCCATGTCATGGCGACCGGCGAGCGGGTGGATGCCGATGGCGAAAAGTTCAATGCCTAAATCGCGCGCAGCATCATCTAGGTCTTTGGCCACTTCTTGAAATATTTGATTCACGTTGAGCAAAGTCTTTTGCGGTTTCGCGGCAATCTCAACCTGCCCACCGGGCTCTAAGGCAATGGTTGCGCGTTTTGAGTTTAAGGCAACAATGTTTCCCTCTTCGATGACCGGCACATAAGGGTCGTGGCTAGCCGCACTTTTAAGGGCCAAATGAAAAAATAACTTGGAAATACTAATGGCACCTTCGTAGGCGAGCGGGTGAGCATGAAGCAAATCTTCGGCGAACATCTCAAACTCAATACCCATCATACGGTCATGGGTATTTTTTTCGGTGGCGTGAAAAACTTGCGTGAGCTGATCGAAGTTTTTAATTAAAACGGCCAAAGGATCGCTGCCGTGGGGGCCAAAATCTTGTGGTTGACTCATGAGGTTCCTTTTTGGGTGCTTCAATCGTCATTGCGAGCGTAGCGCGGCAATCCACGCAGTCTAGATTGCCGCGCTACGCTCGCAATGACGATTGAGAACAACCCTATTCGTTTTCCAAAAACAACGGAATTGCCTTCATCGATGCATCCACCGTCATCAATTCCGAGAGTAGCGATGTATGCGTAAGGTTGAGCGTGATGGGAGTTACTGAAATCTGATCCTGGGCGATCGCGCGGCAATCCGTGCCTGGCAAGTCTTGATAACCGCTCCAGGTTCCGCCGATCCAGAAATAACTATTTCCTCGAGGATCCTTACGTTCTGCCACATCAGTGGTGTATTCGTGATGCCCTAAGCAAGTTACCGCATAATCTAGGGCGGTTACTCGTTTTGGTACGTTGACATTGAACAGAGTAGCTTTAGGCCAGGATTTTTTAAGAACGCCTTTGCAAAACTCTTTGGTAAATTCCGCGGCCTTATCGAAGTTGTAATTGTGAAGGGAAACCAGCGAGACTGCCACGGCCGTAATGCCGAGCAAAGCGGCTTCCATGGCGGCGGAAACCGTGCCCGAATAAAGCACGTCGTTCCCCAAGTTGGCGCCATGATTGATCCCAGAAACCATCAAATCGGGTTTACGATTTTTGAGCAAATAATGAACCGCCATATAAACCGAATCGGTGGGCGTGCCATCAACGCTATAAACCAATATTTCCTCTCCTGCTTCCTGCAATGACGGCCGTTGCACAAGTCGCAAGGGCCGGTTCAAAGAAATAGCGTGGGAAATTGCACTTTGATCAGTTGCTGGTGCCACGATGATAACTTCGCCAATCTCGGCCAGAGCGCGCGCCACCGCGCTGATGCCCATGGAATAATAACCATCATCGTTGCTTACGAGGATCAGGGGCTTGGTCATGCAAAGGTCCTTTGTTAGTGGGGCATATTCTAGTTTAGCTGACCTCAATCTAGTTGAGGAGCAGTTTTTTGCTAAATATCTAAAGCTTTGGACTTTTTTTTGCTAGGCAATCAATTCAAATCAAGGCGAGGATATTTAAGCGGATCGCTAAGAAACATTGCCGCCACTTCTGAGTCGCATGGGGTTTCTACCGTCTTTAAATAAAGTCCCCGATCAAAGCCGCCATTTCTCATGCTTTTTTTGCGTTTTATTTCTTCGATCTCGGTGCCTTTAATGGAGAGCTTAAGCATAAGCGCATCAATTACTTCTTTAACATCGGCAATCTCTTCGATCAGTTGCTCACGAGAACCCGCGTCAATCACTTCTTGGGCTTCTTCAATCAACTTCGCCTTTAGGGCCGTGATGTGCGCCTTATGATCGAGGGTCTCAACTTTAACAATATTGCTCGGATGAGCCATTAATTCAGGAATACGATCGCGAACGAGTTTCTCGCAACGAAAAATATATTTCATGACTTTATCCACAATGCTCAAATTGGTATGTAGTGAGGATTGTGGAACTGTGATTGATATTTGCAACACCCTCCAATCCACAGATTGCAAGGGTTGGTTATTGTTAGTTAATTAAGTCGCGAGCCTCAAAATGCCACTTTTGGCTACCGGTTTCTAGCTCAGCTGCACGCCGGGAAGAGCTTTCTGCTGTGCTCCAATCCTCATCAAAGGCGGCAATAAATGCCTGCTTATAAAATTGCTTTGCAGCAATGTGATCAAGTTCAACCTGCTGCTTACTAACTAATTTTCTACAATAATTATTTTGAGTTTCTGAGTTATCGATTCCGCACATCAAGACTGCGCCAAAACCAGTGCTTGAAATTGCCAATGCGGCGAGAAGAAAAAAGGCGTTTACCCGTACCATAAGAACCTCCGGATTTTTTTACCTAATATGCAAACGACTGGATCTGAGGAAATATTCCCGACAAAAAATATTTTTTTTAATTTTTTGAAAGTGAGCTTAATGGTGTTTAAAACGCCCTGCGGAGGCTTCCTTTGAGAATCACTTTCAAACTACTTTCCTTAAACGCTCAGCCTGCTAATAAGCCCCATGAGAAAAAATGCCATAAGTATCGAACTTAAACCCGGCAAAGAACGGGCTCTCGCCAATTTTCATCCATGGGTTTTTTCAGGCGCTTTGAAAAAAATGCCTGATAATCTTCGTCTTGGTGACGAAGTGCTTGTTTGTGACCATCAGGCTAAAGCTTTAGCGCTGGGACATTATTGTGGTCCGCAGGGCCTGGTGGTGAGGATTTTTTCCTTTGATGTCGATGCTTCAGCGCCTGAGCTTTGGCCTGCCAAATTCAGTGAAGCATGGCGATTGCGGCAACTCTTAGGATTTCCTCGCTCCGACACCACCGGCTTTCGTTTAATTCATGGCGAGGGCGATGGTTTATCGGGGCTGGTAGTTGATATTTTCGGCGATGCCATGTCGATTAAACTTTCGAATCCTGGACTGAATGCCATTATCTCGAGCATGGTGGAGTTTTTTAAACCGCTTTTGTCGCTCAAGAGTGCCAGTATTGAGCGAAGCTATGATAAAAGCCGCGAACTTCTCCTGGGCACCGCTCAAAAAACGAAATTCTTAGAAAATGGCTTAAGTTTCAGCGCCGACCCTGAACATGGTCAAAAGACTGGTCACTTTCTCGATCAACGCGAGAACCGCGCCTTGCTCAAAAGCCTGGCAAAAGGCAAACGCGTGCTGGATGCTTTTTGTTATTCCGGCAGCTTCAGCGTCTATGCCCTAAAAGGCGGCGCGACGTCGGTATTATCGGTAGACATAAGTGAACAGGCCATCGAGCAATGTGACGCGCATGCAGAAGAAAATCGGCCTTTTAGTGGGCAACATCAGGCTATGGCCGCCGATTGCTTCTCCTATTTGCGCGAGATCAAACCCGATGAATTCGATATTATTATTCTCGATCCACCTGCTTTTGCAAAAAGCGCTGAAGCGGTGATGCGGGCTTCGCGTGGTTATAAAGATATAAATTTGTTGGCCATGAAAAGCCTAGCAGCTGGAGGATTGTTGTGGACTTTTTCTTGCTCACAGCACATCAGCGTTGATTTATTTCAAAAAATCATCTTTGGTGCGGCGAAAGATGCAGGTCGCTCAGTAAAAATTATCTATGAGCTCACCCAAGGACCAGACCATCCCGTCTCAGTATTTTGCCCACAATCGAGTTATTTAAAGGGTCTTGTGTTGCAGGTGGATTAGGGCATGGCGAAAATTTCCCTCATCAACGAAGTGCCGCTTGAGCTGCTAAAAAGCTTCTTAAAAATTGAGGAAGAGGGTTTTAGTTTAAGCATCAAAGTAAAGCCTAATTCCTCCAAGGAAAAGCTGAGTGTGTCGGCAGAGGGAGAGCTTTTACTAAGCGTTCGTGGCGCGGCTTTGGAGGGGGCGGCCAATGCTCGCGTAGTGGAGTTATTGTCAGAATTATTAGTGGTGCCTAAGTCGAAGATTCAGATCATTAGTGGCCATAAGTCTAGGCTAAAGCGATTGTTATTTCGCACCCAACCTCTGCGCTGAAAGCTCCATCCTCATTGCGAGCGTAGCGCGGCAATCCAAACGCAAGGGGCAGCACGTGGATTGCCGCGCTACGCTCGCAATGACGACCTAAGCAACTCCTGCCAAGCAAGAAGGAATTTTTATGCAACCAAACCTTGATCTATTCACCATCACCGATGCCTTAAAATCCGCAGATATTACCCTGAACCACATCACTGAAATAGTTACACTCGACACCTGCCCATCCACCAACACCGCTCTTCTCAACTTGGAAAAAGACCAAAGCCCGAGCGGTACCTTTTTGATCACCGCCCAGCAAAGCGCTGGTCGGGGTCGGCTTGAGCGATCCTGGCTCATGGGGGAGGGTGATATTGCTTGCTCTTTATTGTTAAGACCGCCGCTGCTGCCCACTCCCATCACGTTGCTATCCTTGATGCCCGCGGTGGCGGTGGCTCAAGCTCTTTCTCAATTAGGTCAGCAAGTTTTTCTCAAATGGCCCAATGATATTGTTTATAAAAATCCCGATTCCACTGCGCAGCATGCCTATTTTGGCGACTGCCTTAAAATCGGTGGCATCTTAATCGAGAATGTGATCCGGGATGGACAGCTCATGGCCAGTATTATTGGCATTGGCCTCAATATTTCGCCGCTTCCTGAACATAAAAAACTGGTGCCTCATCGAGGACACTTGGGCGAACTTGATCCAGGTCTTCTTCGTATCAATCTGTTAGTTCAGCTTTTAAAAGCGCTTGATGATCACATAAAAGCCTTTCAAGCAGCCGATTATCCAGTCAGTTTGGTTGCCGCCTATCGCGAGCGCTGTGTCTCGTTGGGGAGAGAGCTGGTCATCGAAAATAAGGGGCAAAAAATAGTGAGCATTGGGAGAGATATTGGCCCTGATGGCTCTTTATATTTAGAAAAGGAGGGTGTTGGCCATACGATCTATGGGGGAGAGGTTAATTTTTGTACATAATATAGGCCTTATGTTAGTTTTATACTATCGATGCTAAAATGAGAAAGATATTATGAGAAATAAGATAATAATATTTAGTGCAATAATTGCGCAACTTGTATTGGGTACAATTGGTTGTGAAACTAAAAAAATTGACAATATGAATCCCCAAATATTGAGAAA
>CAYJDW010000091.1:0-9813 GCA_964368985.1 uncultured Myxococcales bacterium | reverse complement strand
TTTTCAATAGGATAAAGACGAAGCGTCGTATTGAGGTTCATATCATCTCTCTCGAAGCGCAATTCAATCTGCTCGTCTTCTTTCCATATCGCAAATGATGTTTCAAACCCAAGCTCCGTGCGATCTCGTATATTTTGCTCCTTACGCATATAGAGCTCAAATCTTTGATTCTTAATTGCGGGCAAAGATAAGCCCCCGATATAATTACAATGATCGAGCTCAAAGATAACGGAAAATATATTTTCGTTAGCGGCTATAACAATTGTTTCTTTTTTGTTCGCATAAGGTGAAATTTCAACCATTTTATAAAAATCTGCTAAAGACAAGAGAGCAAACTCCGCATGAGAAGTGATTGACAGCGTAGCTAACATTAGAGAAACAAACAGAATTTTTTTTAACATCTTCTTCCTCTCAATAAAACAATAAGAAATGTTCATTAATTAAGCTCCACGCATGACAGAAATAACAAGTGTGTAAAGGCAGGGAAAAATAGAGGCCCAGTATAAATTCATTCAAAATCAGCCTATTAGCCCCAGAAACCTAGCAAGCTCTGACTCAGGCGGCTTGACTCGGGTCTTACTCGCTAAAGCCGAACCTATAAGGGCGGTTATGGCTAATGAGAGCCTCGTATTTCTCTGCTCGGGGAGGGTTTTTAGAAATCACTGAAATTGATTCTATAGACGAATGAGGCGGGCCCTTTTTTAAGAGCTAAATTTGACGGTCAAATAAAATAATTCGGCCTAATCACCTAAAAGCAGAGCATTTTGGGTGATGGCCACAAGTTATACTTTGTATTGCAGGTCCGCATTGATAGAGCATTATTTATTACTTATTTAATTGCTATTAAATGCAGGATAACTATGAATTTATCTTCTATAATTGTAAGTTTTTTATCCTTAATTTTTGGACTCTTAGCCTCAAATTCTTCTTTTGCCCAAATAGCGGCCACTGATATCAAGGGTTTAGAATTCCTGGTCCAAATATTTAGATCATTGAATACAAACAATGCAATTTCTAATCCTTTCCTGAGCAGGCTCAAAGAAAGGCTTTCTTCTGGAGCTTGTTGTTTTTAATATTTAGCGCTGTATTTATTTTTGAAAATTTACATAAAAATAATATATGAGTGGTTCGTCATGATTAAATGGAAAGCTGTATTTATCCTATTCGCAATTTATTTGTGCGCTATTAAAAGCAACGCAGTAATGGTCAAACTTGATCTTCTTAAAGACAATCAACTTGTTGATGTGAATATGCCTTTTTTATATTATCAGAGGGATGATAATGATAATTTTTTCTTTCTCCATCAAAATAGTTATGCTGTATTTGATGCAGAGGATGACATCAACAAAGTAATAGTAACAGGCCCTCTGCAGCCCTGCATAGCAGTTGCCATTACTAATGGCAAAAAGCTCCTACTTTTTCACGTCAATCCATTTAATAGCTTACAGGACATGGCTGAAATAATTCGAAGAACTTTTTGTGGCGAAGACAAAAATAATATTTATGCGGGTATATATGGATTAAACGCAGAAAATGCTTGGAAACAAGCGCGGTGGGGCATGTTCTATATGTTACATGAAGAGAAGACTGACACTGCTATCACTCAATATCTGCCAAATTATACCGATCCTAACTACATTCCTAATTCACATGGTGATTTCGTTAAAGCAATAAAAGCAAATATTGAACAAAGCGAAATTTATCTTTCTCACATAAAAACTCATACGTGGAATTTGGAACAGAACGCAGCTCTGGAAAACACAATTTATAGTCATAGCCAACATAATATATGTATTAAAATGAATAACTTGCTAAACGATGAGCAAGAGAGGAATATCAATATTTTCTCGATTAGCCTAATGGAAAATAATCTTTTCAACGTTGCCGATGAACATATTTCTGTAGAGATCTCTCCTATGCAAAGTTTCTCTGGGCGTTATAAATACATTCAAAATAATCAAGAGTTATACAAAGATGAGAACATCATTCGTTCGCTTTTGGTAAAGGGTTTTTATTGTGCATTTGAACAACGCACTAAAAAGTATTTAGATGCTAACATTAACGGATGGGATAGAGCCTCTATAAATAGTTTAAATTTTATTCACCAAAAAATATAGCGAATCGTTTGTCGCCATCGGAAGTATCGACTCCACGAAGCGAACGCGCATAATATACCAAATCTAAATATAGAGGCCGGTATAAAATTTCTGAGCGATCCCGCAGCGCAAGCGAGGACCCAGCGAAGAAATTTTGCATCGGCCTCTATATTTAGATTTGGTGTAAGAAGCGTTCGTAACGCAGAAAAGAATGAAGATTTTAAATATGAGAGCTAATAAAACGCCATGTGAAATGAAATGTGCATAACAGGAAAAACTAGAAGCGCTGTGTCCGCTAAGTCGGGACAAGATCACCTCCCTGCTGACACAGAGGGAGGGATGATAGGGCTAGAAAATCTCTTTTCTAAAAGTGGCTGTCGAGTAGCACTTGGCAATTCTTTTTACAGGAATTTAGCTTTTCTACCAATTCTGTAAAAACTTCTTTCTCTTGTTGCTGAGTCTGAACGACGCTCCTCAAAAATGCCTCAAAGGGGGCCGAACTTTTTTCTCTCGCCGACAAAACACAAGCCTCGGTGTATTGGTTATTGGATGGGAATATCACCGGTTCTATTCCAGCACTCATTAAAATAATGTTCATACCGGCTCTTGCCGTCCGCCCATTGGCGTCCAGATGGGGATGGATTGAGACATATTGAAAATGGAAATAGGCTGCCGCTTTTATCGGATCATTTTCAAATAATCTAAGGGTCTCTGATCTCAACGCCCAAAATAATTTATCGAAGTCTTTGGTGCTATAACTCGGTCCATAAGAAAAGTTTTCGCTCAGAACTAAATAATTTTCAAAAGTCCCCGTCGATATTATATATTCTAAGGCATATTGAAGTCTCGTTTCGAGGTCAAATAAATGTGCAGATGAAGGGAGATTTTTATAATACCGATGCAAATCGTTAGCGATTTTCTCTATCTCAGAATATGAATCCAATAAATGAGGGCAATTTTTTTTAATGTATCTCTTCCAATCTTTCCGGCGATCATTAGCCGGAAATTCGTCATTGTGACGGATAAATACAATGCTCTCTTTAGGACGAAATTCTTCAGAACCAGGCTTTCCGTTGGATAATCCATATTGAAAAACTGCATTGAGCTTTTTGATATTGTCTTGGAATTGTTTGCGATTCGTACCAAAAAATTCTCTTATGGGAAGCGCCGCTGACTCAAAGAATGCTTCTACTATGTATGTCCAAGCCTGATCGGAATTAAGTCGGTCATATAAACCAGATTCTCTATATCTTTGATCCAATTCAAGAGTCTGCAGCATTTCTTGGTCAGGAATACATACCATTTGCCCACCATGAGCCTTGCCATTATGGAGATTTCGCACATTACAGTCTTCATCTATTTGGCTCTGGGACATTTTTGGCCGAGGGCGGTTGAATAAACCTGGATGGACGAAAGCCAAAAGCGCCTCAGTAGGCTGCTTAACTTCCTGTGAGCAGGCGAACAAATCATGGTTTTGATCCGATATTCGAGCCTCGTCGCTCCCCGGAGCTCTAAATGGATAAGGCAGCGGCCTTTTAGGGGCTGCAACAGCATCGGCCATAAGCGAAAGACCCAGCATGATAGCTATTGCCTGCTGCACAGGCGTGGTGATTCTTATTCCAGAATCAAAACTAGGAGAAAATGGGACTGCGACATCCTTTTCTGTCATCTGAGCATACTTGATCTGTTGTTGTTTGGTCTGATAATTATTGTGAGTATACCCTTTTCCTCGCCCAGCGTTCGCGCCGCTTGCTAAATTCGTAGCTAGGAAAAAAATTAACACTATATTGAATACTTTACTCATTTAACCAATCCTTTAATTTATCATTTAAGAAATTTAGATAAGAAGCAGGTTGTTACTAAATCCAAACTAAGAGCCATGTATCTCCCATCTAGTCTAGCTCTTCACTCATAAAAAAAAAGAGCCGGTCCTTGGAGGCAATTCGCCGGAGCATCATGATTTTGGCGCCAATGTGCCTTAAAACGACTTGGGCTCGGGTTTTGCTCACAAAGCTGAACCCATAATTACGATGTTAACCCTTGAGCAACCGACGGCTGTTCTGGCTCCAAATTATAGGCCTTTTTTGTTAGCAATGAATGAAAATAACGATAGTAGCATAGGTAACAAGCGATCTCGAAATGAAGATTTCACTGATGAAGGCCCCGCTACTAAGAAAATTGCCGTATTTCCCCTCCATCAAGCGTGCTTTAGTGGCAATGAAGACGAAGTAATAAAACTGCTTTCTGGAACCCATGTAAATATCGAAGAGTTAGTCCACGAGTTAAATAACGAGGGCCTGAGCCCTATGCAATGTTTAGAAGACTCCTATAAAAAGATCATGAGAACTGATCTAGCTTCGCGAAACTCGGAGAGTGAAACAAAAATGCCTAAAATAGCGGCAATCCTTGTAATGCACGGCTCAAAATTACCTGAACCTGAAGATGATTATTCTCTGCGTTTTAGATTATCGCCTTTTCTACATAAACATAAATGGCTCAGATAATAATAATATGAGTATTCTCATGCGTGCCTGCTATGACAAACCAGTAGATCATATGAAATGGTTGATAGAGCATGGAGCGAATATTGGTCATAGTAGAATGCAACGTGGTAAGACAGAAACGGTCTTACATATAGCACATAAACAGGAAGATGCGGTTAGTAAAAAAGAGAAGATTGACTTATTACTCGGTAGTGGTTGTAATGTGCCTGAAGACTTATTAAATAATGATCATATTAAGAAAAGATTAAAACAAAAAACCGATTTGCATAAAGCAGTAGTAGCAGGTGAACTAAAAATTGTTCAAAAGTTATTAGCTGAGGGTGCCGAACTATGGATAGATGTTAAGACTGATGCAGAAGAATTTTTAATAGATATTGCAAGCGGATTAGCTAATAGAGATATTTATGATTTATTGCTCAGTAAGTCTAAAAAAATCCCTAGGGTGCCTTCTAAATCAGCAAGAAAATAGGTCAATGACAAGCAGTAATAACTGACTTGACCTACTCTATAGCGATAGTTTGAAAACAGCCATTTTTTCTTTACTTCCCACACTCTCAAAAACTTTGTTAGGCTAAAGTTTATGATCGGAGAGCCAGATTTTCAGGAGAAAATTGGCGTGAGATTAGAAGTGGCTATTGGGGAAAAGGGCTTTAACCGACCCAGTCGGGGCGAATAAGAATAAATTGAGCAGGATAGCTATCTTTGCATTTTTAGAAAAATGAATACACGTCTAGTGAAATTATTTTAACGGTGCATCATGATGTATTCTTTTGTTTTTATGGTTATTTTTTCTCTTAATGCCCAATTGGGCTTTAAGAGAAGAACGAATTTTCCCTTGGCCTAACTCTTCTGCAAGGCAAGCTTGCTCTCAGCAAAATGCTTTAGAGTTCCCCGCCATTTATTAGAGCTTTTCATAGTCTGATAGGAATAATCAAAAGATAATAAGCGCTGTGTATCAGCATTAAGCTCCAGAAATTTTGCAGGTCATAGAGATGAAGAATTTACAATATATACTTTACGCAAGCTTGCTTGCCTCTAATCTGCAGGCTTTTCATAATTATTCTGAGTTTGCCAATATCACTAACGCTATTTTCAAAGCCGTCGCAGGCAACTTTGAAAGCGACAAAAAAGAAAATTTTGAAGCACTTCAAAACTATATTAATCAAGTTGCCAATAGCGTAGCTGCACATAAAATGCATAAGCTAAATAAATCTAATAATTTTACTGATATAATTAGATATATCGACAAAGACACTATTGTCCTGCTTGATATCGACGAAGTATGCAGAAGCTATGTTTCATGCAGCAAAGCAAATAAAGATAATTTGCCTCCTGGTTATTTGATTGAGACAGAAGAGATAAAGAATACTAAGTTTTTAATAAACAATAAGGCTTTTTATATCGACTACGTTGGCCCAACAGGAGAAGATTTAAAAGGGCTTGCTGATCACTGTAACAAGGTAGGAGCAAAAATAATTGGTCTCACTACTACAGGAAATAGCCGGTCTGAAAACCTCAAGGAATATTTTGAAGCAATTGGCGTCAATTTCACTACCGATTCTTCGATAAAAAATTATCGTTGGCCGAATGAAGATGGAAATCACCATCAAGAATATGGATTCCTTAACGGTATTATTTATTGCGGTCACATATCAGTAGCGCAGGAATATATTAAACATAAAGGTGCTCACCTCCAATTATTCATCGACGCTAACCCAGAATTATTTAATGCAAAGACAAACAACATAGTCTTTGTTGATGACTTTCTTTCAAATTTAACGGACGTATATCAATATGCCTTTGCATCGAATATTCCTTCAGTATTAGTTCACTATGATGGCTTTACCCAGAAAAACTCAGATAAAAACATACAAGAAGAACTTAAAGAATTAGGTGAATACAAAGCAACGGTTAGAAATCGCAGAGATCCCAGAATCTATAATTTTCGTTTTCAACCAATTAATCCTTTCAAACTGTTTTTATGGAATTTCATTAAAGATAAAATAGGCTTTGAGTCGCCAGCAGAGGTGCTCTGCGCTGAAAAATGGCTCGATGTTAATGATATTTTATCATTAGATCCTGGACAAAAAGATGATTATAGTAGGCAGGCGGCAAAATACAACAAGCAAATTAGTTCTGTAATGAATCTGTTATCCAACGAAAACTATTTCCATATAAATAATCTAAGCCTTCTACCATTCAACTATAGATGGGGGCAATCAATCCCCTCTCAGCTTTGTTCTAGTGATTATTTGCACGATAATACTACTGTAAAAAACCTTGTACCAACTTTCTTTAGTCCTTTTTTGGACCCGAATAGTCATAAGGAAATTTTAGATGATATAATAAAAATCTATCAGGAAAAAAATCAATTTATAAGCAAAAATAAAATCAATGCAACAAGCTATTCATCACAAGATTTGATTCTTCTGTATCAAAATGAGTTTTTCGTTTTTATCTTGTCAAATGGCGATGCCTTAGGTGCTATTCAAGAAATTTTAAGGCTGCCTACAGATGAGTTTTCTGATTATGAAATTGATGAACTGAAAATATTTTTTGAGAGCATGCTTAGTTTGCACCATATGTTCTCTACACGAATGCGAATTTGTCCATTGTCTCTCAATGCACTTAAAAAGACTGGTTCGATTACTAAATTTATTTCTCATATCAAGGACAAGGCTGCTGGAGAGACGCAACTAGCAGATGATGCAGGCATGTTAGAATATTATAAAAGGATTGCCAAAGAAGTAGAAGATGAAATAGGTGATATGAATAAAAATACCCGTGCACAAAAGTTAAATATTCGAGGACCAAGATTGATTGGTTATCTTATGGGTCTAAAAGATTTTTATTTAGAGACGCATAATAATTCAAGATTTCAAACAGATATCTATAACTCATTAATTGATGGGTTAATAAATGCCCCTGAAGCGCTGATTATCAAGTTCTCAGCCTATATAAAGAAAAATCGAGACCTTGATAAGCAGCAAAGAAAAATGATAGTGGGTTATTTAAATGAAATTATCCAACTAAAAGAAAAACTAAACTTTGATAGTCAAATTACAATTCCTTATCGAGATAAGTTGTTCGATTCATTTGTTTTAAGCCCCCTTGCGCTGCTTGAAGATATAAAATTAATCCTTCAGGAAAATAACGATGCTCAAATAATTAAGTACATCGATATATTAAAAGATCTTTATCTAGAGTTATTTTTCAAACATTTATTCAGTGGAAATAGTGTGAAAGGAAATAACAACGTCGAGAAAATACAAAATAGCAAAGCAGAAATACTGAAGGGAATACATAAAAACGTAAAATTTATGGTCAACGCTAAAGCCAAGGATTAAAGGCTTTAAAGGCCATTTTCGGCGGTTTTATACCAAATCCAAATGAAGAGGCCGGTAAAATTTCTGAGCGATCCCGCAGCGCAAGCGAGGACTTAGCGAAGAAATTTTTAGCGGCCTCTTCATTTCCGAGCTAAGGGCCGATGATGCCGCCCATCATTACGATACCGTTTTCGGGCTCTTATCAGAGATGGCATCGATAAGCCATTCAGGAATCGCTAGGGCAAATTTTATAGGGATAAAAGCTTAAATATTGCTAAATTTACAATCCTATTGAAGGTTTTATATTTCCTTATCTGCTATATACTCTATCATATAAGTCGGATAGATAAGAGTGGTTTCAATAGCGTAATAAGTAGTAGATTCATCTTCATTTTTTTTGCAAAAAATATTGCAGTCAGTTTCTTTATACTTCAAAATCGCATCCGCTTCTGAGCTAAACTTCATACACCCATTTACTTTTTCTTCTTCGGTAAATTTTATATTCTTATTAAGAAAAACTTGCACTACAAGTACTTGTTTCCTCTCTTTGTTGTGCGGTATATTAGAATCTCTTTTGCAAGTAAAAGCTTCTTTATTAGCATGGTGAAAATTATTTTCTAATTTAATAAGGCGGGTCACTTTATTACCATTTTTAGCAAATTCAGCAAAATCAGTTTCTAGAACTCCGTCTCCTAAAATAAGTCCTCTTGGAACTACATTTGCTGTAGAATAGTATAAATTGAAAAAAATATTTTTATTAAGATGTAGTTTTGCCAAATCATCTATATAATGATATGCTTTTGCCCATTTTTTTAGATGTTGTAATTGTATGACGGATAAAATTTGTGATGGGTCAGGATTATATTTATTCACCGCTGTCGGGTAAACAGTCTGATAATCTTTTGGCTCTATACGAAAAGACTTAAATAGATTTGTTTGATTGGGATTCCAATAGGGCGGAAAAGGTAATTTATTACCTAAATAACAAAATATTCTTTCTACTTTATATCCCTCATTGGTTGTTGCCACAACTTGGTTTATACTGCTTTGGTCAAAAGTAATGGTCATTATGTCTTGGTGCTGTGCATTAGCTGGCAACTCGACTTTAAGTTCGCCACTTCTAAATGAACTTTCTAAGAGAAAAGAGTCATTTTCAGAAAAAGTTATTCTTTCCTCATCTAAAAACATTGTTTTCAATTCGCCTTCTGCAGGCTTTATATAAGTCCAATTATAAAAAGCCCTTCTTTTTTTTTCGATCTCATCTACAGTTAAATTGCTTTTTAGATGGCAACTATCAAATTGTTTTTGTGCATCCAGTTGATTAATTTTATACTGCTCAGAATTAAGCATCTTAAGATGAGATATTAAATATTTAATTTCTTCCTTGTTTGCATGCGTTGCTGTATTTAAAATGCCAGCATATTCAGAAGCTTTCTCATTCGTAAACCCTATGCTTACTAAGTAATCCTCAAGTGTCATCCCACTAACTACTGAAGAAAAACTAATAACAATACTTAGAAAAAATGAAACTTTTTTACTCATACAAACTCCTTTCTAATTATTAATTTTGTGTACGCATCGACGACCAAATTACGCGTATTTTTTGGTTTGGTTCGTTTAGCATCAAGATTCATATCTTGGGCGCGGCAATTGTAAATAGCGTTGAAAATCTCCAGAATATGGTTAATTAATAATAGTAACAAGAATAAAGTACTCTTTTGTTGGATAAAATGTATTTACAAAAACCCAGATTTTCTCCGGACCTTGGTGGCAATTCGCCAAAAATCATGATTTCTGAGCCGATGTGCCATTAAAACGACTTTGGCCTGGTTTTGAGTGTAAGTAACATAACCGCCCTTATAGGTTCGGCTTTAGCGAGTAAGACCC
>CAYJDW010000090.1:0-10164 GCA_964368985.1 uncultured Myxococcales bacterium | reverse complement strand
TTTTGTTGATAGTAGCCCCATTTTCTACCAGCAGATGAATCATATTTAAACGCTCAGGAGAATCATCCTGATAAAGGTGTAACTTTAATTCAAGCAATGTTGATCGATATAATCGCTTGCTTTTAACCATGACATTGACATCCGCTCCTTGCTCAATCAAAAAATGAGCAAATTCTATTTCATTATCACTAATTATCGACAATAAATGACTCGATAATGTTATACCGCTTTTACCAATTTTTTTAAAATCGAAGCCATATGAAAGAAGGAGAGAAAAAAAATCTTTTTTATCGAGTGACGATCGGGCAACTAAGCGTGCCGTATATAAAGTAGGGCGTGCTCCTTTTTCCAGCAATTTAAGCACGATGGCATAGTGCTTAAGATCGGGCGTTGGATTCTCCTGTTCACAAAGCCGTTCCACGGCAAACTCAAGGGCACTGAGAAACACACCCGGGCGCACACAAAAGCTATAATTAGGATCGGTTTGGTCGAGTAATTGCTCAACCCTAGTTTGATTAGAGTGTTGTATAGCTCTTATAAGCGCGATGCCTCTTTGCTCGGGGGTATTTTTGACATCTTTCAATTTACTTTTTGATGGGCGCACAACTAAAGGCGTGATTGGCCGTTTTTTTTGCTCGGTAAAAATAAGCGAAGAGGTTTTGGCACGCTTTTCAAGATCAGTGAAATAGCTCGATAGACTTTTTTTGATAGCGCTATTTAAATTGCTTTTTAACAAATTTGTTTTTATATTCTGCCATTCTTCGTGGTTTAAGCATGTTAAATAGATAGTTTGAACATGTGCTTTTTCGTTATTTGAAAAATAACCTCTTTTATGAAGTATTTTTTTTAATTCAACCTCTTTTTGTGGCGTAGAAAATAACGTGAATGAACATATAATAGAGAAAAAAATCAGGTAAGGTCCTAACATTCTGACACTCTTTTTTTCATGAGAATCTATTCATTTTTTTTCAAATCGTCGGCAATCAAAAACAATAAAAATTTATACGATTAATGCTCGAGGTCAATCTGGATTGAAAGGAGGTTTATTCCGCTACTATTGAACAAAATTATTTGCGGCTGAGCTCTTAAACGACTTGGGCTGGGGTTTTGCTCTCGAAGCAAAGCCCATTTTACGGGCTATACCAACCAATCAAGATTTGGTGCCATTTCAGGTGAAAAATTTTTTATTCATGATGCATCGGCGAGAAAAATTAATGAAATTTAGATTCAAATATGCCTGCAGAAATTTTGTAATGCGAGCAATTTGAGGAGCGTATTTGGTCGATGGTTCGAGGTGCAGCATAGAAATATCCTCGAGAAATTTTAGGACAGGGCCACAGTATTAGGAGAACTGTCTTCGGCGATGAGTGTTAAGCTTATTCAACATCGTGAAATAATTCATCAGGCAATTCTTCTACCCATTTTTGGAGCTGCTTATTTTGCTCTTCAATCTCCAAAAAATTCGCTAGAAGTTGAGCATATACTGGGTCTGGGCACCAAGGTGGATAAAAATATACGGGCAGCAGCCCAAATGCCGCTGGCACTTCTCTTCCCTCTGTGCTTGGCGCTCGGAAGGACTGAATCGAGATTTCACTTTTTGGTCTTTCGGAAAAAATTTGAGCATGTCTTTGCATAAAAATTTCCTTGGCTTTTTCAAGGGATAAATTATAGGCTCTGTGAGCTTTTTCAGCGCCAAAATTCTCAGCAATCCGTTCCTTCAGCACTTTACCCATACCATTACACAGACGGATTTTATTTCTATCGCCCTGTGCAATGAAAAGATGATTATTTTCTACCACCGCCTGGGCTATCACTTTGATCGTGTTTAATTCTTCCCAAGAAAATGACTCTTCAGCTCTGTTCTGAGAATTCAAAGCAAACACAGGCCAAGTAAATAAAATTACAAACAAAACAAATTTACTTATAGTTTTCATTGCATTACCAAATTCAAGATTATTGTTTAAATAATAAACTATTCATATCGCCACTACAGTATCTCATATTATTAATGCTTAATCAAGACAAGATAAGCCCAATAGAAAAGGTCTAAAATCAATAAAAACACCAAACTATCGCGCATTATTACTGCCCCAAGCTCGGCTTCGCGGGTAAAACCCGAGGCTGATATAATTCGCCATTAAAACGACTCGGGTTCTTGTGGGGTTTTACTCGGGAAGCTAAAGCCTCAAACGTCGCAAAACCATGCCCGGCTAGCAGGCGATGGCACGGATGCGCGGATTGCCTCTATGAGCAAAAGATTTAATATGACTGTATTGACCGCAAGTTTTGGTCTGTTAATATTGATTTTATTAATCGATTTATAGGGATTTAGGTATTATAATATTAAAATCAGCACTGTTATTTTTTGGTATATTTTTATCATTTTCCGCATTCAACATGGAACAAAACGATGACTCAGAGTGGGGAATCGTTGTCACTAAGAAGAAAAGTCGCGCGCCAAAAGCTTCCACGCGGGGGCAGGGGCGTGGGGAAGTCGTGTTACGCGCTAGCAATAGTTCCAGGCGCGCTGCTCAACCAGGCCACGACAGCCGAGCGGGCGCTCACGTTCAGGTAAGGCACGACGCCGCGCCGAACAATATGCAAATTGTGCGTGAGACGGCACCTGAGCATCGGGTAGTCGATCGTCTCGCACGACTTATTGATTCAGCCATCAACACAAAAGTTGAAGGCACACGCTTGCAAACGCCCGGCTCCGTTTCGGTGGCTTTGTTGGCCGATGGCGACGTTGTTATCGCAACTAAGAACGACCTTTCTTTTGATAAAAGCGTTCATGACGAGGTGGTTAAGCAATCGTTCCATAGTGTTATTAATAAATTGGCTAATAACACAGGAAGCAAACCACTAACCTTACAAAATTGGATTACGAGAGATAAAGGTAAATACAACGAACTTAATAAGCATTTGTTGGCTAAGAACTTTGGAGAAATACGTAGGTTGATTCGTGAGGGAAAACACTACGAATTGCGTGGTGATAACAATGAGGAAGTGCTCAAAGTGGGAATGCGTTCCCTGCGAGGCCTGCGCTCGAGTATCGATCAAAATAAGCTTGCGCTCTTTTTTAAGACGCGAATGCAAAATGCCGCCTATGAGGAACAAGAGGTGAGAGGGGCGATCGATCCTTATCTGAAACAATACTTTGTGAGCAACTATTTCGCGCCCGATCGCGTACGCGTCGTTGGCTTTGAGCACGGCACGCTTCATAGCGAAATTAAAATCATCACGCATCTTTTGTCGCAAGAAAGCTTTTGCCAGCCGCTTGTCTACGTCGGCGGGTCTATGCTGAATTGCTATCAATGTCATAGCGTTATTTACGGTCATCAAGATCTGAACATGAACCTTAGCGGCTTAAGCGCTAACAATAGGTCAAACACGACCTTTTTGACACGAGGATATTTTAAGCACCAATATCCTGCCTATCAATATGCAGAACAGTTCGTGCAATTGAACCCGGAAGCTGACCTAACTAGGCCCTTACTAGTAAATCAAAGGAATAGCGACGATCACGATCTGGCAATGGCTGCTACGGCCTATCTCAGCGACGAAGAATAGGATTCTTTGGCAATGTCTCAACGATAAAGCCCATGGTTGCACCGAGAGCAACCATGGGCTTTATTCTTCGTGCTTTATAGATAAGTTTATTTCTTTCTGCATTATCTTGCAAAAAAGAATTTTCGAGGGCCACTATAGAAGCATTAAAGGGTTGCCGGTCCTTGGCAACCTCGGTGGCTGGGCGTGCCTTCGAGCTTCGAGGACGGGCACCGCACACGGCGATTATTAGCTATCAAAAGCCACATGTGATTTAATGATACAATCTACTTCAGCGAAAATATTATTCTTTAATTGTAAGTTAATAGAGTTTTTTGTTGAGGTAAACGGTGTAGCATTTTAACAACTGGAGAGGCTGGTGAGTACTTGGAAAAAATGTTTGACACTAGGCTTATTCATACCAATTATACTGGCCTTCATAAGTTGTAGTGCTTCAAGCGAGGGGCAATTCGACTCCCCCATCACCGGGACTCAAGATGCAGATGAACCCCAAGGAACCCCTGGCCTTTCTAATAATCAGGCGGTCGATCCAAATGTGCAAGTCGGGAATATTCCGGCAAATCCACCGCCTCCGATTCTTATTCCTCCACCGATGGGCTTTCCAGCCGTTTCCGTTTCCGATCGCCATGGGCGTGATGACGGAGGAGATGACGATGATGATTTTTGTAGAGCCGATGCGGACTGTCCCAGGGATTTTATTTGTGTAGATGACTTTTGTAGAGCATCCGGCGAACTTGTTTCCATTAACATTAGTGTGGCGATCCAAACCAGTATTGCGCTTGGCACCCAACTTCAGCTCATTGCCATCGGCACCTACATAAATGGTAGTACTGAAGATATAACTTCGTCAGTGTTGTGGAGCTCTTCTAATACAGCTGTGGCTATTGTATCTAATGCGCCAGGTTCTCAGGGATTGGTTACATCTATAGCTGTGGGCTTTACGGAAATCACTGCAGCCCTTGGTGCCATATCAGCAAGCTTCCCCTTGACAGTAACCAGTCCAGTTCTGGTGTCTATTGAAGTAACTCCGACCAACCCTAGTATCGCTAACGGTTTGACAGGGCAATTTACGGCAACTGGGTTTTTTTCAGATGACACCACGCACGACTTAAGCTCGCAAGTAGCGTGGAGTTCTTCTATGAGCGGCGTCGCGACTGTCTCCAATGCCGAAGGGACCCAGGGGTTGGCTACTGGCCTATCTCTAGGAACTTCAATTATCACTGCCACCCTAGATGCGATATCAGGCAATACGACTTTAACCGTAACTAATCCCGTTTTAGTTTCACTTGCCCTAACACCACCAAATCCCAGCATCGCTGCTGGTACTACCCAACAATTTATTGCGACAGGCACTTTTTCTGATGGCACAACCGAAGACCTAACCACGTCAGTAAGCTGGGCTTCTTCTGTTCCTGGTATTGCAACAATTTCCAATGCTGCTGGTTCTAATGGTTTGGCTACTTCAGTGGGTTCAGGCAGCACCAGCATCAGTGCTACCTTTGAAGCCGTATCTGGCAGTACTACTCTGACGACGCTGACGACCAGTTTGTATGCTATTTTAGATGTTGGCACTGTTGGATCAATTATTCATAATGTTGTTTCAATAGATTATAGTGATCCAAATAATATTAGTTATGTACCGTTTGGAACTATAGCGGGATATGCGGATAAATATTTTATTAGCGCAACACTGGATCCTGCTTCAAGTAAAATATTTGTTGCATTAAGCGATTTTGATTCTTCTACCAGTGTTGACAATATGTATTTATATAGTGTCACATTCCCGGATTTATTAACGGTATCTCCTTTTTCCGTAAATAATACAATTTACATCAATTTAAATCCGCAGGTTACTTATAATGTAGCAAACAATTTATTCTACTACGCCGTAAATAATGATCCCTCAGGCTATGATTATAAAGTTAATACAATAGACAGTAGTGGAAATATTACTGTGACCAGTATAAATACTTCAAATCTTCAAAATTCGGGTAATGGTCTACAAATCTTCAATAACTTTATATATGCGACCTATCGTCCTGGAAATTCGTTTACTGTTGATTTTGCAGGCATTAATAATAATACAACGGGGTCAATTATTAGTCCTATTACACCTCAACCACCTGGACAATTGTGGTCGGTATTTGATTTAAATGGCGTTCTATGGGGCACTACACAGTTTGCATCCTCATCACTACCTAGTTATTCATTATATAAATTACAAAGTACAACGGGTGGACTTCCTGCATCTAGCCCTTTCCCAAGTGAATTAGTTGGTAATATGCCCACAACTTTTGAAAATAATTTTATTGCAAATATAACCCTATTTACACCGGCGTTGTTGATTAGATCCTTTTCTGCGGAATTGCCATAAGAAGCCCTAAATGCTTCTCTAATGTAAAACGTTGATACTCATGAATTGCTCCATGATTTTAGATAGGCTTGAGTCTTGTTGCTGTATCTGATTCAAGTTCGAGTTTTATTAAATTAGGTTTAAGTTTAAACAACAAATCACCAATTTCTGGAATTATTTCTTCTTGGGCTTCCCAAGAATAAGGGGCTAATTTATATTTTTCCCACAAAAGATTAAAATGATTTTGAGCATCGCTAGTGCCATCTGCCCAAATTAAATGAAAGCCTATTTGATTTTCATAGAGGTCCTTAAGGACATTAATGCGGCTCGTTGAAGCAAGATTAAGCGCAAAATTTTTCTCGTATTTTTTTGATTTCAACCACAAATCTATTGATTTCTCCCAAAGACCGTCGAGGCTAGAGATAGGCATTTGGCCCCATAACATTGCGGGATTGTTATCTAGGAGTGCGGACATACTATTTGAAAACTTTGCCGGTAGAGAGAGATGAGCTCTTATGGCATTTATGCCATCTGACATATAGCTCGGATTATTGGAAAACCATTGCAGGGTATTAATGACCATCTCTTTTAGCTTTTCTCTCTTCATGGGTTTGATTTCGTGAGTAGCTGAGCTGCCTAAACTATGAACTTGTACTCGTTCAGCTGGGATTGAAAGATCCGGCAATTCTTTAAGTTGGTCAAACAGGCGAAGATTTTCTTCCATACGAAATTTGTGATTGAGAGCTTCGTAAAAAAATTCTTTTTCATAATCCATAGCAAGCGTAAGGCTCATGTCCCCAGTTACCATTAGGGGAAAATCACTTGAGGCAATAATCTCCTTGGTTTTTTGAAAACTCAGGTTAGGGATCGTCTCCACATGTAAATTCTTAGCTAAGGCAATTTGGGGTCTATGTTTAGCTATGAGGAAAAAAGTTGTATCTTGATTTTTATTAGCAAAATCATTTAGAGCTTCTAAATAAATACTGGCAGCGTCATAACTAGCGGTATAGGAAAAACTGAGTTTTGATTTTAAGACAGAAACATCAAAAAATTCTCGAATAATATCATTTTTTTGCTTAGCAATCAAAGGCTTATTCGGTGAAATATACATTCCTAAGCTAAGAGGGCCGGTAGGAAGAACGACGCCATTGATATTGTTCCAAGCCAAAAAAGGGCTAGGTTTTTGGGATTTTTTAATAATTTTTCCTAAATACTCGGCCACTCCGATGTATTCACTAAAAATAGCAGCATTTGGAAAGGATTTATTTTTAATAAAACAAGGTAAAGAATGTTTAGTTTCTTTAGCTTTATAAGGAGTATTAAGATCTAGAGAAGAAAAACTCACATAGCTGGTAAAAGGTGACGATTCAGGTAAAGCTTCACAAAAATCTATTCCTGAAACTTTAGTACCCTGTTTGGGTATAGAAAAATAATTAATATTCTCTCTATTGCCCCAAAAAAAACTGGCGAAATCAATGTTATTTAAAATGGACAAAATTCTAAATTTATCTTGAAATGAATCAGGAATAAAAACATTAGCATTAAATCCTTGTTCTACGAGTTTTTCGGCCATATATAAATTAGAAGTAAGATCGCCAAATCCACCCAGACCATCGGGGGGCACCACAATATTCACTACAGGCTTTATGGCATTTCCTTGAAGAACTTCTAAATCTTTTGGTTCTATAGAGTGAGCTTGTATCAAAAAACAGTAAAAAAAATCAACCATATAGAAGAATAACAAAATATATGATTTCATAATTAACCTTTGATTAAATTTATACAATTGATTATAATGTGTGCGCAAGTTGTGTGCAAGGAGTAAATATGCTTTTAAACGACTTGGGCCTGTAGCCTTACTGGTTGAATTGTAATGTAAACCACCATTGTCTTTACACTCAATTTCGATCCTAAGGTTTTTTTGTAACACCTCGCTGGACTCGAAAGAATGTGGGGCCAGTTAGATACAAATATTCTCTTTACCAAAGAAGACTCAATGGGTAATTTGGCCTCTTATTTCCCAGGCCTGCAATTAAGAAGCAATTCGTCACCACTTAACTTTTAAATTAAAACTTCTAAAAGAAGCGATTGCCGTAGAGGCTGATATTATACTTGGTGACTTATTTAAAAAGGGTCAAAGAGGAAACGCCCCGCCCGCCGGGTGTCTTTCCGATCACAATCCGGTTTCTGCAACGGTGAGAAGGATTTTTCCTTAATTTTTTATCAATAATTATTTCTCAATTTCTCATTGATAATATCTCTTTGCATGATGGTCAACTTCGCTCGAGCTTGCTCGTAAATGCTGGCCATCCTTTGGGCCTCATTCGGTGACTGACTATTCCAATAATTGGCTTTAGATTTTTTATATTCTTCTATCGTCAAGGAAAGGTTAATGTGTCTCGCAAAAAGGGCTTTAGTCGTATATCCATGACTACTTTTTTTGTATTCATGGTGACGGGATTTAAAGTCTTTGAAAAGCTCAAATAACTTTTCGCGGACCGCTTGTTTAAATTCCTTAAAATCCCCCCAAGTGCTTGGCTCGAGCAGCCCCTTATTTTTGGTGAAATCTGCATCAATTTCGCCAATTAACAGCGCCACATCCTCCAGATCAAGGAGATAAAAATATTTTGGGGTGACTTTATCAATGTTTTCATGGAGAGCGTACTTTGCCGCGTTAGTGGCTCGAGGAATTGATTGAAAGAAATTATGGGGATTCGCTTGGATGTATGATTTAAAACTATATCCCTGCCCTATTTTATGGAATTTACCGCTGGAAATAAAAGGATGCGTTCTGCTAAAGGTCAACTCGTGGGTCAATAAAAAGAGAAAAACTAAGTCTTTTCTCTTCGTCTCTTCATCTTGCAGTTGAATACGCTCATAAATTCTCTTCAAATAGGAGTTTTTATGTATAATATCATCCCTCATTGAATCAGCTAATAATCTAATATGTCGGTAATCATGCCTTATAAAACCGAGAGGAAAATCTGCATAAAAGCCTGCATGAACTTCCGGAGGTGGCGCAATGAAAAATCCCACAGGCATGAGGTCATGAGCAAGGGCAAAAGACATTGTTGCAAGACCAATAGCCCCTGTTTTTGAATAAAAGGGCGCAATTTCTAAGTATTCCCGTCCATTGATCGCACTGGTTAAATCCATGCTGTAATAGGCAGCACGTTCTTCAACTCCACCCTGAACTTGGTCAAAATTTAGCTTTGGTCTATAATTATAAAAAAATGCTCTACTATCTTGAGTGAAAAATGATGATGCATAAATTGGACCATAAAAAGAATTTACTGCATGAAAAGTAAAAGGCCCTGTGGTATATTTTCGGTTATCTCTCCCATCGAGAGATAAGAGCGTTAGAATTATCCCAAATTTTTCAATATCTTGAAGGGTTATCAAAGATGGATTCTGTTGAAGTTTATCAAAGCGAATTAATAATGCAAAATATAAATCAAAATCATTATCTATCAAAGAGTTAAACTTAAAATTATTTTTAGCTACTTTTTTGTATTTATCTCTAAATTCTAAATACTTATCACCATGCTTTTTCAGTCGTTTATCTAGGTAAGCTTCCTGAAAATCATTGATCATTTGCTGAATAATCCTGACCATTTGTATCTGAGCCTGTATCTTTTGCTCAGGATCGCCTTCTTTATAGGCCACATAGATTTCGGCTTGAAACATTAAATTGTTAAGAAGATCATTATTTTCATTGGCTAACAGCTTCTTATGGGTGGCTAAAAAATCTTGATTCCCAGCAATGATAGGAATGGCTGAAATGAATGACAGTAAAGCAATAGCTCTAATATTTAACAACATAGCTAAATCCACGATTAATTTTGCATAATTATTTATATGAAAATATGATACAATATTCTCATTAAATTACAACATCATAAGCTCAAATTAAGCGCATTTTATTGTTGATGTTGTATATAGTGCCCCGGCTCATTTAGGATCTTTGTCATGCTGAGATCCGTGAATTATCCAGATTTAGCCTTTTAGTCCTTAAGGGCTCTCAAGCACCAAAAAGAAGCTTCGTGTATTTTGCAAAATGCTGTAAGGCTTTGGCAATCTGAAATGGAATAATCAACAGTCCCTCCGAAGATTGCGACAAAGCTCGATCGATTCCGGTCGAGTTTTTTCATGTCACGTTCCAGATTTATCGGTCAAATGTGCATCGCGCTGCAATAAGGCTTAACTAATCACACATATAAATTATTGCAAATAGTTGCATTAAA
>CAYJDW010000089.1:0-10235 GCA_964368985.1 uncultured Myxococcales bacterium | reverse complement strand
AATAACGTTTTTGTCTCTCCACCCTCTCCCTGGCCTCTCCCGCAAGCGGGAGAGGGGTTGTTGAGGGAAAATGGTCCGCAATTATGCAAGAATGCCTTTAAAAAGTGGGCATATTGTTCGCTCTCGCTCTCTTTTAGAGAAACCAAAAAATTATCTTCGCACCACATTAATTGGTGGTTTAGCATGGTTGAGTGAGCTGGCTAAAGAGGCCTTATGAAAGAAGCAATAAGTGAACAAATAGTTGAAGTGCCAAACCTAGAACGGCTCGACAAAAAACACATCACCATGGGCGCCCTCGTTCAAGGTGGCTACACATTTTTGTCGCGCGTAGCGGGAATGTTACGCGACGTTATGCTCTACCACACCTTCGGCGTAGGCTTTATAACCGATGCTTTTAACATTGCCTTCACCATACCTAACGTATTGAGGCGTTTCTTCGCTGAAGGTGCCTTTGCGGTGGCCTTCGTGCCCGTTTATGTGTCGTCCAAAGAGAAAGATGGCGACAAGATTGCGAGAAGTTTTTTCCGGGACGCTTTTGGATTTCTCGTTGTGAGTTTGGCCGTAGTGACTTTCGGCGGCATATTTTTCTCTAAAGCTCTCGTTCATCTCTTCGCCTTTGGCTTTAGTGCCAATCCCGAACAATTTGCGCTTACCGATCTTATGACCAAATGGATGTTTCCTTATGTTTTTATGGTCAGCATTGTGGCCCTGTTTGGCGCATATTTGCAATGTCATGGCCGTTTCTCAGCCATGTCGGCCTCTCCGATTTTTTTTAACCTAGCGATGATTGCGACCCAGTATTTTTGTATCACTTGGTTTAATCCCCCTGTGCTGGTATTGGCCGCGGGCGTTGTCTTAGGTGGCATGCTGCAAGTTTTCTTGATGGTAATAGCCTTGAAGCGAGCAGGGCTTTGGGTGTGGCCAAGTTTCGGTATTAGTAGCGACGCGATGAAGCATTTAATCAAGCTTTTAGGACCCGCTTTATTTGGGGTCTTTGTTTACCAGCTAAATATTATGGTTTTACGTCAGCTGGCGAGTTTCCTTGGTGAAGGACAGATTTCCTATTATTATAACGCCGATCGACTTACCCAGTTTGCCACCGGCGTATTTGGCGTGAGTATTGCCACGGCGGCCTTGCCAGAGTTAAGCAGAAGCGTGGCCAAGCTTGGGACCAATGCATTTTTTGATACCCTACGTTTCACTCTAGTGTTGACCAGCTTCGTCATCACGCCCTGCGCCATCGGCTTAATGGTTTTCGCCTTTCCGATCGTTTCCGTCCTTTATGTCCACGGTGCTTTCAGCATTGAGGATGCAAGGTTCACGGCCAATACCTTGATTGGTTTTTCCCCAAGCCTCATAGCCTTCAGCTTGTCTCGGCCTTTGATTCAGGCTTTCTATGCCCAAAGTGATACACGTACCCCGGTGATGGTAGGCGTGGTGACGGTTCTTCTCAATTTAGTTTTTGGCTTGTTATTACTGAGATTTGAAGTGATTGGTTTGGCGTCCACCTTAAGTATTTCGAGCTTTATTCAATATTTTATTTTGTTGTGGCTCTTCAAAAAGAAAGTCGGCCAAGCATTTAGCACCGATTTATTAAAACCTTTGTTTGCTCATTCGGGCATCGCCGCCCTTGCTTGTGGGGTGGGATCAATGGTGGCGCTTATAGGTGATTGGGAACGGGGATTTAGCATGAAAAATGGCGTCGTTCTCTGCCTTGTATCGGGCACGGCCGGAGTGGCTTATTTTGCTTTTGCTTATTATTTTAAACTGGAAGAGGCGAGGAAGTTTATTAATGCGCTGAGAGTAAGATTAAGGTTCTAGCTTTTCACGGCTAAACATCGAAATCATATCCTCCAAGATTATTTATATTATTCAATTGTAAAAAAACCACTTTGTTCTAGTAAAGAGCGAAATTCTCCTCGATAAGCATTGGGAACACATGCAATAGCAATATCACCACCACCGGCACCGCTCGGCTTGGCGGCACCACCAAGGCTTTGGGCGAGGCTCGCAATTAGTCGGTGTTCTTTACTCACTATGTCAATGCCAACAGAGGTGCCTAAAATATCTAGTAATTCAAAAAGTTGATTAATAACGCGAATAAAGACGTCGAGCTTATCCAAGTTCGCCAGCAATTCTTCGACACATTTGCTTTGTTCAGCATTAAAATTATCGATTAACGATTTCGCCCCCTTGAAGTGGAGAAATTTCTCAACAAAATGTGCGGTATTTTGCGCCTTGCCCGTGTGAATCACTAAAATTTTGGGCCATATCGTCGCCCGATCTAAATTTATTATCCTGGGCGAGGGAATTCCTTGTTGATAAAGAAGCATGCCGCCATAGACTGCCGCCGCAATATCAGCCCCTGAGCCTACGCCGCCAGAAAAAAGGCGGTGGGCCTCGTGAGCTCGCTCAAAGAGCAGAGCTTGATCCTCGATTTCATGTTGCAAGAGAATCATGCGCGAAAGGGCAGTGGCCGCAGCGGCTGACGAGCCTAGGCCGATTTTTTGGCCAGTTGCATCAAAAAATTCGCTGGTATCCAGGAAATACTCGCCGATTCTTGGCTCAAGGCGATGTTTTTTAAAAGTAGTGAGAACGGCTAAAAAGAGGGGTGAGTTTTGGAGGAGAGAAAATTCTTGGCTAGTTTTTGCGAAGAAATTAAGGGCTGGTCCCTCTTTAAACTGACAAATAGCGACGCGATCAATTGCCGCCACCAATGCAGGAAAGCCCATTAACACACTGTATTCGCCAGCGATCATGACTTTGCCAGGGGCCTGAGTTATCATTGCTGGCTCGCAAGTATTTTAATGCGTCGCTCAAGCACAACAACTCCTCGCCCGCTTGCGGGAGAGGCTAGGGAGAGGGTGGAGACACATAAAGGTCTCACTTTAAAATTCTTTTTTAATGGAGATTTATTCTGTGGCTTAGTTTCTCCACCCTCTCCCCAAGCCCTCTCCCGCAAGCGGGCGAGGGGGTCGTGGTGCTTAATTGAGCCGAAGGTGCAATATTTCTTAGAGAGCATGAGCACCAGGACCGGGTTTTGATTCGATGAGCTCGCTGGCTAACCCGGAATCTATAATAATTTTTTTTACAAGCGAAATATTTGTTGTCTCACAAAAAACCTTAACATTGGGCCCTGCATCCATTGTAAAATAAGCAATCGGTCCATGCTTCTTTCTTATATCGTAAATCAGGTTCATAAGTGCGAGCGTCGCCGGATGAAGATAGTTAATGGCAGGTTTCGCCGCCCACATGCTCGCATGCATCTTGAGGGTTGAGTGCTCCATTATTTCCCCCAAGCGCGGAAATGAACTCTGTTTTAGAGCCTCAATCGCACCTGAAAAATCTGGCCCGTGGCTCGCCACGAAGGTGGGGAAAAAGGGAGAAGAATCTTGAGTCATATTCATAGCGGCGCGGGAGGAAAGTGCTTTTTTTTCTATGCTCACGACTGCCACCAGCAGTGCCAAATCCAGGGAGTTTTCTAAAGGAAAAGCAAAGGCCTCCTCGTGAGTTATAGGACCGCCATGAAGCCCAACAAAAGCACCAAAAATACTGCGGGCAGCGGAAGCGCTCCCCAGGCGTGCCAGAATAGAAAGGTTTTGGGCATTTAGATTAAGCTCGAGACTTTGGTTGAGAGTGAGACTTAGGGCCGCGAAGAAGGCTGCTGACGAGGCCAGGCCTGCGGCTATTGGCACGCTGCTTTGTGAACTGATTTTAAAAAAACCGTCAAACCTATAGGAACGGCGAACAGCTTCCAAATAATCGTTGAGGCGTGTGAGTTCAGCGCCAGCAATAATGCGATCATTGATAGTGAGCGAATGAAACTGATCGCAGGAAAGATCGAGGCTGACCGTGGTGCCCAAAGCATCAAGCGTCATCGACAAGGAAGAAACTGCAGGGATATTTTTTTGGTGGTCGCTTTTGCCCCAGTATTTCACCAGGGCAATGTTGGCGTTGGCGTAGGCCGAGGCCTTTTTCATGGCGTTAAATCTCGATTATTGGAGGTGCCGACCGGATTTGAACCGGTGTAGGCGGTTTTGCAGACCGATCCCTAACCACTCGGGCACGGCACCATCACTTGATTGAAGGTATGGCATTTTATTTTGAAAGGTCAAGAAAGGGCCTGAAAAATATCGATATTAATATTCTTTAGGCTTGGGCACCGCCGGGCACATGGACAAACGCGTGGGGGGAAATTCCTAAAATTTCATAGGAAGATTGCCAACGGTTTTCGTGGGGCACGCCAAAGACTAATTCTTTTGAAAAAGGACTGTGCAGCCAATATCCTTTGGAGAGTTCACGCCACAATTGGCCTTTGCTCCATGAGGCATAGCCGAGCATGAGATCAAAACGGCCGGGTAAATTTCCTAAAGCGGCCTCTTCAAGAAGTTTGCGGGCGGGGGAAATCGATACGGTTTTGGTGATCATGAAACCGGGCGCGAGCGGGCGATTATATTTATGCTCATAAATAATAAATCCTGAATTTTTATCTACCGGACCGCCAAACAATACTTCTTTATTGGTGTGAATGGGATCATGTTCTTCGTCGTCATCCATCAGATCTTTGATGGTAATGCCAATGGGGCGATTTAATATAAAGCCGAGCGAGCCATTTTTTTGATGACCAGCGAGCACAATTACCGATTCGCTAAATGGCTGTTCAACCAAAGAGGGGGGAGCAATGAGGATTGATGGTGTCATGGTGTTTGCCATTGTTAATCGTCCGGGATTTTAATGCCTTTGCGGTCGATAATAGGCAGACAAGCGTTTCGGGCAAGGACCATGGTGAAAATATGCGCAGTTTAGGGAGGCAGTTAATAAATTCGCCCAGGCTAAATGGCGAAGCCCAGGCCAAACATAAAAAAAACACTTCAAGCGGCCGAATCTGCAGCCATTTAGCCTGGGCGAATTTATTAACTGCCTCCCTAAACTGCGCATATTTTGCCTGGCCAAATGGTTAAGTCTCCAAAAACAATGCGCGAGGGAAATTTAATGAGCCACAAAAAACTTGAAAATAACGATTCATCAGCCTCAACCAAAGTTTCTGAATGGGCCAAACGGGCTCTTTTAAGCGGGCTTGGAGCGGTTTTCATGACCGAAGAAGGTATCATGAATGCTCTCACTGATATGAAATTGCCCAAAAATGTTATTGCTTCGGCTTTGGCCCAGGCGGATAAAACGAAAAAAGAAGTGAGCGGTCTCATTGCCAATGAAGTGAAACAATTTTTAGGGAAAATTGAGCTGGATGAAATTATTCGTAAAGTCTTAGCTGGGCAAACTATTGAAATATCTGCAAGCATTAGCTTTTCTGATAAAAAATCACCAAAAAAAGCGGCTTCGAAAGCCGCTCATACTACTACCAAAAAAAGCGCTTAGCCTTTGATGATTTTGATGCTTTTTATTAGCACAGGAGTCTTTGGTTTGTCTTGAGCATCGGTGGCTGTATCGCCAATTTTGCTGATGACTTCCAATGACTCAGGATCCTTCACTTGTCCGAAAACCGAATGGCGGTTGTCGAGGTGAGGGGTAGGGCCTTCAGTGATAAAAAACTGCGAACCGTTAGTATTTGGACCGGAATTAGCCATGGACAAGATACCTTTGGCTGAGTGTCTTAACTCAGGATGAAATTCATCTTGAAATTTATAGCCAGGCCCGCCAATACCCATGCCGAGAGGATCTCCGCCTTGGATCATGAAACCTTTGATGACACGGTGAAAAATGGTGCCGTCATAAAGAGGCTTGTTCACTTTTTCTTTGGATTTAGGATCGGTCCATTCTTTCTTACCGAGAGCAAGACCAGCAAAGTTTTCTACGGTGATTGGTGCTTTATCCCAAAAAAGTTCAACTTTAATAGGGCCCATGCTGGTATCAATGGTTGCGATTAGTTTGTCGCCGGCTTTAAGATCGAATTCAGTTTTCAATTTTTTTAACTCCTCACTTTCAGGTTTCTTTTCAGGCTCAGGTTCAGCCTGCCTTGGGGCTTTGTCCTCGCCTTTTTGGCTCCCTTGAGGAGCTGCTTGCTCGCCAGGCTTAACGCAGCCCTTGGTGCAAGCGGTTCCCATGGTCAAGGCAAATGCCACAGCGGAGACTACTAATTTTTTTTTCATCTTAATCTTCCTATTCTAGGTTCTGCTCAGCCTCAGGTTCTGCATCCCCTTCGCCTTCAGGCTCAGCAGCCACTGGAGGGGTGCCTTCAGCAGGATGGCCTTCAGCTTTTTCTTCGGCTTTGGCGTCAGGGATTCCTTGAGGAGCAGCTTGTTCGGCAGCTTTGTTACAGCCCTTGGTGCAAGCGGTTCCCAAGGTCAATGCCAATGCTACAGCGGATACTACTAATTTTGTTCTCATCTTAATCTTCCTATTTTATGGTTAAACTAGAATTTTCCCCCTAGTTGCTAGTCTAAATTGACACTGCTAGCAACTAGTACAATAGGTGGATAGTAAAAAATTCAGCTGAGGCGAGGTTTTAAGACCAATGACAACGACCTTTCAGGACATGATTCTCAAGCTCGAGCGCTACTGGGCTGATTATGGCTGCGTTATTGCGCAACCCTGCGATATTGAAGTAGGCGCAGGTACGCTTAACAAACATACATTTTTACGAGTATTAGGCGATGCGCCGTGGAATGTTGCTTATGTCGAGCCAAGCCGCAGACCGGCCGATGGTCGTTATGGCGAAAATCCCAATCGCATGCAGCATTTTTATCAATACCAAGTAATTTTAAAACCATGTCCCAAAAATGCCCAAGAGCTTTATCTTGATTCTTTACGCGCTATCGGTTTTGAGCCTAAAGAATTTGATATGCGTTTTGTCGAGGACGATTGGGAACATCCAGCTTTGGGTTCCTGGGGATTAGGCTGGGAAGTGTGGGCTCATGGTATGGAAGTTACCCAGTTCACTTATTTTCAGCAAAATGGCGGCATTGAATTGAGCACGCCTTGTTGTGAATTGACCTATGGCCTCGAGAGATTGGCCATGTACATGCAGAATGTTGAAAATGTTTTTGATCTGGTGTGGGCCGTTTTGCCGAATGGAAAAAAAATAAGCTATGGCGAAGTTCATAAGCGCGACGAGTTTGAATGGTCGCACCATAATTTTCATTTTGCCGACGTGGCTATGCAACAGCGCCATTTCGAAGATTATTATGGCCAGGCGCAAATTCTCCTCGATCAAAATCTTGCCATTCCTGCCTATGACTATGTCTTAAAGTGCAGCCACGCCTTTAATATTCTTGATGCAAGAGGGGCGGTGAGTGTTACAGAACGTGCTCACTATATTGGCCGCATTCGCGCTATGGCTAAGAATTGTGCTCTCAAATATGTCGAACTAAGTTAGGATTGAAACCATGTCAGAGCTCTTATTTGAAATCGGTGTTGAAGAACTACCCGCCCATTCCCTCGACCCAGCCATCGCTTTTATGGCCGAATTTTTTAAAACTGAAATGGCGAACAAGGGCCTCAAGCTAAGCGGTATTTCAGTCGAAGCCACGCCTCGACGCCTTGTGCTCATGTGCGAAAATTTAGCGACCATGCAGGCCGATTGTGAAGAAGAAGTGATGGGGCCGAGTGTTAACGTTGCTTATGAAAAACCTGGCGTTTTGAGTAAAGCGGGTTTGGGTTTCATCAAAGCTAAAGGCCTCGATGAATCGGCTCTGTATCTGAAGAAAACCGACAAAGGCGACGTGATTGCCGCAAAATTATCCATCAAGGGCCAAGAAACTGCTGCGTTGCTCCCCGCTGTTCTTCTCGACATGATGCGAAAGATCCCCTTTAAAAAGCGTATGCGATGGGAAAGTTCGGGCGATTCATTCGCAAGACCCATTCGATGGATGGTGGCTTTGTTCAATGGCGAAATTCTTGCTTTAAAATTTGCCGACGTGGAATCAGGTTCTCAATCCTTTGGGCATCGATTTCTAAGTCCAGCACCTTTCGTGGTGACGTCCAATGCTCAATATTTGAGTGAGCTTAAAAAGCGTTCGGTGATTATCTCTCAAAGTGAACGTGCTCGCTTGATTGAAGAGCAGGCCCAAGCGCGCGTGAGTGCGGTGGGTGGGCGTTTGCTTGAAGATCCTGAGCTCATGGATACGGTAAAAAACTTAGTGGAAAATCCCTTTGTCATCGTGGGTAGTTTTGATGAGCGCTATTTGGCGATCCCCAAGGAAATTCTTATCAGCGAGATGAAAACCCACCAAAAGTGCTTCGCTGTTTATGATGCACAGGAAAAATTGCTGCCTTATTTCGTTTGCGTAGCGGGGACATTGCCCCATGATGAGAAGGTCTTTGCTGCAGGAAATGCCCGGGTCTTACGCGCTCGTTTTGAAGATGGTGCTTTTTATTTTGCTGAAGATCAAAAAAAGACTTTAAGCGAACATGCTGAAGCTTTGGCCACGGTGGTATTTGAGCGGGAACTGGGAACGGTTCAAGAAAAAGCTCAGCGCATTGAACGTATCGCCGGCGAAATTGCCTCCTTGCTTCGTTGCAGCGAGGGCGAAATAAAAATTATTAAAGAGGCAGCGCCTCTTTTGAAAGCCGATTTAGTGACGGGAGTAGTGGGGCAGTTTCCCGAGCTTCAGGGCATTATGGGTGCAATTTATGCGGCCAATAGCGGCTCTAGCACTGCAGTATGTGAGGCCATTCGAACCCATTATTGGCCTCGTTTTTCTGAGGATGCTTTGCCGCCTAACAAAGCCGCGTCAATTTTATCCCTCGCCGACAAGCTTGATACTTTGGTAGGTATCACTGCCATTGGCAAAGGTCCTAAGGGAAATAAAGATCCCTTTGCTTTAAGACGAAATGCTATCGCTATTGTGCGGATTATCGTCGAGTTTGAGATGCCGATTGAATTGCCAATTTTAATCGATTTGGCGCTTCGTGCTTTTGGCGAAAAGTTTGCTCAAAAAGCAGCCAGCATTCGAGAAGAAGTGCGAGATTTTATGGTGCAGCGTGCACGAGGACTTTTGATTGACGAGCTGGGTCGTGAGCAAAAAGATTTGGCCGTAAGTTTTGCTGATAGTGTTTTGGCGGTAGGCTCCAATGATATGCTCGATGTTTTTTTGCGCGCCCAAACGCTGTTTAGTATGCGTCGGAAAAATCCCGATAGTTTTGACAGCCTCGTGCAAACTATAAAACGTGCAAGTAATATTGTTAAAAAAGCCATAAGCAGTGGCGAGAAATTTACTGAAAGCAATGCAGGGCAAACCCTCACACTCGCCTGCGAAATAGACTTGATAATCGCCGTTGAGCAGGTGAACAAATTTGGCGTGGTTGGGCGCACTCATTACAGCGATCTTCTCTCAGGCATCGCCCTGATTAAACCAAAACTCGATGCTTTTTTCGACGGTGTGATGGTGATGGTTGAAGACGAAAAACTAAAAAATGCCCGCCTCAACCTTTTGGGTGTGATTAAACAGATGGCGGATAAAATCGCAGATTTTACGCATCTTTAATGGTGGAATGTGGGGAAGGTTTCCGCGAGTGATGCTTTGTTTGTAATAGCCTCCAATAAAAAATTAACAGCCAGGTTCCATCATTATAGGATAATTGAATGCCGGCTCTTAGTGGTAAATCACTAATCATGATTTCTGAGCTAACACGCCACTAAACGACTTTGTCCTGGATTTACGGGAAAGAAAAGAAAGTAAAAACCTATTACGACGAGAACGACAAAGTACGCCCTCTGCCGCAATAGTGACAAAAAAATGAATATTTGGCCCCCTCAGCAAGTTGTCCTGAGGGAGGTTTCTTATGAAATCATTTTATTTTTTATCGGTGTTCCTGCTCATGACCAGTTCCTTTGTCTTTTCCATGGATCAACGATCCGGGGAGAAAGAAAGTCTAAGTCGCGAACAGAGTTTAGACGACAAAAACCTAGTACCGTGGAGTCAAAAGAAATTTATAAAACAAAGTCTCAACCGAGCTCATAAAGACAGAATAAGCGAGCAGGGTCGTGAAGTTTGGTTGCCTAATGATCAAGCATACTTAGCAGGCTATGAAAAATTTAATGTGGTCTTGCTCAACCAATATTCACCGGACCAATTGTGGGTAAGGGGACAGTTGCCTGTGGGCTGGTCAGTTAGTAAAAGGGCTTGCGAAAATGGCACGGCGCGTGCATTCCGAGATGCGAATAAACGTACTCAATTTCGCGTATTTCATTACCAAATCAGGAATGCCGAGCTGGAAATAATTGGTAAACAAGAATGCCAGACCACCTTTGTTAGTGGCAGAACTAAAAAAGTGGA
>CAYJDW010000088.1:0-10646 GCA_964368985.1 uncultured Myxococcales bacterium | reverse complement strand
AATGAATAACGAAATTGCTAACAAATTTCACGACGAAAAAAACGTACAGTGGCCCGACATCAGATTCACTAATCGAACTTTTTGTCGTCCTTGTGACGACTTTTTTTATGTCCCACAATATCTGGGAAAGGTGTGAACGGCCTCAGTGCCGTCCCTCGATTAACCTCAAGTGCTGGGAATTGATAAACGATAGCGGGACGGCACAGAGGCCGTTCCCTACAGGTTGAAATTTTTTGAAGCGCTTTTTATTGCTTTTTGGGGTTCTCTTGGTCGAATTCCCATTTTAGAGGATCCTCTAATATATATTTTTGTATTTTAAATAACTTTCTTCATTGCGAATAATATGCTCATAAAAACTACGCTGCCATAATCTTTTTTCAAACGATTGCCATTTACTTTTATGAACATTTTTAATATATAACCATGTTGCATATTTTTTAAAACACTAAATATCATCTGTCCTGCTTCATTGAGTAGCATATCTCCATCTACTATTTCACCAAAGAGACAAAGCCGTCCTTGCGTACATAAGGTCACGTAATAGAAACCTGCGCTACAATAATTATAGCCAGCAAGCCGCAAGGGTTTTCTTTCTTTGTTTAAATAACCATGATCGTTAGAAAACACTAAATTTTACTCGCAATAAAAATAAAATATTGATCATCGTCGCATTTGAGCCAAATTTCGTACTCCCCTTCCTCCAAATCGGCACCCTTGGCAAAATCTATCGGACCCATGGGAGGACCGAAGGCACTACTCAGAGTCACTTGATCACATTTTATGTATCCACGGCATGGTATCGGATCATTCTTGTCCATTCGTCGAGGAGTAGATGGATAACCGGGATACCACCCTGAAAGAAGACTCGGATAGTGGTCCGCTAAAACTTCAAAAGGGATTTCGTTCTTCACTAAATTCTGCTCAACCATCCCCTGCAAGACTTCCAATGAAATTGCCTCAATTGGCAGAGTGATTCTTGATGAGGATTGATTTTTTGGCTTTTTCCTTTTCATGTGCCCTCCTAGGTCCTTAGTCCAGACTCAGGATAACCATACAAGAGTACGGCTTACAACGATTTAATAATGAAATTTGTTACCGGAAAATTAAAAACCAGTTTAGCTCGTCATCAAGGAAGTACCAAAGGTGCCAGAGCTGAAAAGGTAAAAGCATTGGCACCTCTGGCACCTGCCTATTCAAAAATATCATGACTACTTGGTTAGAGCCAAAAAGGAATTGTATGCCACCTAGCTAAATTTCAGTTCACAAAATTAAATCGGTGCCTGATTTTCGGCGGTCTTAAATAAATGGCTTGTTAAGGTCCTTTTTGACGATTCGTAAATTAAGAGACCAAAATCCATGATTATTGATAAAAAAAAACGAGCCGAATTTTACGCTGCCCTGTTAAAAAAAGACCCACAGTATGAGGGTCTATTCTTTGTTGGCGTAAAAACGACCGGTGCTTTTTGCCGTTCAACCTGCCCTGCACGAAAACCAAAATTTGAAAACTGTGAATTTTTTAGCACCGTACAAGGAGCGTTATTGGCGTCTTTTAGGCCCTGCAAAAGATGCCGCCCTCTCCTATTGCTGAATAGCCCCAGCGATATGATGCAAAAATTAGTTGAAGCTGTTGAAGCGGAGCCTGAGAAGAGATGGAAAGAATGCGACCTTTATTCGCTCAATATTGATCCATCAACCGCACGAAGGCAGTTCAAAAATCGATTTGGTCTTACTTTTTTTGCCTATGCACGCTCTAAAAGATTGGGACTTGCTTTAAAGCTAATTCGTATTGGTAAAACCGTAATCGAATCTCAGGTGCACAGCGAATATGATTCAGGCAGTGGCTTCAGACATGCTTTTCATAAGCTATTTGGCTCAGCGCCTGCAGGATCAGCAGAAAAGAACGTGCTTTGGGCTCGTTGGATAGAAACTAAACTTGGTCCCATGATTGCCATTAGCGATGAAACCGCGCTCTATCTCCTTGAGTTCTTAGATCGAAAAGGTCTAGAAAATGAGATTCTAGAGCTGAGGAAACGAAAAAAATGCGCGATTATTCCTGGTAAAAAACCCCCTTTGCTCTCCATAGAGCTGGAACTGCAAGCCTATTTTGCCGCCGAAAACTTTGCGTTTTGCACACCAATTGAGCTTTTGGGAACAGAATTTCAAAAACAAGTGTGGAATGCTCTCATGCGGATTCCCCCAGGACAAAGCCAATCCTATGGTGATTTGGCCAAAACAATCGACAACTTCAATGCTTTTCAAGCCGTTGCCAGAGCAAACGGAACCAATCGTCTCGCACTAATCGTCCCCTGTCATCGAGTCATTAATTCAAACGGAAACCTTGGCGGCTACGGCGGTGGCATAGCCCGCAAGCAATGGCTACTGGAACATGAAAAAAACGGAGCGAAGAATGGATAAAATCGCCGATAAATCACAACAATTTTCATTGCTCCATAATCGAGATAAGCCTCTTGTTTTATTTAACGTTTGGGATGCTGGCAGTACCAAAATTGCCGAGAGCTCAGGCGCAACAGCCCTTGCTACCTCAAGCTGGGCGATTGCTACATCGCATGGTTATCAAGATGGCGAACTGTTGCCCTCCGAGGTGGTTTTAAACACCATCAAAGAAATAACGGCCGCCACCCTTCTTCCCGTGTCGGTTGATTTTGAAAACGGCTAATACGGATTACCATGAAAAATGTCGTTAGTTTTCAATTAATAAACCATATTTTAACACATAAAATAAGCCTGCATGAATGGCAGAATTATGCTTATTCAAATGGAATTTCTATTGATATTTTTGCGAAATTTATTGAAAATTGCCAGAAAGCCTGCATAATTTCACCCATTACCTGAGGTCTTGAGCAATTTAAAAACTATATTTCCAGCCAAGAGGATAAAATCTTAATTATGAACGAGATCTCTCAACGCCCTGAACCCATGGCAACTATTAAAAAGCTCGTGAGAGAACCTCAAGTGAATAATTCTTGGATTGTCGGTCTATCCCGCTCGGCAAAAAATGTAAGTTTCCCAGAAGCTATGAACGATAGGCTGAGCCAAATAACCTCATAAAACCTGTTTTTCCCTCAACTCCTGAATCATCTGCACCGCAGCCGCCACTACGATGTCAGGCTGCTCGAATGGGATATGGTGGCCACCGTGCTCGGCCACTATAAATTTCGAATTGGTGGAGAAATTAGCTAGATTATGCTGAAGGCGGAACCACTCTGCGCTCCATACGCGCGTAGTTTTAGCGAACTCACGTTGTAGAGGTCCAAAAGATGCCGCTGGCAGGCCCAAGCCAGTATCTAGGATCACAGTGGGTGAGCCAGCACCGGAGCAATGAAGATGCAGTTTATGGCCGCCAACATCGACGAGCTGGCCGGGGAGGGAATATTTTCTCACCTCATATCGTGAAAAAACGGCCTGCGATAACCATCCAACCGTCATAAGAATGACAAGAAAAATGATTCCTCCTAGAAATATCCGTTTAATCCATTTCATTTATTTCTTTTCGAGTTCATAGGTGCTTTTTGGCAAGTGTCACTTTTTATAAAAAGTGCCCTGACTTTAGGGGCAAGTTTCTCTAGTTCGAGATTTGCCATCAAACACTCATGGATTTCGCCATAAACCTTTGGGTCTTTTTGCCGTAAAATCCATGCAGCCATTGCTTTAGCATTGTCGTCAGCAACCAGCGGTAAAACAGCCTTCAATAGGCCTGGATCGCTATTTATAAAGAAAGAATTGTCAAGACCAGTCAAGGCAGACAATGTCTGATCGAGCGCCGCTTGCTCTTTAATTTCAGTTTTCGTGTTTGTGATTAAGCTTGCGATAAATTGAGCGGCTTTATCGATTTGGTCAATTATATAGTCCCGTTGCTGCATAATACCAGCTGTAAAGGTGGCTATTAGGATAGGCGCCAGGGAAGGCACGACAAGCTGCGCCGGAATTTTGGACTGAACCGCAGGCTCTGGCGGTATCGGTATCGCTAGCTCTTTCTCTTAGCGAAGTTAACGCAAATAAAAATTGTTGGATCAAATTCCAATTGCCCATCTACCCAAAGCCCATAATTTGGAGCCAGAACAGCTATCGCCATCAGTTGCTCACAGGCCTAACATAAGCGCGAATTGCTGCCTACCAGCACAAGTTCCGTAAATGGCTATACTCTCGATCAAATGTAGTCCTTTTTAGGTGCAGGACCCAATAACCATCAGAATCGGAATATTCCCATTCCTCATGCATTTTATTCCATAAATTGATATGCCTTATGTCGATTCGTGGGAGCCCTGACTGAGTAATCTAGGTTTATAAATTTGCATCAAAAAATGCCGTTGCAAGTTTTCTGACCTGTTCGTGTACAAAATTTCTGTCAACACCTTCACCATCTTCGTAAAGGAATGATAATGAGCCATCGGGGTCCAATAGAGTTCTGCCTTCACAAGAGAATGAATCTAAGAAGATAAAATGACCAGCGCCCTTAATCCACTGAAACTGCGCTTTGGAAATATGTTTCGCAAACCACAGGCCATTTGTTTCAGGAGCTATAACCTCGTCCTGATCTCCAGAAACAACATAAACCGGAATATGAATGTTCTTCACGTCGTCTGCACGAAAAATCCAAGACCATGCTGGTGCCATGAGGAAGGCTGCTTTGATACGATCATCACGATACTCTTTTTGCATTTGCTCGCGATCCAAGGTGGGAAGTGCTGCAAGGGCACCCTCATAAATAAGCCTCGATCTTGCGTGGTTCTCATCTGGGACGAATGCATCCAAATTTTGTATTTTTGCACCCGCTAAGGAAATTCCCGTCATGCCGCCCAGCGAATATCCTGCAAATCCTATCCGCTGCTGGTCGATAGTCTTTCCTAATGAGGTTTTAAGAAATTCCGTCAAAATAAAAGTGACGTCCAAAGACCGTTTCCAATGATTGCCATGCGGGGGAAAATCAGCATGCTCGGTTGCTAGAACCACATACCCTGCAGCAACCAATGGTTCGATAAGCCAGTTAAATTGTTCTGGGCTGCCCCTAAACCCATGAGATAAAACGATCAGCGGCTTGGACTCATTGGGATATTTTATTGCACCATTTTCAGAGATTCTGCTCCCCAAGTTTGGGCTCTTAAGTATTTTGTAGGGTGAGTCGTTTTCAACAGGATACCAAACCCAAACATCGAGAGTTTTTTTTCTTTGCTCATCATGAAAAGCGAATTTCTTATAGCCTGAAAGATAAGACGACTCTATTGGCGCAATCCTTGTCTTACTGGGGATTGATTGGCAATTGATTAAAAAAACCAAGAAAAATAGAAGGGCAAATAATTTTCTCATCGGATCCTCGGAAGGCAAGGCTAATCTTTTGCTCCTTTTCGGACAGTCGTTTCCCAAAAACACTAACTGTGAAGGAGATAAGGAATGGGCAAAGCTTTAATAAAATATACTGAAGAGTTTAAAAAATAAGCAATTAGCATTAAATACAAGTTTGCTATGCCAAGGGCTTTGGTTTCACTGGGGAAGCAAAGGCGATCTAGAAAAACTAAAAAGAGTGTCGGTGCCAATGCGGAGTTCTATGTCAGCCTTTGGGCGGTGGATGCTCATGCCGCATCGAGTATTTCTTCCATCGATGATGCTAATAATTTCTCGACCATCGACGGTTTCTCGACTGCCCTCGTAATGTGCATGCGCGCATCGATCGACGTGTACGAGCGATAGTTCGTAGATGCGCGTGTTTTCTGGAACATAGATTTCGCATGTTCCAGCAACGAAATCCTTCATGACTGCAATCTCTTTGAGAATCAGCCCCTTATCGAGAATGAGTGTGATGCCTTGATCGCAGGTTCCGCTCGGTCCATTTACATCGCGATACATTGAGAAGGAATCAACGACCATGTCCGCGGATAAACTTCCGCCGAAGCCAAGAATAAGAGCAAAGAGGCGCACTATGAGGCTTTTCATCTAAATCTCCAAAAAGGTATTGGTTTTGCAAACTAATAGTGAAGAAGCTTCTAATTTGGCGATACCAACGCGAAAACGCGGCTTCTCCAAAATCAATCACACTATCATTCTGCCCAAGATAACCTTGGATTAGTTTCATATGCCAAGAATTGACAGAGCGTTATGGAGAATCATCCCATGCATCTTGCTTTCGTGACGAGCAGACAGATGCTTGGGTTTGCCAGAGCTTATTTTCTAGGAAAGGCATAATAGAGTATTGCAAGACCAAAAAAAGCACTTATTGCCGAGCCCAGTAAGGTGCCAGATTTTCCTTCAACGAGCATAATTCCATCTAATGCTAAGCCAGCAATGAAAAACGACATTGTAAAACCGATTCCAGCTAAAAAGCCGCATCCAATTATCGCACGCCAATTGGAACCGGTTGGCATGTGCAAGCCAAGCCACTTAATCGCAAGATAGCTAAAAAGTAGTATACCTGCTGCCTTTCCGAGAAATAGTCCCGAGGCAACGCCAATCGAAATGGGTGAGCCAAAAGTATCAAAAGCCAAAGGGATAGCAGCGTTGGCTAGAGCAAAAATAGGAATAATAAAAAAGGCGACCCATGGGTGAAAAGCAATTTCGAGACGCTCTAGCGGTGAAAGGGTTTCTTTAGCAATGAAGATAAGTCCATTGATATGGCCTGCTTTTTTCGCCATGAAAGTTTCACTCTTTATGCGCCAGGAAGAAAAGAAATCCATGAGCGCGGTGTCGCCCATCCAAGGGCTTGCTGGCGTCAATAAACCAAGAATGACGCCAGCAATCGTGGGGTGGATTCCTGAGAAATAAAATGCAAACCAAATTAATATTCCCACGAATAAGTATACAGGTACTCGGCGAACACCCAAACGATTAAGTGCAAGAATTATACCAAAACCAACTAATCCTAATGATAAGGCCTTAAAAGAAATAGTGGCACTATAAAATACTGCTATGACAATGACCGCGCCAATATCATCAACAATAGCGAGTGAGAGGAGGAAGATCTTCAATCCATGTGGAACACGTTTTCCAAGAAGCGCTAAGAAACCGACAACAAAGGCAATATCAGTGGCCATTGGTATGCCCCAGCCCTGACTTCCTGGTTTCCCCTGAAGGATCAATGCATATACCGTCGCTGGTATGACCATGCCACCAATAGCAGCTATCACAGGCAATGCGGCGGCCTTTAAGACCTTCAGCTCACCACTGACAAGCTCTCGCTTAATTTCTAAACCGATAACAAAAAAGAAAATTGTCATCAGTCCGTCATTGACCCAATGTTGGAGGGAAAGATCCAGCCGAAAATCACCAAATATTAATATAAAAGGTGTGCGCCAAAAGGCGGTATAAGTCTCATAGAATGGTGAATTTGCTAAGACCAAAGCAATAATTGTGCAAATGAGAAGCACAATGCCACCGGAACTTTCAACTTCTAAAAAACTAAGGAAAGGCCTACTTATTCGACCAATGGGAGTGGCTCGCATGACTCCAGACGGCTGATTGTGTTGCAAAGGCGCCCTCCAAAAATTAAAGGCTCTATGGATAAAAACAGAACTTTAATCACGACCTACTTAGCTATTCTCATTCTATCCGCCTCTAGAAAGCCTCTAGCGGCTTAGAGCTACCTTGTATTCCAACGCGCAATGATTAGCTATCCATTTTAAGTTCTCCTGCTAGCAAAGGCAATTCAACACCCAAATCACCACATCCATGTCAGGCTCTTTTTTCGAAAGATAGAAAAATCGGAGTTTTTCAATCGAGAAGAAGATAAGACGAGATGAGACCCAATAGATCCTATGGGTGGTTAAATCGATTTTTTTCGGTATAAAGACTTTTAGCAGGACACAGCCATCGAACAGTTCGAGGGGCTCCTACCTAAGATGTCCGTTTTGCCTTTTTAACGACGGGCAATGACAAAACACAAACCAAAAAAAGGAAATCTCCTCATTTGAAATAACAGTAGGTTTTTCTTGCCGAGGCGTTTCCTTGGAGGCTACTATGACCGAATTAAAATTTATCCCTAATGGGCATTTAACCATTGGTGTTGAAATTGAAATTCAGCTCATCGATTCTCTCAATCTGAATCTCTCTCCCAAAGCTATAGAAATTGTCAAACTTGTAGGTTCGGAAAGTAGAATTAAACCTGAGATTTTTCAAAGCATGATTGAGGTTAATACCGGCATTTGCAAAGACGTTAACGAAATAGCAAGGGATTTGACTGAGAGCTTGGCTGAGTTATATCCCATTTGCAAAAAACTTGGTGTATCCTGCTCGACGACAGGGACACATCCCTTTGCAGAATATAAACAACGAAAGTTGTTCCCCGCTGAGCGATACAACGATTTAATTGATCGAAACCAATGGATAGCTCAACGTCTATCAATATTTGGCCTGCATGTTCATCTTGGAATGAAATCTAAAGAGGAATGCATATTTTATATGAATTTCTTTCAATATTTTCTACCTCATCTAGTTGCCTTATCGGCAAGCTCCCCTTTCTGGCAAGGACAAAACACGGGACTCGCCTCTTCACGGCTCACTGTTTTTGAGGCTTCTCCCACAAGTGGTCATTGCCAATGGCTCCATAGTTGGGACGCTTTTCAAGAGCAGTACCTTTCGCTCTATAGATGCGGCGCGATTAAATCCACGAAAGACCTATGGTGGGATTTGCGCCCTAGTCCAGATTTCGGAACCCTAGAAATTCGTGTTTGCGATGGTATCGCGACTATGCACGAACTCTTAGGTATCCTCGCCCTTATTCATGGACTTGCCCACTGGTTTAATGAGCTCTCGCCAAAAGAAAGGGAAGCTTCGCCCTTTATTCAACCCCTTCCTCTCTGGCTCATTCGCGAAAACAAGTGGCGCGCCTTACGCTACGGCCTTGATATGCATCTGATTAGGTCTCCAAATGGCACAACGACTCCTGTTAAAGAAGCCATTCTAGAAAAATTACAAAGCCTTCAAGCGGTATTCAACCGCCTTGGCTATCAAAAATATGACAATTATCTCAGGAAATTAATAAGCTCTGGCAACAGTGCTGAACGACAGCAAAATTGTTATTCAACCAGCCTTGATTGCAAGGAAGTAACAAAGATGAATATCAGAGAATTCGAGAAGAGTTTTATCAACGATATTTTATGTGTTTAAATAATCTCGATAGAAGAGATATATTAGCGAGTACATAGGCAGAATCTAAAGGGGTAAAAACCTCGAGTATCCGGGTATAGGAAGGACAAAGGGCTTTTCGAATTTGCCCATTTCTTGCCCAAAACGATTTTTAAAAAAACGTTGTGGACAGTAAAAAACATGCTAGGAGTCGCTTATTATGTAAAACCCTTCACTATTTCCCTAAGAGCCACCGCATCATAAGCGGCATATCCGTGTAGCTGTCTCGTGCGAATTTTATCAAATACGCGCCCAGGGTCAACACCACCAGATGACCTGCATAAATCGCAAAAAAACTCGCCATGCTGGGAATAGGGTAAAACAGGTTTTCTAAGATATGTCCGATGATGAGCAAATGCAGCAAATACATGGCGAGGGTCATACTGCCAAACAGTTGAAACCACTTTAACGACGTCCACAAAGAGCTGAGCTCACTCATAACCAGTACTAAAGCTACGACGCCGAGGGCGCTCAGCACAAAAGCGCAGTTCGGTGGATAAAACAATTCGACATAGCCATCACGAATGAGAAAGGGGCTTGGATCGAGCCAGCTCACCACCATACCAAGAAGCACGAGCACAAATGCACCAACGAGAAAACTCGTGCGGGCAAAGCCAAAACCACCCTGTTTAATTGATCTTTGGTAATAGCGTGCGAATAATATCCCGCTAAGGCCTATGGGAAGCCAGGGTAATAACGGAAACCAACCATCCACCAGCCAATGCCTCCACACCACCGGCGATGCTCCTTTGGGGAGAACTTCACCGTTAAAAAAGGTCATGAGGGGCAGCGGTTGGTAGGAAAGCGCGAGAAGGGCTGCAAAGGAAAGCACCAACAAGGCAATGATGAAGCTTAGGAGCTGCGGCGTTTTAAGTCTATTTGCCACATAGGCGCATGGCATCATAAAACCCATCAAGTACAAAACATCGCAACTTTGAAATGGCACCACTAAATTAGCCACCACGTCGACGATAACCCCCATGCCCACCACAAACATTCCACGCCACACAAAATAGGTAAAATTATGCTTTGGCGCCGTCAAAGCAACCATCAGACCCGCCAACACCACAAAAATTGGTGCGGGAAAACTGGCCAACAGCCGAAACCAAAAGCCTACTTTAACCTCTTCACCAAAGAGTGACGCAGAATTAGCCATGACCATCGCGATAATGGCGACGCCACGCGCTTGATCAAAAAGTTTATGCCGATTCATGATTATGCCCCCCCAAATTTCGTCGCCGCACCGTGCAACTCACACCTTTATGCTAGGAGAGCCATAGGTTTGGAACCAGCGCGAAGGCAGATTTTGGCGATGGTCAACATTCGTGATTGCCATTGCCAAGCGCTTTCTCCATATGATGATATTCTTGCTCTACATTTATCGGAATCATTCAATGGCTATTTTTTGGTTCGTTGCCCTGCTGAACGCTATAACACTTTTGTTTGCTGTCTCAGGTTGGGGATTTAAGCTCCGATGCTCAAACCATTGATGGGCTTACTACTCTAGCGAGCGC
>CAYJDW010000087.1:0-11061 GCA_964368985.1 uncultured Myxococcales bacterium | reverse complement strand
CCTTAGCCTCAAAATTTATTTATGCAACAACGCCGGTCAAGCCCGAAGATGACAATTTCCTACCCGAAGATTGAATGTTGATAAAGCACTAGTGCCTCATAAACTGGATACTCGGGTCAAGCCCGAGTATGACAAATCCCATATGGTGGGTACGAAGGTTAATCATGAACAAAATCAATTTTAAAAATCCATCTGAGCTATTAAAGCACGCAGCTGAGCAATTTTTCAGCCAGGGCCAGAAAACCCTCGAGAAAAAACCATTTTTCGATGTGGCCCTGTCCGGGGGCTCCACCGCTCAAGGCTTTTTCCCCTATTTATTATCGGGAGACCAAAACATTCTAGAAAAAACCCGTTGGTTTTTTAGCGATGAGCGGGCCGTGGACTTAAATAGCGAGCATAGCAATGCCGGCCAGGCCTGGCGCCTCTTAATCGATCCTCTGAAGCTTCAGCGAGCCCAATTTTTCCCCATGTTTAGCAGCGATGAGCTGGCCGCAAATGCCGCCAGTAATTATGAAACTTTATTGAAAACTGTCTTGCCCCTCAATGCGGAAGGAATCCCTGTTTTTGACCTAATTTATTTGGGCATGGGTCTCGATGGCCACACCGCATCGCTTTTTCCCGAAAGCGATTTACTAACAAATCTCGCCAATGAGCCCGCCCTTGTGCGTGCAACGCGTGAAGCCAAACTCGAACACGAACGTATCACCATGATGCCACGCCTGATTCTCGCCGCCGAAGAAATCTGCCTTCTCACCACCGGACAAGAAAAAAGTTCGCTAGTGGAAAGAATTCTGCTCAGCGCCTACCAGCCCGAGCTATGGCCGGTTCAATTGATTATCCAAAATCCCCACCCACGGCTCAATATTTTAGCCACCAATTAGGACTGGCGACAGGCTCCCCCAGATCCGGACGTGCGGAATTCTCGCATCCGGCTCGCTGTTTCCGCTGGAGGCAAATGACCCGGGGCTGCAAAAAAGAGAAAAAACTATTAGCCAAGCTCGAAAATTATTAGGCCCATCTTTCAAGCGGTTTTGATTGCACTGGACTAGTAAAACGGTCTACACTACCCTAAATATTAATGCGTCTAGAGCGATTACCCGGACTTTCAAAATCCATCTTAATGCACTAGAATAAGAATATTAGTTACGTTGTTTAGGATTATATATGAAATTTATCAAGTATCTATCCATTGTGTTGTTATTGAGCCCATTTCTTAATTCAATGGCCATGTCACCTGATCAAAATCCATTTAATATTCCTCCTGGTGTTAGAGATATTTGTGAAAAGGTTTTTAATTCAGATAATGCATTAGCTCTTACTGCGACAAGTATGGTATATAAAGATGCGTTTCATGCCTATAAATTAGGCGTGATTGCAAATATTTATACTATTCTTAGCGATAACGCCTTCACCAAAGGTGATCCTTTTAGAGTTGAAAAATTAGCGCCAATTTTCGGCGCAGAGATGAAGTCTTTGCTTCTCTCTTCCAACCACAAAGAACTTTGTGGAAATATCATGACTATGCTGAAAGCAAATGGCTATACTATGTCACATTTGTTCATATCACCGAACTCACCCAATAATAATAACAATAATAACTTAGCTTGTGCTCCATCGTCTGTTCTAAGCTATGAAATTACTACAAATAATTCTTCGGTTGTTGTAATCAAATTTAATGAATTTTCTTGGCATGTATATGACCAAATTGAACCTCTTATTAAACAAGCAAAAAGTGCCGATAGGAATATATTATTTGACTTACGTAACAACCCTGGTGGTTTAGTCAAGGTTATGAATAAGCTGTTAGGGCTCTTTTTAGAGCCCAGCACCATTGTTGCGCTGCTCGTGCAGAAAGGTCTCGTTCAAAAATACTCGGTTAATCCAGGCACGCTTTATGACTCAACTGCCCTTGTTGAGCATGCGGTTAACTCCCCTTCCTGTGAGGCTTATTTATTGCAAACATCGCCCAATGGCGTTAACTCAAATTATCGAGGCAAGCTCGCGGTTTTGGTGGGTCCTGGCACCTGTAGTGCTGCAGAAAATTTTGCCTATGCCTTAAACCTCATTGAGAACGTGCCTATTCTTGGCACCCAAAGCCCCGGGCGAGCTTTGCTCTCATTAAACAGGACTGCAGAAAACGGGGTGGTGACATTTCCTGTCGGTGAAATGCTCCATTGTGATGGCGCCAATATAGAAGGAGTGGGACTCACTCCTAATTTTAACACTGGTGAACTTGGCTTTGAGGAATGCATCCGAAGGTGGCTAGAATAATTTTAAAAGCAATAATACATAACATAAAAATGACTTCCCGCGCCGGCCAGAACAAAGCAATGCCAGATTTCATGGAAGCCAAATTTGCCAGGAAATGGATTAGGTTTTTCAAAGATATAGATAAGTCCACCGACGCTAAAGAAAAATCCGCCTAAGGCAAGGGCCAATACCCCCTGCCATGGAATCACTTCAAGAACTGGTTGAGCAATGAGCACAATGAGCCAGCCCATGACGAGATAAATTCCTAAGGTTATGTGTTTAGAAATACTGGGATAGGCCGCTTTCAGAGCAATTCCACCAAGAGCGAGAAACCAAACCACTCCAAACACACTCCAACCCAGCGAATTGCGTACATAAACCAGACAAAATGGCGTATAGGACCCGGCGATCATGATAAAAATCGCAAAATAATCCAGCTGCCGCAACGCATGATTCACCCGTTCAGAACCATTGACTCCGTGATGCAACGCGCTGGTGCTAAACATGGCAATCAAACCAACACTATAAATGGAAAAGCCTATAGTCGGCCAGATATCGGGCTCGGCGAGGGAACGATTAATTAAAAAAGCCGCCCCGAATAATGAAAGCACCACGCCCAGACTTGAAATAGCCGTGTTATATACTTCATCAGTTACATGAATACTTTTATCTCTACTTAATACGGGTTTATGGTTGTGATTATACATATAAAAAGTTCCTTGATATGCCAGATAATCAACAGCCACTGAATAAGCCTTATTAACTATTGGCCTTTTTCACCCTCTGATACTATTGTCAAAACTCTCTAATTCAAGATATCTAAAGCAAGAAGGCTTAAGTTTCTCCCTGAGAAATGCTCTATTAACCTGACTTATGTTATGCGATGCTATAAATCGTATTCCGCCCCATCTTTCGGCACTTCAACATCCCATTTAAAAGTATCAATTAAACGCTTGGAAAAAGCTAAGGCAGCATCAGGCTCCCCGTGCGTGACGAAGACTTTAGGATGATCTATTTTACTTTCATTAAGCCAGTGAATAAGGTCATTATAATCCCCATGAGCTGATAGGCTTGAAATAGATTCAATTTTGGCTCTCACATTATAGTTCTCGCCAAAAATTTTTATCTGCGTAACTCCCTCCTGTAAATCCCTTCCCCGCGTCCCCACTGCTTGGTAGCCCACGAGCACAATGGTATTCCTTTCATCAGTTATATAATGTGCAACGTGGTGAAGAATACGACCACCGGAAATCATGCCGCTCGCCGAAATGATTATCTTTAGGCCCGGCTTGTCATTGATGGCTTTCGATTGTTCCGTGGTTCGCGTCAGGGCGGCAACATCGCACATTTCAAAAGATTCTTCCTCGGTTAAGCGATGCTCGTCGTGATATTCGCAATATAATTCCGTAGCATTAATGGCCATTGGACTATCGAGATAGGTTTTGATATCAGGTATCTTTTTTTGATCTTTCAATTTTCGAATAATATGAAGAATGAGCTGAGCGCGACCGACCGCAAAAGCAGGAATAACAATGGCACCATTTTTTGATGCCGCATCGTTAATAACCTCCGCCATCCGCCCCATCAAATCAACATCCTCGTGGAGCCTGTCACCATAAGTTGATTCGATGACGAGATAATCAGCATCCGGCAGAGGTTCCGGTGGAAACATAATGGGATCTTGATAACGCCCCACATCGCCAGAAAAAATTATACGTTTGCCTTGAGCTTTCAATGAAATGCACGAAGCCCCAAGAATATGGCCCGCCCGCGTAAAACTCACTTCAAGGTCGTTGAACACCTTAAAACTTTTTTGAAAGTCGACCGCTTGAAAAAAATTAAGAGACTCCTCGGCCTGATCACGGGTATAAAGAGGCAGAGCTGGTTTATGCTTACTATAGCCTTTAGCGTTGGCATAACGGGCTTCTTCCTCCTGCAAATACCCTGAATCAGGCAGAAGGATTTTTGCGAGGTCAAAAGTGCCTTTTGAGCAATAAACAGGTCCGCTAAATCCCATGGCAACTAGGCGCGGCAGATAACCTGAATGATCAACGTGCGCGTGAGTAAGGAAAACCGCCGAAATCTCCGCAGGTTCAATGTCCAAACTTCGCCAGTTGCGTTTTCTAAGATCCTTGAGGCCTTGAAATAACCCACAATCCACCAGGTAATTGCGATCTTTGGTAGTGATTAAATATTTAGAACCGGTCACCGTGCCAGCCGCACCTAAAAATTTTATTTTCATGATAATCCCCTTATGATCCCATCTTAGTGAAAAACTCCTTTACCTATAAAAAACATCAAGAAAAAATCTTGATGAATCATGTTGGTTATTGGCGTGGGGGCCATCCAAGAGACTTGTAAAAAAATAAATTGCCTCTATAAGCGAAAATGATTTTATTGCAAAATTAAACAATAAATATCTATTAATTAACTTTAATTAAAGGTATCAAATCCATGAACAAAAGAAATCTTCTTTTATTTGCAGTAATGCAATTTTTCACCCTCTTTTCTCTTCATCTCGACGCTATGGAAGAAAAGCAGCCATCCTATCACTGCCCTCTAAAAAATTGTTTTCACCGGCCTTTTGTGAGCTTAGATGACAGAAATCTTCATCTTAAAAACCATAAAAAAGCCACCTTTGGCTGCAGAGATTGCGGCGAAGTTCTTTCAGTTCACCGGATGTGGGTACGCCATAGGGTTCGCAACCATTTTGACTGCCCTCATTGTCCCGGCAAATTTGATGAAACTAAAAAAGATGCACTGGTTGAGCATATGACTGAAGAGCATAGTTTTGTAACTCTGCGATGTGCCCCCTGTGACTATACGTGTTTTACCAGCACCGAACTTCGCAGACACGAGCAAAGCAAAAGATGTGAAGACAAGTGTAATGCCATCATGAGCACCACAAGTACCAACCGCTTTAGTGATAATCGCGAAAATTGCCATGCGAAACTTGAAGGTTTTTCCTGCTGCCTAGAGGAGGACGACGGCCTTTATTTGCCCCGTCACATTAAATGCGAAACACTAGCTTATGAGCCTCAAATATCCCATCGCTACGGAAAGGCAGAAAGAACTGAGAAAAGAGCGACTTTCTTCTTGAACCATCTAAATTTCGTGCACCATATTTGTGTAGTTTGTGTGGCAAACAACAAATGCACGCATAGCGGCAAAAAAATCATGTCTGATGAGCAAAATAATAGCAGCTGTATCAATTGTTTTCTTCATGCTCAGCAGCCCTCATCAGAACAATATTATGAGCATATAAAAGCTCATTACCCCGATGATATGGACCTTTAAGCATTGGCGCCATCTAATAAAAGCGTGGGGTTGGCTAAAGGGTGTTATTACACGCTTTAGCCAAGGGGTATTCACTGAGAAATCTTAGCTAATTGTGCACTTTTAGTTTTGAAAAATCTGTTAGCAGCAGGGAATGCTATTTGGAGAAGTCCTTCTATTTGTTTAGGGACCAGCTGAGTCGCCCAATTCCCATGTCCTATTTGAAAATCCAATTCCGCCGCAGGAAAATTAATTCGCAAAGTTTTCATTGATTCTTTCCCCGATTCCAATCCAAAAAAAAAGTCCTTGATTTTCAAGGACTTTTTTGAATCTTGGCTCCACAGGCCATTGTTGGAACCGGCGAGAAAACACCTTTTTTTGACGAGGTGAGTAGATGAACAAAAACCAAGTGTACAAACTGTTCGCGTGTTCAAACTAATATCAGCGCCATTTTCCAGTGCACACCTATTTGAAAATTGTGTTCAGCTCATGAAGCGTTCTTCAGATATTTCTCAGCTACCTGTTTTAGTTCATGCGCACTAAATCTCTTTCTAATCACGTTATTCTCGTGTTTATAATACTCGCCTTTGGCACCAGCCTTAGTGCAGAAGCCATGAACCGACCGAATCGTTAGGCCAAACATCTCACTCAGATCGTGGTAATCTAGATATTTATCCTTGCTCCCATCTAATTTTGCCAACTGATATACCCACTGCGCCGGTGGGCGTCCTATTTTTTTTTTCGTCATCGCTGTCACTCTTTTAAAAAAGTTATGAGTCTTATTTGACTTTTCTTCCGAGCGCTACCTAAACTAACTTCATACGAAAGAGAGCATATCAAGCAATATCGTTTAAGGCAAAGCCAGTGTCTATTTCACGATATAAAATGAGGACAGAGATGGAGAATAGTACTTACGCTCAACAAATAGCTTCGGATTTTTTTGATGATTTCGCAGCAACACTTAATATGGCAGATGATTGCCTGACCGAGTTCGCTTTCGCAGATAAAGGTGGCTCTAAGTTCAATCGGGCCATATATACTGAAAAAGTTACACCATCATTACTTGAAGAACTCTCCTTACGACCCTGTAATGTAGCCTTTCTAACCAATTGCAATAAAAATAAAATTAATGTTCCCCTGAATAAAACAGTGTTTCGGCAAGCAAAAAACGAAACTATTTCTATAAAGAATATTATAAGCTTTGACATTGATTTCAAAGATATCGATAAAGAATTCCTATCGATGTCGGTAAAAGAAAAATATAATTTCGCCATTTCAATCGCAGGAAAAATAATCGAAGAAGCGGAAAAAAGTAAGGTGCCCATTTGGATTATCAATTATTCAGGAAATGGGATTCACCTTCACTTTAGGTTGAAAACACCGATTAAGGTTCCGGACCCTGCACAATATCAATCACGCTATTTGCAGTGGACAAGCATCTTAACTATGGCTTTCGGGGGTAGTTTCTTATTTGATACAAGTTGTAGCAATCTTGCAAGACTCATGCGGCTGCCCTTATCGACAAACTGGAAAGACCTAGTTTCGCCGTTAAAGAATGTGCTCTTTTTGCACAATCTTGATGCAGATGCCTCAGAATTTTTCCACGAAAAAATTGAATATCCCATTTCACAAAACTTACCAAGCAATTTAACTTTTATACAAATATTGAAACATTTTAAATACACTAAAATAGATACAATAAAACAACAAGGTGATCAGATCGTATGTTCAAGCCCTTTTACCAATGATTCCTCCCCCAGTTTTTACTTCCATCCTGAAAAAAACGTCTTTTATGACTTCTCAACAGGTAGAGGCGGCGGCCTGCATAGATTAATTGCCGATCTCTCCAGCCTTGGGCAGGTCAATAGCCCACACGAAATCCAAAAAACAGTGGTTGAGATTTTGGGCAATAAAGAGGATTACCTCGCATCTGACAGGTACAGTCTGCGGGAAGACGGAGTATGGCTCAATAAGCAAGTAGGTGAGGATCTTGGCGGGCTATGGATATGCTCATCATTAGCTGTGGATGCAATAACCCGTTCTCATTTAGGAGAATCATGGGGAAGAGCCCTCTCCTTCTATGACCAAGATGGGGCAAAGAAAATTTGGGCCATGCCCATGGAAATGTTAGCTGGCGATGGCCTGGAACTAAGAAAAGAGCTCTTAAGACGCGGGTTGCGCATCTCACAAAATCGGAAAGCTAGGCATCATCTCATGGAATATATCCAATCATCTGAAACAAAAATTCGCGTGCGATGCATTGATCGTATTGGATGGCACGACAATGCTTATGTTTTGCCCAAACAAACATTTTATAGAACTGAAACTACAGACCCAATAATTTTGCAGAAAGAAGGCGATTTCGAGTCTTTCCAAACCAAGGGTACGCTTGAAGATTGGCAAACTAAAGTTGCGGCACTTTGCATTGGGAACTCGCGCTTAATTTTTGCTCTATCGACGGCATTTGCCCCTCCGCTCTTGCATCTGCTGGGAGAGGAAAGCGGCGGAGTTCATTTGGTCGGACCATCTTCAATTGGAAAAACACTAGCTTTACGCGTGGCGGCAAGTGTGTGGGGCGGAGGTGGGATAGCAGGATTTGTAAAAAAATGGCGTTCAACTGTTAATGGACTTGAAACACTGGCTGAAAGTCGCTGTGATTCACTGCTCGTTCTCGATGAAATTGCCGAAATTCCCGCACGCGATGCGGCCATGGCTACCTACATGTTGGCGAATGGTGTTGGAAAAAAAAGAATGGCCAAAGATGGCAATGCAAAACCCAGCGCCGAATGGAGAATAATATTTTTATCTTCTGGAGAAATAAGTCTCGCAAACCATCTTGCGAGCGCGGGTGAAGAACATCGGGGCGGCCAATTTGTGCGACTTGTTGAAATTGAAGCAGACGCCCACTGTGGTCTAGGAATTTTCAATCACATAGGTGCCTATGCCAATCCAACTTTGTTAGCTGATGAACTACGGCAAAATTGCACCCAATTTTATGGCACGCCATCAATTCCTACCTGTCAAAACTAGTAAAAATAAAAAATCCCGAGGCGGCTTTAGACTTAGCAATCAAGCAATTCCTAAGCTCATTGGATCCAGTTCTTAGGTCGGGACAAGTTGCTCGCGTTGCTAAACGATTTGGCATAATTGCCGCCGCAGGCATGCTCGCCGCTCGAATGAAAATTCTTCCTATTGGTGAAGAAGAAATCTTGGAATCTGTAAAGTTGTGTTTCGAGACATGGGCCAACATGCACCAAGACTTCCCAGATTTCGAAACCGAAAAGATTCTTTCGAAAATTCGCCAATACCTACAGTTTAACGGTTGTGCTAATTTCCCCGAGTGGGACGGGAAATCGCCGCTAAACTTTAATGGCAAGTGCTGTGGCTATAGGCTCATTAATCCCGACGGATCTATCGAATGGTTGATTTTAAACGAAGTCTTTAGAAATGAAATATGTAATGGTCTTGATTTTAGAAAGGTCACGCGGACTCTGAAGGACTTTAATCTCATCAAGAGTGATCGAAATAATAAAAGCTCCATCCCTATGAGATTGCCTAATTTCGGCCTAGTCCGAGTTTATCATTTAACTTCAGAAATATTTGAATCTAGAAAAATGGCTGAATGAGCTCTATTTGCACACCATCTAAAGACTTTGGTGTTCACCAAATACTAACCCTAATTTAGGCACTTACACTTGTACACTTAGGAAGGATAAATTTATGCGAAAGGAATTACGCATCAACAAAGATGGAACTTCTTATTATTCTTTTCTTTACTATAATAAAGTACAAAATAAACGGGTACGTATATCTAAAGAATATATCCGTAAACGATTTGGCAAAGACATTATGGACCTTGAAGATGCTGAATTCGCCCTAAAAATTCTCGATGCTGAATACGACGGGCTGCGATTAAGATTGGAAAAGCGGTCAGATTGGGAAAATCAATTTTATAATTTTAAAGCTCTTTTGGAAAAATATTCCGAAAAACAGAAAAAGAGAGCACCAAATAGCTATAAAAATAACATCCACTATTTAAAATATTATGTGCTGCATTTTTTTCTAACAATATCGCGCTGCAACAATATAGATTTTTGGCCCGAGCTTTATGAGAAATTTATTGAATGGCTTGAACAACGAGCATTTCTAATAAAGCAACCAGAGAAATTGATTTCTTATGGCGCTAAGAATCACTGCATCAAGGCATTAAATACTTTCATGCGCCAACTACACAGGGAAAAGATTATTGACAGATTAATTCTCTGCGAAAAATTTCCATCCCATATGCTCAATGAACGTTCTGTCGATGATGTGATATCGCAACCTGAAATGGCCTCCATATGGACTTCATTAAAGAATTCAGGCCATGATTTAGAGGCTACTTTCTTTCGCTTGCTTTATTTCACGGGACTACGATTTAATGAGGGATTGGGCCTGTCTCTTCATGACATTCACGTCGGCGAGGTGCAACACGATGCCTTAAGACGACTTCTTCAGCGAAATGCTATCGACCACTATGGTTATATAGTCCTTTCTAGCCAGCCTGCTCACGAAACCAGAGGTCTGAGAAATAAAATTGGCAAAATCGCGAGGAAACCACTAAAGGGAAGAAAAAAAATCTGTGAAAAATATTCACGAGTAGTGGTAATTACCGATCAAGTTCTCTGGCAGGATTTGGTGGTGCTTTTTAACAAGCAAGTTGAATGCTTTGATAACCAAACATGGGGGATTGATCCAAAGGATTACGCCTTATTCGATGGACTGGATAGGACAACTGCTACCAGAAGGCTAATTGCAGCATATCAAAGAAAGAATATCCGCTATAAGACTTGGCATTGCTGTCGCCATAGTTGTGCTACCAATCTTATTGGCGCAACAGGCGACTACAACCTTGCTCGCCTGTGGTTAGGACATAGTTCGCCCGCAGCAATTGAACGCTATGTCCACGTACATCAGGCTGTGGTAAGAATGTCGGAACAAGGCTATGAGGGAATTAAAAGTAGGATTAAAAAGATAAATCCCTAAGCACGCCCAACGAGTGAAGCGCTGGAAGATTATTGGGTTCATTTTTTAAGAGGTCTTCAATTTCTTTGATCAGGTCAGCTTTGATTCTTTCCTTAGAAAATCTAGAAAATCCTACCAAATAACTTTCTGCAAACATGGCCGATTCAGCAGCAGAAACCAGCAGCACATAGCGATTCTTGAAGGGCCTGATAACTAACCCATCGAGATATCCATGAGATTCATTAAAGCGCTTCACCGCCGCGTTCATGGAATCCAATTCCGCCGCAGGAAAGTTAATTTGCAAAGTTTTCATTGATTCTTTCGCACTTGCACCGCGCGCACCCGCCGGTTCCAATTCCAAAATAAAAAGTCCTTGAAAATCAAGGACTTATCTCAAAAAATCTTGGCTCCACAGGACGGACTCGAACCGCCGACCCGGTGATTAACAGTCACCTGCTCTACCAACTGAGCTACTGCGGACCAGTGGAATCCTGAAGATTCACCAATAATTCGCGGATGTCAATAATCGAG
>CAYJDW010000086.1:0-11118 GCA_964368985.1 uncultured Myxococcales bacterium | reverse complement strand
CTCATAACCCGGAGGTCGTTGGTTCAAATCCAGCCCCCGCAACCAAAAACGAACCTTGAAAGAAATTTCAAGGTTTTTTATTATTTCAACATCCCAAAAACGCGAGAATCAAGGTGCTTATTTGCCAACGGCAAAAAACATCGTCAGCCTAGGGTGACCGAGCGCCAAAGGCGCGACCGAACCCTAGGATCTACATAACAAATATTTTGCGTTCTGAAGGAACGCTAGTCCCAAACATATTTCTCATCAAACAGGATCTCATGCTTGTGCAGCAATAACCGATATTCATCCTGAAATGACCGTCCCTGGTGATGCTCTTTTTGACCTTTGATATAAGCCCTTACCTGAGCCATCTGAGAAGGCGACACCGAAAAGGCCCCATAGCCTTTTTGCCAGGCAAAATTAGCGGCTGCGCCAGGTCCTTTTTCTTTTACAAAACGAGATGAACCTATTTTGAGTTGCTGAACAGCCTCACTCACGGTGAGTGTTCGAGCTAGGTGAATCAGGATATGAACATGATCAGGCATGCCACCGATCTCAATAATGGGTGTTTTTATATTATCGGCAATTCCATGCAGATAGGCATACAAGGAACTTTCTAAATCCCTGCTAATCCAATCAATGCGATTTTTGGTGCTAAAAACCAGGTGAATCATAATGTTGGCCAAAGATTGAGGCATGATTTGCCCTCCGTCCTAGTCCTAGGGTTCGGTCGCGCCTGCAGCGCTCGGTCACCCCTAGGCTGACAATATTTTTTGCCGTTGGCAATTAAGAGCTTAGATTTAGCGATTGCAAAGGGATTTTGAAGTGCCGCTACCATATATAAAAAATCTAAAACATTATCCCGCGATCTACGTAGACGCCACTATTCACAGCAATGATTTATGTGGTAATAAATATTATACTTTATCAGCCTTTTTAGGTAAATATTAAAAGGTATTTTATGTCAAAAATTGCAATGATATTCTTAGGTCATTATTTGTAATCTCTATTTGCTTGGTAACTGCTTGAGCGAGGATGACCCAAGGAGCATCGATCCAAGAATATAAGTATTAATTGAGATCTCTCGTAACAATAAGATATTTCTACACCAAGCTAACTGCCTTAATTTTAGAGACAAATAGAAAAGCCCTCTAATTTTTTCACCGCTAATAAATTTCGTGCAACATCCATCGTAGTCGTTAGATAAATTTATGGATATTTGATATCCACGGGAAAATAATTAACAAATGGAGTTAATGCAATGAAAATAAAAACTATTAGCTGGGCCATTGTTGCCAGTATGATTCTTGGTCTTTCCGTTCAAGCCACCAATACCGAGAAACTGAACCTTGAAAATGGCGCATCGGATTCAATCCTCATTGCTGGACTGACCGGTACAGCAATTGCCGGGGCCGCCCTTACTGCGGCAGTGGGAGCAGCAGCTACTGGAGCCGTTGGACTTGTAGGAAGTCTCATTGGTAGATTATTGAGCAAAGGCGCTGAACCTGCCAAAGTTCAAAAGATGGTTGCCGATGCTACGGATGAAGCTATTCAAGAGGAAGTGGCAGCGGGTAATTATTTGAATTCTGATCTTGACCTACAAGCTGAAAGTTCACAAAAAATGATAGCTCCGGGAGATCCAATCTTTAAGGCTCTCAGAGACAAAGGTTTGGATTCAGAAAGAGCTACAAGAATCGCTGAAAAAGTTGCACAGAAACTTAAAGTTGTTGAACCACTAGTCAATTAATTAGCAGATTATCTTCGAAGAATTTCTGCATAGTAAAACACGCTCTAAGCTGCTTTGCACTTTAGAGCGTGTTTTTCATCACAATATCAAAAACCATTTTGTAGAATATAAGCACTATATCTATCGCCAAATAAACTCCCTGTGACCCTCTTGAGATATTTATCATACAGCATAATTTAATGATAACTCTGAAGGGAATTCTATGTTTGTAAGTAATAATAAAAAGTGGTGTGTAATTTTTGCGCTGTTTTTGCAAATGCTTTTTTGTGCTTGCAGCATGAAAGATCGCCGTCCCACAAAGATGCTCGAAAATCCGCCGCGTATGGCGCCATTGATTCAGCATAACGGCATGCCTACTAAAGCGCTTTCAAGGCTTTTGGAGCTAACTTCAATACTGCCGGTGAATAATCAACAACAACTTATTGAGGCGACCCAGCAACAATATTTGAGACCTCCAAATAAAGAGCGTTGGCAAATTTCCCCTATAAATTTTGGAGAGGAGCAGGACGAAATTCTTGCGCTTCTTAAAAAACTCGGTTTTATTGAAGTGGTACATGCACCATCCACTTCTTATCAAGGTGCTCTTGTTTTAGGCGCTAATATTGGTGCTATGCGAGAACGGATCGCATTTTTGATCGCCCAATGGCAGCGAGGTATACGCTTTCCAGCAATTATTTGCCTGACTGGAAATAGGCCACGGTTCTTAGAGCAAGAATCTGCAAGTATTTTATTCAATAAGCACAATGGCATTTTGCCCTTTAAAGAAGATTTTGTGCCCCCCACTCTTTTGCCTAAAAATGAGCGAGAAATTATGCAATTAATTTTTTCTCAAAGCGAAATGCCACCCGATTTCAGCAGCATTCCCGTGATTTTTGTCGATGCTCAAAAAGATAGTCACTCGGATCCAAGCAACCAGCGCATCACTACTTTAGATACGGTTGATGCCTGGATCAAAAACTTTCAACCCCAGCCAGGAAATTATCTTGTCGTGTCCAGCCAACCTTATGTCACCTATCAAGATGCGGTCGTGCATTCCGCGGTTCCAGAGCAAATTCAACTAACTAGCGTTGGTCCCGGGGAAACATATTCTCCTCTCACGATTCAAATGGCCTTGGATGCATTGGCGCGGGCTCTTTATCAGAATTATCAGCGACACCTACGCTCTCATACAGCGTCGTAAGAGAACAAAAATAATAATTAAAAAAATATATCTTAAACATTAAAGTCAGACTTAATTTTAGCATTTTTATAATGACTCAGGTTATTCTTTTTAAAGTATTTTCCTGGGAGGCCTGATGAAAAAATTGCTAACTTTCCCTCTAGTATATTTTTTCTTCATGAGCAGCCTGGCACTCGCCACCGATTTGCCTCCGCTCCACTTGCCCGACGATGAAGGGGCTCATCATTATACTATTGAATGGTGGTATTATACGGGACATTTGGAATCGCTTGGGCCGGGGCCTCACAGAAAATTTGCTTTTGAAATGACGGTTTTTAAAGGGGAGCTTTTTCACCCTGTGGGAGCTTATGTCGCGCATTTTGCTTTTATTGATTTGGATAAAAAAACTCATCATCCCTTTGAACGCATAAATCCCTTCGCATCGCTGCGACCGCCTGCTCCAACGCAGGAAGGTTTTAAATTCTTCTTTGACGGTGGGAAATGGATCGTGGAAGGAAAGGATGGGCATGATCGGCTCCGAGCGAAGACCTCTGAATATTCAATGGACCTAAAACTAAATGCCCTTAAAGCGGCATCGCTATTTGGAGACCAGGGAATTGTTGATTATGGGGCAGCCGGCAAAATGGCCTATTATAGCCGGACTCGCATGGCCACCTTTGGAACGGTGACTATTCCCGATGAGAAGGGACGCCCGCGAACCTATGGCGTTAGCGGAACCACTTGGATGGATCATCAGTGGGGGGATTCAGGAAATCCCACGCAAATGGGATGGGATTGGTTCAGTATTCAGTTGAAAAATGAAATTGACCTCATGGTTTTTCGCGTGCGCAATCGTGCTACGCAGGAAATCTTAAAGACCTCTGGTTTTATAGTTTCGGAAACTGGTGAAGTAAGCTCTATTCCTGAAGAGCTCATTGAGATTGAAGCGTTGGACTCGGTAGGAAATATCCGCTATCCGAGCGAATGGAAGATCAAGGTGCCAGCCCCTTTTGACATTGATCTTATTACCAAGGCCCGATTTTTAGAGCAAAGATTTAAAGTGCCTGCGCAAGTCACTCCGATTTATTGGGAGGGTTCTTGTACGACCGAGGGAATCTTTGGCGGCATTCCCGTGACAGGTGAAGGCTTCACGGAAATGGCCGGCTACGAATAGGCTTAAGGGGTCTCAACTTCTCTATCTTCGCAACCCAGTGACACTTGATTCCACTGACAACTGGGATCGGAATCGCAAGCTTCTTCAGCTTGGATTACTTCGCACCTGCCTTGCAAAGCTGGGTCGGAATCGCCACAACTATTTAATGCATCTCTATAAGTGCAAGATTTGCTTGCTCGGCATTCACTCATGGACATTTTTTCGCATTCCTTAGCCATTAATTTTGCCTGGACGCCGCAATTGTTCGTTGCCTTGTCGAACACGCAGAGGTCCCCATTCTTCTGAAAGCCCTCGTTGCACTTGGCTTCTTGGTTATTGTATTCGCTGCAGTTGAGGATTGCTTCTTGCTTGTTATTTTGGAGACAATTTTTACACCCACCAAAAGCAATAATTACCCCCAAGGTTGCAACTGTCAGCCAAATCCTGGATTTCATACTTGTTCTCATTTATTCTCCTTATTTTACAGCTTTTAAATAATCTCAAATAATCTAATAACTTCCCCTAAAAAACGCACAGATCATCCGATCTAAATTACCATTTAAACTCATGCAAATAGAGACATAAACCAATAATTTTAACACCCTTATTTGCCAAGCAAATAGCAAGATAATAGATTAACTATGTTGATATTTATCAAATGAGAATAGTTATGACTAAAACAATCCTATGGCTTAGCGTATGGCTTTTGGCCGCGTGCAAATCTGTCCCAAATGTGGAATCCCAAGCTGGCACCTTCTCTGAAAAAGAAGTTATTCAAGGTGAATTATTTGCCAGTGCTCAGTTAGATGCCAAATCTGGCTCAGAGGCCAGCGGCAAGGCCTGGTTTACGAAAACCGCCAAGGGCGTCCAAATTGCAGTCTCCATAAGCAATGTGACACCCGGCCCGCACGGTATTCACGTACATGAAAAGGGTGATTGCAGTTCGCTGGACGCCTCCTCAGCTGGCGGACATTATAATCCAACTCATCTAGCCCACGGCCCCTCGGATCCTAAAAGATTTCATGCTGGAGATTTGGGGAATATAATTATCGGAGAGGACGGAACTGGAGTTTTAAACCTCGCTATTCCTGCAACTCGCTTTCATGCTAAATTTCCTGATTGGTCGCAGCTTATCGGAAAAAGTATCGTTTTACATGCGAAAACGGATGATTTAGTAAGCCAGCCTGCGGGAGATTCCGGCGACCGAATAGCTTGCGGAATTATTATAAAGGAGTAGTTATTTAGCTTAGTTATTAAAATAAAGGATATAAATATGAAAAAACTGTAGCGCTTTCACTGTCACAAATTATTTGCCTGCTTTTGATAAGCAGCTGCACAAATGAAGATAAAGACAACAAACCAGCAATTGCTTTTCAAGATCCTTGTGATTTGGCTTTAAGCATAGAAGAGTCAAAACAAGACATTAAAGATTCCATGATCAATTCACCGAAAGAGGGAGATATAACGACAATTCCTCTGGATCAGATAAAGTTTTTTTTAGTTGATTCTAAAAAACACCTAAAGGAGTTTGTTTTAAATAAAACTGCGGAAAACGAATGGAAAATCATTAAATCCAAAAACGCTAGTGAACAAAGCCCGATAGCAATAGCTGAATCAGTAAAACAAAATCGACAAAGCTCCCCCCACGGGTGCCTAAAGCTTATGAAGGACACTCAGGGGAATTATCATGGTTGGGTTAGCTTTTCTTCTCTTAGCGGAAGTTCTGGCATTGATAAAACCGGCCCCAAGACAAAAGCAGAGATAGAGCTTTTTCTAAAGAATCATTCGTACGAAGAATTATTCTCCAGCATCAAATCGGTTAAGCATTTGGATGATAAAGGGAATTTTATCATCGAATAGATTTCTGCCATACTTGCAACTTTTAATGGCCGCGCTACGCGCGCCATGACGATATTTATCAACGAATGTGCTCATTTTCTCCAGCAACAATAAAAACCTCTGACAACTTGGCCGGTTAGCTCTCACGACAATATAAAAAATCTGCCATATTATTATAGAGGTTATAGCCATGAATTCATTAAAACGCTTACTTTCTTATGCCTCTGCCTTTCGCGCAGACATTGTTATCGCGACTACTTATTCGGTTCTCAATAAAGTCTTTGATATTATTCCTGAAGTATTGATCGGGGTTGCCGTCGACATTGTCGTAAATCGAAAGCAATCATTTCTTGCGCGTCTTGGTATTGAAGATGTGCTCACCCAGCTTGTCGTGCTTGGGGCTATTACTTTGATCGTGTTTTGTTGCGAATCAATTTTGCAATATCTATTTCAAATTAGATGGCGCAATCTCGCGCAAGCTCTCCAGCATTCCATGCGGCTTGATTGCTATAATCACGTACAAAAACTTGATGTGGCATATTTTGAAGATAAAAGTACCGGCAATCTTTTATCGATCATGAACGACGACATTAATCAACTTGAGCGTTTTCTCGACGGAGGAGCAAATGCGCTCATTCAAGTGGTAGCGAGCACTCTTCTGATTGGGGCCATTTTTTTCTACATTTCGCCGATGGTCGCCATCATTGCTCTATGCCCGATGCCGCTCATTTTATTTGGTGCTTTTAAGTTTCAGCATCTGCTTGGTCCACGTTATCGAGACGTAAGAAAAATGGCGGGCCGCATTAGCGGTAGATTGTCCAATAATCTTTTAGGGATGGCCACCATCAGGAGTTATGCCGCCGAGAACTATGAAAGTAATCGCCTGACGAAAGACAGTCTTGCTTACCAAGAAGCCAATCGCAAAGCGATTCGTCTGAGCAGCGCATATATCCCCGTGATTCGCATGGCGATTGTGGCGGGCTTCATCGCCACTTTGGTTTTGGGAGGCTATTATACGCTCACCGGTGAACTGCAGGTGGCAAGTTATAGCGTGCTGGTATTTTTAACGCAGCGACTATTGTGGCCTTTCACACGTCTTGCTGAAATGACCGATCTCTATGAGCGCGCCATGGCCTCGGCAAATCGTGTGCTCGATTTACTCACCACCCCTATTCACATAACTGATGGACACCGGCACTTGCCAAAAATTGGGGGATCCATTGATTTTGTCGACGTTGGTTTTGCTTATCAAAATGGCACACCAATTTTTTCTCACTTTAATTTATCCATTAGCCCAGGCCAAACCATTGCATTTGTCGGCGCTACAGGGGCCGGAAAAAGCACGTTAATAAAACTTCTTATGCGCTTTTATTCGCCGACTTCGGGAACGATAACCATCGATGGCGTCGACATCGCCGAACTGAAGCTCGAAGATTTAAGAAGCGCCATTTCATTCGTCAGCCAGGATGTCTTCTTGTTTACGGGCTCCATCAGAGAAAACATCGCTTATGGGAGCGAACATGCGTCTTTGGCGAGCATCATGCAAGCTGCTAAAGTGGCGGAGGCTGATAGCTTTATTGCGTCCCTCCCTGAGGGCTATGATACGCAGGTGGGAGAAAGAGGTATTAAGCTTTCAGGCGGGCAAAAACAGCGGCTTTCCATCGCTCGCGCCGTACTAAAAGACTCGCCTATATTTATTCTCGACGAGGCCACCTCGTCGGTGGATAATGAAACTGAAGAAGCTATTCAAAAATCTTTGGCTAAAATCATGCGCAACCGCACCACTATCGTTATTGCCCACCGTTTGTCCACCATTCGCCATGCTGATCAAATTGTAGTTCTCGATCAGGGCTGCATTGCTGAAGTGGGGACACACGAAGTTTTGGCTAATAGCGACGGAATCTATCAGCGTTTATGGGAAATCCAGACCGGCTCTTTGGTGGTTTGAGACTTTTAGCAAATGCATTTTATTTGCTATTTCGGACATGAATTCCTCCCATGAAATGAAAGGTTCAGCTTCATCAATATGGTTTGGATCCACTTCTAAAAGAAAGCTTATTTTATTTTTTAAGGTGGCGGAAATCTCTCTTAATTTGTCGTGAGACAACTCAAATAAAATTTCAAAATCGCGATTTTTATCGAGGGTTTTTTCGCGATTAATATATTTGTCTTTACCAAATAAAAAACTCTCACTGGAATCAATCATATTGCTCATTAAATAATAAGTGAACATATTATGATCACTAATCATGGGAATAGAGTTTTCTTTTTCAGTATCAGAGGGAAATAAACCAAAATTCATAGATGCCTCTAAAAGAAGCCTTATTACACTGATGTTTTCTTCGGATCTCATACCATTAAAATCATCAATTACTTTTTCTGCCAGGCCTGGCTTCAAGCTATTTTGGTCGAATAAACGGTTATTTAAACTGGCCATGGCAGAGTCAAAAAGTGCACTGGTTCTTAATTTTATTAACTGCCAAAATAATAAATTATCTCTCGTCAATTGCGAATCAATGCTATGTCCGAGATCTACAATGCGCCCGGCTCGATTTATTATGAGCTCTCTGACTGATTGAGGCATGAAAATCCAAATAAAAGCATGGTTAAAAAGATCGTGAAAATAATATTGATATTTTAAAGCTAAATCTCCAGCAGGACTTTCATCAGCAATACCAGCAATAGGAAGTTTGCCCTGGGCGATTAATGCCAAATAATCATTTTCATCCACCAGCCCATTGATCGCTATGAACTCGAAATAATCATCCAGTGCAATGGTTTTTAAAAAATCTTTCATTCGTGTTGGTGAAGGGATGCAACAAAGAGTGGTGTCCCCTTCTTTGAAAAAACCATAGCGGGAAGAAAGTGGCTCGAGGAAATATTTGCTGATGATACGAGGATCACCCTGCGCAGCCGGCTGATCCTTAAGAGAAAAATTTCCCCAACAAGGACAAATAGCCAGAGAGTCGTTAGCAACTTTGCCGCAATCACATTGGCGCAAAAGCAATTCTAAGATAGATGATTGCTCAGCATCATTTCTTACAATGAGACCTCGCGAGCCGGCCAAAGGTGCGCTCTGGACGCTTGGTAGTTCAAATATTGCTAGCAACAGAGCCCAAAAAATACTAATAATTGTTTCCATAGTTAACTCAATTCATTAGATACAAAGAAGAGTGGCAACCCATACCACATTAGATCTCTTTTTGATCCCTTTTCATGCACACAATATTTTTGGTTGTTAAGTAGGCCTCACGAAAGATTTTGCGCACACGGTTACCACAAGGTATTCGTTAAGCGCTCTTTCAGGGGGGCAAAACTATGAAAAACTTAAAAACAGGTCGTTACCTTTTTGCATTAGCCGTATCAGGGTTATTGTTGAACTTTGGCTGCTCCAAAGATGCAACAGAAACCAAGGATGTAGCAGCTAGAACCGATGTTATGGAGCAACGGCCAGAAGAAATTCAGGTCGAAATCTTGCTTAAAGATGAAAGAAAAAGAGCAAGCGTTGATAAATCAGCAGAGGAAGCGCCAGCTCTTTCAAGCGTAGCTCCAGCGCAACAAAACTGCGCTAATCAAGGGCTCGCGCCTGGTGGAAATCCACAATGGCCAGGTGCACAAGGAGCACATCCTGGTGCAGGATGGGGAGCCAATGCGAACATGGCCCCTGGATTTGCCCCAGCTGTTGTCGATGATTGCGCTCCAGGTATTGGTGGTTATCCTGGTCCGGGCCTTCCAGGTCCAGGCCCGCTACTTCCACATCCTGGCCTTGGATTTCCTGGCGCACCTTTCATCAGTCCATACACTCCTTATTTTGTCGCCGACATTATTGAGAGTGATGATGATAGCTTCTTGATCAGCGATGATGATAGCTTCACCAACGACGACGATAGCAATAACGACGATGATTCTAACGAAAGCGATGACGATATCTAAACTTAGCTTCGGTTGCACTCTAAGCCCTTGCTCATTGCAAGGGCTTTTTTTATTTAGATCGCTTTCTTTTTAATGTGCACATAGCGACGCTAATAGCTACATAGGGCTTCAGTGTGAGTCGGTTTTTTGACTCTCACTTTTTAGGGGGGCGTATGAAACTAAGACAAAAGACCGTGCTTGTGAGTGTCTTTTCACTGCTAGTAAGCTGTGGCGGCACCGAAAGATCCGTGGCTGAACAAAGACCATCGCGCGATGCTCAAATCGAGCAAGCTCGCGTTAACGAAGAGACTCCGACCGTGGTGGCCGAAGAAGTACAGACAGGTAATGCAACAACAGTTGAAGATCTGAGCGACACCACGATCATTGATGAAATACCAAGCCAAGAGACTACAGTGGCTGCACCTATGGAAGTTCTTCCCGTTCATTCGCGTCGCAGCGGATTTTTGGCCGGCGTCCACGATGTACATCCTATGCAAGCAAATCATGTAGGTTCCTATGGCCTATTGCCTAGCAGAGTGGCCAAAGATGGACCATTTCTTTATTCTTTACCAGTCGATCCTAAGCCACATGATTGGCGTGGTCGTCGCCATTCCGATGATGATTAAAAAGCCTCTGAACTCGCTTAATGACCGGGCCAAAGGCTCGGTTTTTTTTGGATCACCTGCGCATCTTAGGTGTGCACCTTCACCCTGTAGTCATTATATCCCCCGTACAAAACAGCACAGTTAAACACTGTGTCAGACTCATGGGGGGCAATCCGATGAAACATAACAAATATCTTGGCTACTTCTTTTTCGGCACGACGCTATTCGTAGCAGTCGCGCTGCAACAAGGGTGCGGCGAAGATCCTAGTCTTTATCAAAGCGAACCGCTGGCTTTTGAAAATACTGCCGCTATCGCCGACAACACTGCTGCTAAGGAATCTGCTCAATTGGATTTGGGCGAGGACGAAAGTTCAGATTTCTGGCTCAACTACTATTCTCCTTGGTATTTTCCCTACGCACCAGCGCCATTGTTTGACTATTATCTTGAACCACTCCCTATCGAAGTTCCGATTTCGCCAGTGGCCTCGATAATAGACTATGTTCATCCTTTCTATGCCTACCGTCATATCAGTCCATTTTGGGACGGTGGTCGTCGTAGACATCATGACAGTGATGACGATTAATCATTCCCTAAAGTTTTTGGGATGATCAAACCCTGCCACTTGGCGGGGTTTTTTTTGTTGCAATTTCACGACCCAAGTTAAGCACCACGCTCCCTCGCCCGCGTGCGGGAGAGGGCGGGGGGGGGGGGTGGTGAGCG